>NZ_QKSJ01000005.1:0-223972 GCF_003234135.1 Curtobacterium sp. MCPF17_018 | reverse complement strand
AAGCGACCACGTCCGCGGCGCCCGCGGCCGCCCCCTCCACCACCCACACGTCCGGCCGCGACGACGCGGCCGAGGAAGCGAGACCCGCATGACCTCCACCCAGCGCACCAGCGTCCTGCTCGGCACCCAGGACCTCACCGTCGAGGACCGCCCCGTCCCCGCCGTCGACCCCGGCGACGTGCTCGTCCGGGTCGCCGCCGTGGGTGTCTGCGGCTCCGACGTGCACTACTACCGCCACGGCCGCATCGGCGACTTCGTCGTCGAGGAGCCCCTCGTCCTCGGGCACGAGCTGTCCGGCACGATCGAGGCCGTCGGCGAGGGCGTCGACCCGTCCCGCGTGGGGGAGCGCGTGGCCATCGAGCCGCAGCGCCCCTGCCACCGCTGCGCGCAGTGCCTGGCCGGCCGCTACAACCTCTGCCCGCACATGCGCTTCTACGCGACGCCGCCGGTCGACGGCGCCTTCACCGAGTTCGTCACCATCGAGGCCGAGTTCGCCCACGTCCTGCCCGACGCCGTCTCGTTCGAGGCCGGCGCGCTCCTGGAACCCCTGTCCGTCGGCATCGCCGCCGTCCGCAAGGCGGCCATCGTGCCCGGTTCGTCGGTGCTCATCGCCGGCGCCGGTCCGATCGGCATCATCTGCGCTCAGGTCGCGAAGGCCTTCGGTGCCTCGCGCATCGTCGTCAGCGACCTGGTGCCGGAGCGCCGTGCGCGGGCCCTGGAGTACGGCGCCACCGAGGTCGTCGACCCCACCGCCGTGTCCGTCGCGTCCGACATCGTCCCCGTCGACGCGTTCATCGACGCGAGCGGTGCACCCCGAGCGGTGTCGGACGGCATCAGGGCGGTCGGTCCGGCGGGTGCCGCGGTGCTGGTCGGGCTCGGCAACTCCGAGATGACGCTGCCGGTCGAGCACATCCAGAACCTCGAGGTCACGGTCACCGGGATCTTCCGGTACACGAACACGTGGCCGGTCGCCATCGAGCTGGTCGCGTCCGGGCAGGTCGACCTCGACTCGCTCGTCACCGGTCGCTTCGGGCTCGACGACGTCCGCGAGGCCCTCGAGAGCGACACCGACCCGGAGTCACTCAAGTCCGTCGTCTACCCCGGCGGCGTCCCGGCCTGAGTGGGCTGCGCGTCGTCCGGTGCGAGGTTCCGTACTCCGTGACGGCGCGCAGACCTCGCACGGAGTGCGGGACCTCGCACCAGAGCGAGCGACCCGGCGGAAGCGCACGCGGCGTGCGGACGCGCGCACAGGGCGGATGGGAGGCGCGGGGCCGGGCCGCCCCGCGCCTCCCATCCGGCACGTGACCCGGAACGGGGCCACCGCCGCGTCACCGGGACGCGCTACGGTTCGCGCATGACCGCTTCACCGGCCGCCGTCGTGCCGCAGCGCACCGACCGGCGCGCGCTCGTCTCCTGGGCGCTCTGGGACTGGGGTTCCGCCGCGTTCAACGCGGTCGTCACCACCTTCGTGTTCAGCACGTACCTGGCCAGCCGGGCGTTCGTGGACCCGGCGCTCGTCGCCGACACGTCCGCGGCCGGCAAGGCGATCGTGGAACGGGAGCTCGCGCACAACGCGGCCGTCGTGTCCACCGCACTGACCATCGCGGGGATCGTCGTGGCCCTGGTGGCACCGGCCATGGGGCGGCTCGCGGACTCGTCCGGGCACCGCCGCCGGTCGGTCCTCATCGCCACGATCGGCGTCGCGCTGTCGATCGGCGGCATGGTCTTCGTGGCGCCGAGCCAGCCGTACCTGCTGCTCGGCGCAGCCCTGCTCGGCATCGGCACCGTCGCCTACGAGATCGCGAGCGTCGGCTACAACGCCATGATCGGGCAGGTCGCCTCCGGGGAACGCACCGGCCGCGTCTCCGCCATCGGGTGGGCCGCCGGGTACTTCGGCGGGATCGTGCTGCTCGTCCTGCTGCTCGTGCTCTGCATCCAGGACTTCCGGGGCGACGGGGTCGTCGGCGGGCTCCTGCAGCTGCCGGCCACCGTCGCCGCGGGGCAGTGGGACGTCCGCGTCGCGATCGGCATCGCCGCCGTCTGGCTGGCGGTCAGCTCGATCCCGCTGTTCCTCACCGTGCCCGAGGCGGCGCCCGACCGCACCCGCGGTGGCGGCGTGTTCAGTGCCTACGCGGACCTCGGCCGGGACATCGCACGGCTGTGGCGCGAGCGCCGCAACGTCCTCGCGTTCCTGCTCGCCAGCGCGGTGTTCCGCGACGGCGTCGGGGCCGTCTTCACGTTCGGCGGGATCGTCGCCGCGCAGGTGTTCGGGTTCACGCCGTCGCAGGTCATCCTGTTCGCCATCGCCGCGAACGTCGTGGCCGGCATCGCGACGTTCGTCTCCGGACGCCTCGACGACCGGTTCGGGTCGCGTGCGCTCATCATGGTCTCGCTCGTCGGCCTCGCCGTGTGCGGGGTCGGGGTCTTCGCCGCCGGCAACGAGACGCAGTGGTTCTGGGTGCTCGGGCTGACCCTCGCCGTGTTCGTCGGTCCGGTGCAGTCGTCGTCCCGCGCGTACCTGGCGCGGCTGGCGACCCCCGGCCGCGAGGGGGAGCTCTTCGGCCTCTACGCCACCACCGGCCGGGCCGCGTCGTTCCTCGCGCCGGCGCTGTTCGGCGTGGCGGTGACCGTCGGTGGGTCGACCCGGTTCGGGATCCTCGGCGTGGTCGTCGTGCTCATCGCCGGGCTGGTGCTGATGGCGTTCGTCAAGCGGGAACCGCAGGGCGCGCGGGCCTGATCCACGGCGTGCCGTCGGCGCGGCCTGGAGGCGCGGTGCCGCTCCGTCCACAGGCTGCGGTTCTGCGCACGGTTGGGCACAGGGCCGTGGTCGCGTCGGGCGGCTCGGGCCGCGGTGCGCCAGGATGGGTGCATGACCGACCAGCGCATCGCCGTCGTCGTCCTCGCCGCCGGGCAGGGCACGCGCATGAAGTCGTCCACGCCCAAGGTGCTGCACCGGCTCGCCGGACTGCCGCTCATCGGGCACGTCCTGCGCACGGCGTCGTCGCTCAGCCCCGAGCACGTCGCCGTCGTCGTGCGGCACGAGCGTGACCTCGTCGCGGCCGAGGTCGTCGAGCGCGCCCCCGACGCGATCGTCGTCGACCAGGACGACGTCCCCGGCACCGGCCGCGCGGTCGAGGTGGCGGTCGAAGCACTACCCGCCGACTTCGACGGCGCCGTCGTGGTGCTGTCCGGCGACGTCCCGCTGCTCGACGCCGCGTCGCTCCGGCTCCTGGTCGACGCCCACGTCGGCGGCGGCAACGGGGCGACCTTCGTGAGTGCGATCGCCCCGGACCCGACCGGCCTCGGACGGATCGTGCGGGATGCTTCGGGCGCCTTCGTCAGCGTCGTCGAGCACAAGGACGCGACGGCCGAACAGCTGACCATCACCGAGGCGAACGCGGGCATCTACGCGTTCGACGTGGCGCACCTCCGCGCCGCCCTGCCGTCGCTCACCACGGCGAACGCCCAGGGCGAGAAGTACATCACCGACGCCCCCGCGCTGATCAGCGAGCGGGGCGGGCGCATCGACGTGGTCACCCTGACCGATCCGTGGCTCGTCGCCGGCATCAACGACCGTGCGCAGCTCTCCGATGCCGCGCGTGAACTCAACGCCCGCATCGTCCGCCGCCACCAGCTCGCCGGCGTCACCGTGCAGGACCCGGCGACCACCTGGATCGACCTCGACGTCACCATCGAGCCCGACGCCGAGGTCCTGCCGGGCACCCAGCTCGTCGGCGCCACCGCGATCGCCGCCGGCGCCGTCGTCGGGCCGGACACCACACTCCGCGACACCGAGGTCGGGGCCCGCGCCACCGTGAACCGCGTCGACGCCACCCTCGCCGTGATCGGGGACGGCGC
Source organism: Curtobacterium sp. MCPF17_018 (assembly GCF_003234135.1). Lineage (NCBI taxonomy): Bacteria > Bacillati > Actinomycetota > Actinomycetes > Micrococcales > Microbacteriaceae > Curtobacterium > Curtobacterium sp. MCPF17_018. The sequence continues at coordinate 220,114 of NZ_QKSJ01000005.1, read as the reverse complement.
CTCGGTCGGCCCGTTCGCCTACCTGCGGCCGGGCACGATCCTCGGTGACGACGGCAAGATCGGCACCTTCGTCGAGACGAAGAACGCCCGGATCGGCCGCGGCAGCAAGGTCCCGCACCTGTCCTACATCGGCGACGCCGAGGTGGGCGAGGACTCGAACATCGGCGCGAACACCATCACCGCGAACTACGACGGCGTGCACAAGCACCGCACCGAGGTCGGCTCGAACGTCCGCACAGGCTCGCACAACGTGTTCGTCGCCCCCGTTAGGATTGGTGACGGTGCGTACACCGGCGCCGGGACCACCGTCCGCAAGGACGTTCCGGCAGGATCGCTCGCGATCAGCTACGCCCCACAGCGCAACACCGACGGATGGGTCGAGGAACACCGACCCGGCACACCGGCGGCCGAGGCTGCTCGGCTCGCGAACGGCGAATAGATCCCGGCGACCACCCGTCGCCGACATCGACCCCGCGTGGGTCAGGGAGTGAGCACCGCACTTGTCCGGAATCAAGACAACCGGCCAGAAACGACTCGTCCTCGTCTCGGGGCGAGCACACCCGGCGCTCTCTGCCGAGATCGCGGAGGAGCTCGGGGTCGACCTCGTGCCGACCGATGCCCGGACCTTCGCGAACGGTGAGCTCTACGCCCGCTTCGACGAGTCGGTCCGTGGCTGCGACGCCTTCGTCATCCAGTCGCACACCGCGCCGATCAACGAGTGGCTGATGGAGCAGCTCATCATGGTCGACGCGCTGAAGCGTGCCTCGGCGAAGCGCATCACGGTCGTGGCGCCGTTCTACCCGTACGCCCGCCAGGACAAGAAGGGCCGCGGCCGCGAGCCGATCTCGGCCCGCCTCGTCGCCGACCTGTTCAAGGCCGCCGGCGCGCACCGCATCATGAGCGTCGACCTGCACGCCGCGCAGATCCAGGGCTTCTTCGACGGCCCGGTCGACCACCTGTTCGCCATGCCGGTGCTGCTCGAGCGTTTCCGCCAGATCCTCGACCCGAAGACGCTCACCGTCGTGTCGCCCGACATGGGCCGCGTCCGTGTCGCCGACATCTGGTCCGAGAAGCTCGGCGCCCCGCTCGCCATCATCCACAAGCGCCGCGACCCGCTCGTGCCGAACCAGGTCTCGGTGCACGAGATCGTCGGTGACGTCAGCGGCCGCGTGTGCCTGCTCGTCGACGACCTCATCGACACCGGCCGCACGATCGCCAAGGCTGCCGAGGCGCTCAAGAACGCCGGCGCCACGGGTGTCGTCGTCGCCGCGACCCACGCCGTGTTCTCGGACCCCGCCACCGAGCTGCTGCAGAGCGAGTTCATCGACCGCGTGGTCGTGACGGACACCCTGCCCCTGCCGATGGAGAAGCGCTGGGACCGCCTCGAGGTCCTGCCGATCGCCCCGCTCATCGCCCGTGCCATCCACGAGGTCTTCGACGACGGCTCGGTGACCTCGATGTTCGACGGCGCCGCTTGACCCACCCTGCGCGTGACGCCCTCGCGGCCCGGCTCCGGGCCGCGGGGAGCGTCTTCGCCGAGGACGAAGCCGACCTGTTGCTCGAGGGCGGTGACGGTGAGCCGGTGCGACTCCGCACCCTCGTGCAGCGTCGGCTGGCCGGTGAGCCGCTCGAGTACGTGCTCGGCTGGGCCGCCTTCGACGGGCACCGCATCCGTGTGACCCCAGGCGTCTTCGTGCCGCGAGCCCGCACCACCGTCGTCGTCGAGCAGGCTGCGCGTCGGCTGCAGCGCTACGACCGCGTGGTCGACCTGTGCTGCGGCGCCGGCGCGATCTCGGTCGCCCTGTTCGGTCGCGTCGGGGCGCTCGACCTCGTCGCCACCGACATCGACCCGGACGCCGTCGACGTCGCGGCCGAGAACATCGGGGACCGCGGCATCGTCGTCGCCGGTGACCTGTTCACGCCGCTGCCCGATCGGTTCCGCGGCGCCGTGGCGGTCATCGCGGTGAACGCCCCCTACGTGCCGACGGCCTCGATCGAACTCATGCCGACCGAGGCCCGCGAGCACGAACACCGCGTCGCCCTCGACGGTGGTGCGGACGGCCTCGACCTGCACCGGCGGATCGCCGCGGGTGCGGGGGAGTGGCTCCGCCCCGGTGGAGCTGTCGTCATCGAGGTGTCCGAGGCCCAGGCCGAGGCGTCCGCCGCTGCGTTCACTGCCGCCGGGTTCTCCGCCGTGGTCGAGCGGGAGGCCGAGGTCGACGGCACCTGCGTCGTCGCGACCCTGCCCGCCTGACCCTGACCCTGCCCCTGCCCGCTGGCCCGCCGAACCCGGGGTCGAGCGGTCACGACATGCCGCTCAGGTTCGCCGAGGCGGCACGAAGTGTCGCCCGCGCGTCTGCGAACCGACGCTTTCTGCACCCCCGGCGCGACGCACGTTGCGTGTCGCGCGAGCACGGCGAGGGGCGTGGCGGGCCGGCACCGGGCCTCCAGGCCGTCGGGTGCCCGGAGCGCGCCGGCGGCGAGCGGTCACGACATGCCGCTCGGGTTCGCCGAGGCGGCACGAAGTGTCGCCCGCGCGTGTGCGAACCGACGCTTTCTGCACCCCCGGCGCGACGCACGTGGCGTGTCGCGCGAGCACGGCGAGGGGCGTGGCGGGTCGGCACCGGGCCTCCAGGCCGTCGGGTGACCAGAGCGCGCCGGCGGCGAGCGGTCACGACACACCGCTCAGGTTCGCCGAGGCGGCACGAAGTGTCGCCTGCGCGCCCACGAACCGACGCTTTCTGCACCCCCGGCGCGACGCACGTGGCGTGTCGCGCGAGCACGGCGAGGGGCGTGGCGGGCCGGCACCGGGCCTCCAGGCCGTCGGGTGACCGGAGCGCGCCTGCGACGAGCGGTCACGACACGCCGCTCGGGTTCGCCGAGGCGGCACGAAGTGTCGCCCGCGCGCCCACGAACCGACGCATCCTGCCCACTCGACGGCCGTCAGGGGGGCGTGTCGCAGGCCCGTTGCGGGACCGTCAGCGCGCGTCGACCGTCACCGTGTGCCAGCCCGTCGCGCCGTTGGGTGCCGGCGGCCGGTCCACGCTCGTCTGCACCTCGCCGTCCGCACTGGTCGCCCGCACCTCGATGCGGTGGGAGCCGGCGGTCGGCGTCCACCGCACCACCCACTGTCGCCAGGTGTCCGCGGAGATCGAGTCGGCGAGTTCGGCGCGCTGCCAGTCGCCGCCTCCGACGCGGACCTCGACGGCCTTCACGCCCCTGTGCGGCTGCCACGCGACCCCGGCGATCGCCACCGGCTTGCCCGCGGTCACCGTCGACCCGTTCCGCGGGGTGTCGATGCGGGACTCGAGCTTGACCGGGCCACGCTCCGACCAGCCACGCGGTGTCCAGTAGCCCTGCGCGTCGGCGAACCGGGTGACCTCGAGCTCGGTGACCCACTTCGTCGCCGAGACGTACCCGAACAGGCCCGGCACGACCATCCGCACCGGGAACCCGTGCTCGGTCGGCAGGGGCTCGCCGTTCATCCCGACCGCGAGCAGCGCCGCGGTGCCGTCGTCCTGCAGCACGTCGAGCGGGGTGCCCGCGGAGAACCCGTCGATGCTCCGTGAGAGCACCATGTCGGCGTCGCCCGTCGGACGTGCCCGGGCGAGGAGCTTCCGGATGGGGTAGCCCAGCCAGCGGGCCGTGCCGATGAGGTCACCGCCGACCTCGTTCGACACACAGCTCAGGGTGGCCACGTGCTCCTCGAGCGGCAGTGCGAGCAGCTCGTCCCACGTCAGCGTGACCTCCTGCTCGACCGCACCGTGGATGCGGAGCGACCAGTCGGCGGGATCGACCTGCGGCACCCGCAGGGCCGTGTCGATCCGGTAGAAGTCGGCGTTCGGCGTGATGTAGGGGGTGATGCCGTCGACGTCGAGCGATGCACCCGCGGGGACCGCCGGTGCAGCGGTCGCCGCCACGGGCAGCCGGATGGCCCGCCGGGCAGCAGCGGCCGCCTGCATCGCGGACGACCCCAGCCGGGAGGCGGTGCCCACCACGACCGCGAGGGTCGCCGTCGTGACGCCCCAGACCAGGAACGTCCGACGCTCCGCCGAGGCGGGTCGCGGTGCCGCCGTCGGCACGCTCGCCGCGGCCTCCCACCGGCGCAGCCGCTGGAGCAGCAGGCGCAGGACGACCACTGCCGCCGCGATGCCGAGGACCGTCGGGGCGCCGTCGAGCGTCCCGCTGCCCGAGCGGGTGCTGACGGCCAGCAGCGCCAGCACACCACCGGCGGCGAACACGAGGGCGCCGAAGGGTGGGCGCACACGTTCGAGGACACCGGCGCCGGCACTGATCGCGATGACGATCACCGTCATGAGCACGAACAGGGCGACCTTGTCCCCGGTGCCGAACACGGCGACCATGGAGTCCTTCGCACCCGGGGGAGCGAGGTCGATGACGGCGGACCCGACGGCGACCAGGGGGCTGCCCGCTCCGCCGAGCAGCAGCGCGCCGAACTCGGCGACACCGAGGAACGCGGCGGCGGCCACGACGCCGACGATCGCGGCGATCAGCGTCCAACGTCGGGTCACAGGGCCGTCGGGCCCGCTCGGGCCGTCCGACGGACCCGCCGTCGGTCGACCGATCGGTTCGTCCGTCGTCTCGGTGGTCACCGCCCGAGCGTAGGTCGCCCGGCCGCTCGTGGGCTGTGTGCGCGCGCTTCCCCGCGCGTTCATCGGGTTCGGCCAGCAGGTGGCGCGCGGCTCGTGGGAGGATCGGACCGTGCTGCAGCGTCCGGATGGTGTCCCGCGGTCCGGTCGTGCCCGCGGTGCACGGCGGACACCGATGTCGCCGGCACGTCGACTCGCCACCCTGCGCTGGGTCATCGTCGCCGTCTGGCTGGCCCTCCTGATCACCCGGATCGTCGTCGTCTCCACGGCGCCGGGCGTCGACCTCTCCTGGTACGGCATCGTCGAGTTCGGCGCGATCGGCCTCGGCGTCGTGGTCATCGTGGTCGCCGTCGTACGGACCGCCACGGCACGGCGGCGGCAGGCGGACGAGGCCCTCGCGCTCGCCATCCGGCGGATCGACCCGACGGTGTGGCTCGTGCCGGCGGCGCCGACACCGGAACTCCGTGGCGTCGTCGACGAGATCCGTCCGGACACCCACCTCGGTTCGCGCGTGACGTGGGCCTTCGGCGCCACCGAGGCCTCCCTGTGGGAACTCGACGAACGGCGGGCGACCCGGCTGCTCGTGATCCGGTGGAGTCGCGTCGTGCACGTGGGGCTCGAAGACGTGGCGGAAGGCTTCGACGGCTCGGAACGACTCGACGGTCCAGCAGAGGCCGGCGGCGCGGGGCAACCCGGCGGCTCGCCGCGACCCGGCGGGTCCGGTGGCGCTCGCCGCGCCTGTGCGGTGGCGATCCACCACGTACGACCTGACGACACCCCCGCCGTGGCGACCTTCTTCGTCCGGACCGCCCCGGGTTCGCGTCGGCTGCTCGGGCGCGGTCCGCGGCTGGACCGGCTCGTCGCCGACCTGGCGCGGGAACGCATCGTCGCCTGACGCGACGGAGGGCCCCGGGGTCGGCGAGGCCCTCCTTGCGATGACCCGCACCGACCTCGGTCGTCGGCAGCGGGCGCGGTCGTCAGTGCGTGGACGGCTCCTGCTCGACCTCGCGGCGGTCGTCGTCGGACCACAGCGTGTGGAAGGTGCCGTCCTTGTCGATGCGCTGGTAGGTGTGTGCGCCGAAGAAGTCGCGCTGGCCCTGAATCAGCGACGCCGGCAGCCGGTCGGACGCGAGCGAGTCGAAGTACGACAGCGCGGACGAGAAGCCCGGCGCAGGGACGCCCGACGCGGCCGCGATGCCGACGATGCGGCGCCAGGCGGCTTCGCCCTCGGCGACGGCGTTCGCGAAGTACGGGTCGACGAGCAGTGACTCGAGCTTCGGGTTCTCGGCGTACGCCTCGACGATGCGGTTCAGGAACTGGGCCCGGATGATGCAGCCGCCCCGCCAGATCTTCGCGACGTTGCCGAGGTCGATGTCCCAGCCGTACTCCTTCGCCCCGGCGATGATGAGGTCGAAGCCCTGCGCGTACGCGACGACCTTCGAGGCGTAGAGCGCCGCACGGACGTCGTCGGCGAAGGTGTCCGGCACCTCGGCGATCTGCGGACGGTTCTTGATCGACTGCTGCACGGCGGCACGCTGCGTCGGCTTCGACGAGACGGCGCGGGCGAACACGGCTTCGCCGATGCCCGAGACGGGGATGCCCAGGCCCACGGCGTTCTGCACGGTCCAGACGCCGGTGCCCTTCGAGCCGGCCGCGTCACGGATGACGTCGACGAGCGGCTTGCCGGTGTCGGCGTCGCGCTGCTTGAGGACCTCGCCGGTGATCTCGATCAGGTAGGACTCGAGGTCGCCCTTGTTCCACTCGTCGAACACCTGCACCAGGTCCTCCACCGAGAGCCCGCCGACGCGACGGAGCAGGTCGTACGACTCGGCGATGAGCTGCATGTCGGCGTACTCGATGCCGTTGTGCACCATCTTGACGAAGTGACCGGCGCCGTCGGTGCCGATGTGGGTCACGCACGGTTCACCTTCGGCCACCGCGGCGATCGACTTCAGGATCGGCCCGAGCGTCTCCCAGGCCTCCTTCGAGCCACCGGGCATGATCGACGGGCCCTTGAGTGCACCCTCTTCACCACCGGAGATGCCGGTACCGACGAAGTTCAGGCCCTTCTCGCGCAGGTCGTGCTCACGTCGGATGGTGTCGTGGAAGTTCGCGTTGCCGCCGTCGACGATGATGTCGCCCGGTTCGAACCGTTCGGCGAGCTGCCCGATCACGGCGTCCGTGCCCTTGCCGGCCTGCACCATGATGATGGCTGTCCGGGGCTTCGACAGCGAGGCGACGAACCCGTCGATGTCCTCGGACGCGATGAACCCGGCGTCGCCGTGCTCCTGGAGCAGTTCCTCGGTGCGGGCGTACGTGCGGTTGTAGACCGCCACCGTGTTGCCTTCGCGCGATGCGAGGTTGCGGGCGAGGTTCGAGCCCATCACTGCGAGTCCGACGACTCCGATGTTCGCCCGACCGTTGTTGTCTGCCACGAGGGTCTCCTTTGTCCTGACGTTGGCGCCCAACCTACGACCGGTGGTCTGGGATCGCACAGGTGTTCCGGGAACTGGGGACCAGAGTTCACCGGATCAATACTGTGGAGGGATGAGCGAGCTCGCTGTCCACCCGCCCGTCCTCGTGATGGGGGTCTCCGGCTCCGGCAAGTCCACCATCGGCCAGGCGCTCACCGACGCCCTGGTCGCGGAGGGCGAACCGTGCGTCTTCGTCGACGCCGACGACCTGCACCCGGTCGCCAACAAGGAGAAGATGCGGCAGGGCACCCCGCTCACCGACGAGGACCGCTGGCCGTGGCTCGACGCCTGCGCCGAGCGGATCGCCGCGGTCGAATCGGACGGCTCCCGCTGCGTGATGGCGAACTCGGCGCTCAAGCGCGCCTACCGGGACCGTCTGCGCGAGTCCGCGCCGGGTCTCGTCATCGCCTTCCTCGACGGGCCGCGCGACCTGATCGCCGAACGGCAGTCCCACCGCCAGCACGAGTACATGCCGACGACGCTGCTCGACTCGCAGTTCGCGACCCTCGAGCGGCCGCAGCCCGACGAGGCCGCCGTCGCGGTGTCGATCGACGGATCGGTCGACGACACCGTGCGGGAGATCCTCGCCGCGCTCGCGGTCACTTCCGGCTGAGCTCGGACAGCCGGGCGCGGTACTCCTCGGCGTCGATGTCGCCGCGAGCGAACCGGTCGGCCAGCACACCGCGGGCGTCCGAGCGGGCGCGCCAGCTCCCTCGTCGGAGCACCCCGAACACCAGGAACACGACGAGGAACGCGAAGAAGAAGAACGCGGGGAACAGGAAGAACGGGAACCCGCCGCCCTGCCAGTACGGGCCGTGGGCTGCTGCCGTCGTGAGTGCGGATGCGGTGATGGACGTGAACACGGTGATCTCCTGTGGTCGGTTTCGGGGCCGCTGTCGCGACACGTCGACTCTCCGGCCTGGAGGCCCGCCACGCGTCCGCCGCGCAGCCCCACTTCCGTCTGCTCCCGCGGTCGTACTGCGGTCGTTCCTCACCAGGGACCTACTCCCCGGGGAGTAGTCCACAGGCACCCCTGCGGTCGATGCCGGGGCGGACCGACGTCCCTAGGCTCGACCCATGACGACAGGGCCACGCGACGACGACCGCGACCTGGCTGGCGACCGCTGGCCGGGGCGTCAGCGGTTCGCCCGGTCCGGTCGGGTCCTGCCGGTGGCCGTCGTGCAGATCGTCGGCACGATCCTCGCGTCCCGCATCACGGTCGCAGGGCCGGGCGGTCCGCCGTGGGCACGACACGGTGCGATCGGCGGCGTCGATCCCGTCGTGCTCGGCCCACTCGCCGGCGCGCTCCTCGTGGCCGGCGTCGTCGTCCTGCCGTGGCGGTGGAGGTGGCCACGATCGGTGCTGCTCGTCACGTTGGCGACAACCGTCGGGTACGCCCTGGTCGTCAGCCCCCGCGGGCCCTTCGTGGCGGCGCTCACGATGGCCATCGCGAACGCGTGGCTGCGGGGCCACCGACGGACCGTGGCGGTGGCCGCTGCCGCCGCCGTCCTGGTGCTCCCGTCGGCCGACGTGCTGCTCGGCCGGGCTCCGGGGCTCGACCTCGGTGCTGTGCTGCTGTGCGCGGCGTGGCTGACGGTGACGATCGCCGTGTCCGAACTCGTCCGGGTGCAGGTCGAGCGGGTCGCCGAACGCCGTCGACAGCGTGCGGAAGCCGAACGGGTGCGGGCGGGCGAGGAGCGTGTGCGCATCGCCCGCGAACTGCACGACTCGGTGGCGCACAGCATGTCCCTCATCAACCTGCAGGCGGGCGTGGCTCTGCACCTCGGTGACGGACTCCCCGCGCAGACCCACGACGCCCTGCTGAACATCCGTGACTCGAGCCGCGATGCGCTCGTCGAGCTCCGGACGATCCTCGGCGTGCTGCGCTCGGTGGACGGCGGCCCCGCGAGCACCGGTGGACCCGATCGGAGTCCCGTTCCCGGCCTCGATCGGGTCGCGGAGCTCGTCGATCGTGCGCGTGCCGCCGGCGTCGCGGTCGATCTCCGGATCCACGGCGACCCGTCGAGCGTCACCGGGACCAGCAGCCGGAGCGCTTTCCGCATCGTGCAGGAATCCGTCACCAACGTCATGAAGCACGCCCCCGGTCACGACACGTCGGTCGTGGTCACCGTCGGGGCCGACGTCGTCGACCTGATCGTCGAGGACCACCCGTCGGCCGTCCCGGACCGCTTCGCGCGACGAGACGGCCTCGGCGCGACCGGCAACGGCATCATCGGCATGCGGGAGCGCGCCGCCGCGGTCGGCGGAGAGCTGTCCGTGGGTCCGACGACGCACGGCGGTTGGCGCGTCGTGGCACGCCTGCCGATGAGTACCGGCGGTTCGACCGACGACGCCGGTTCGATCGACGTCGCGGACGGAGCCGGATCATGACCCCGATCACCGTCCTGCTCGTCGACGACCAGGTCCTCATCCGTGCCGGCCTCCGCGCGCTCCTCGACGCGGAACCCGGCATGGCGGTCGTCGGCGAGGCCGGCGACGGGGACGCTGCGGTCGACGCTGCCCGGGCGCTGCGACCCGACGTGGTGCTCATGGACATCCGCATGCCCGGCACCGACGGGCTCGCCGCCACCCGCAGCATCAGCGATGACCCGGACCTCGACGGCGTGCACGTCGTCATCCTCACGACCTTCGAGCAGGACGATTACGTCTTCGAGGCGATCCGATCCGGGGCGGCCGGGTTCCTGGTGAAGGACACGGAACCCGCCGAGCTCCTCCGCGCCGTCCGCACCGTGGTGGCCGGCGACTCGTTGCTCTCACCCGGTGCGACCCGTTCCCTGGTCGAGGCGTACGCCACCCACGCGAAGCCGTCGTCCCTCGCGCCGGGCCTCTCGGTGCTCACCGATCGCGAGCGCGAGGTCATGCAGCTCGTGGCGGTCGGACTCACCAACGCCGAGATCGCCGCGCGGCTGTTCGTCAGTCCGCTCACCACGAAGACCCACGTCTCCCGAGCGATGATCAAGCTCGGTGCCCGCGACCGCGCGCAGCTCGTCGTGTTCGCCTACGAGACCGGACTCGTCACTCCGGGCTGGCAGCCCTGACACCGCGGCCGATCAGCGGCGCACCGCACTGATCGCCCCGTGCGGCCGGTGCCCCGGGTCCGTGCGGGTGTGGGCGTCCACGACGTCGAAGCCCGCTTCGTCCAGCAGCGCCGCCAGGGACGCGACCGGCCAGCGGTACGCGGTGACGACCGCGTGGTCGAAGGCTTCGACCGCGGCGCCCTCGAAGAACCCGAGCAGCAGCCCACCGCCGGGGGTGAGCACCCGACGGAACTCGGCGAGTGCCCCACCGATCCGCGACGGCTCGTGGTGGATCACCGAGTACCAGGCCAGGATCCCGTCGACGCTGCCGTCCGCGAGCGGGAGCGCGTCGAGCGACCCGACCCGGAAGTCGACCGAGGCGCCGTGCGTCCGTCGTGCGTGCTCGACGAACTCCGGAACCGCGTCGATGCCGCTGACACGGTGCCCCTGCCGTGCGAGGTGCGCCGTCCAGTGACCGGGCCCGCACCCGGCGTCGACCAGGGGACCGCTGCGACTGGTTGCCCAGGCGTCGACGAGGGCTCGGTCGTCGGGGTGGACGGCGTCCATCGACCCGAGCAGCGCCGCGTACTCGTCAGCTCGAGCGCCGTACGCCGCCGTCACCCGCTCCGTCATGCGCCGACCGTACCGCCGCAGCGCGGAACCGTGCGAGGTTCCGTGTCCCGTGCGACCCGGCAACCCTCGCACCAAGCACGGAACCTCGCACCACCCAGCAGCACCAAGCACGGAACCTCGCACCACGCGGCAGCACCCCCGCCGCGCCCGCCCGCGTCAGAGCTTGAACGTCGCCCGCGGGATGTCGGACACGATGCGCCGGGCGGTTCGGACGGCGTCCTCCTCGGAGACCTGGTGCGTGACCACGAGCGACGCCAGGTACGCGGCGTCCGCCCGCCGCGCCATGTCGTGCCGCGCGGGGATGGAGCAGTACGCGCGGGTGTCGTCGATGAACCCGGAGGTCTTGGTGAACGACGCGGAGTCGGTGACAGCCGACCGGTAGCGCCCGATGGCCGCCGGGGTGTCGATGAACCACCACGGCGCGCCCGCGTACACGGCGGGGTAGAAGCCCGCGAGCGGCCCGATCTCGCGCGAGAAGACGGTCTCGTCGACGGTGAAGAGCACCAGGTGGAACCCGGGAGCGGTGCCGAAGGACTCGAGCAGCGGCCGGAGGGGCTCGGTGAAGGACCCGACGGCCGGCAGGTCGTGCCCGGTGTCCGGCCCGAAGCGCTCGAGCGTCGGGGTGTGGTGGTTTCGGATCACCCCGGGGTGCAGCTGCATGACGAGGCCGTCCTCGACGCTCATCTCCGCCCAGCGGTAGAGCATGTCGTGCCGGTACGCCGTCGCCTCGGCCTCGGTGATCGACGACGCATCGTGCAGCGCCGCCGCGTGGATGCGTTCCCGCTCGCTGGACGGCAGGGGAGCGGAGCCCGCGTCGAGCACCCCGGTGTCCGTGGCGGTCGCGCCGTGCTCGATGAAGTACCGGCGACGTGCGCGGAGAGCCGCCAACAGCCCTGCGTGGGTGCCCGTGTCGATGCCGGCGGCCTCGCCGATCGACGCGACCACGGGCCTCCAGTCCGACCGCGCCGGGTCGAACACGGCGTCCGCGCGGAACGTGGGGAGCACCCGGCCGGTGAAGCCGGGGTCCGCCGCGAGCTGCGCATGCGCAGCGAGGTCGTCCGCCGGGCCGTCCGTGGTGGCGAGGACCTCGATGCCGAAGGCGTCGAAGAGCGCGCGTGGCCGGAAGGCGGGGGACGCCAGCAGGCCGGCGATGTGGTCGTACTGGTCATCCGCGTTCGCGGCGGACGGTGCCTGGTCGAGCCCGAACACGTCGTGCAGCTCCGTCTCGAACCAGTAGCGCACGGGGGTCCCGAGGAAGTCGTCCCAGTGCTCCGCCAGCTGCCGCCAGATGGTTCGGCCTGGAGGCACGCCATGCGTTCCCGACAGGTCCGCGCGTCCCAGCGCGGCCAGGTCCACCCCGTTCGCGTGCAGCAGGCGGAGCACGTAGTGGTCGGGGGTGATGAGCAGCGATGCGGGGTCGCTGAACGGCTGGTCCGAGGCGATCAGCGCCGCGTCGACGTGCCCGTGCGGCGAGATGATCGGGGCGTCCTTGACCGCCTCGTACACGGTGCGTGCCACGGCTCGCGCCCCGGGGTCGGCGGGGAACAGCCGGTCGGGGTGCGGTGCGAGCCGGGTGGTGCTGCTGGTCTGGGTCATCATCGACTCCTTCAGGACGGACGGTGTGCCGAGGCGGGCGCGGGCCCGGTCGACTCGCGCACGGTCAGGTGGGTGGGCAGGGCGACGGCGCCGGACATGTGCTCCCCGGGCAGTTCGTCGGCGGGCAGCGCGCCGAGCCGTCCGAGCAGCATCCGGATCGCGACCCGGCCGGCGCGTTCGATCGGCGAGGTCATCGTGGTGAGCGGCGGGTTGCAGAAGTCGGCGCCGAAGATGTCGTCGCAGCCCACGATGCTCATGTCCTCGGGGACGCGGACCCCGCGCTCGCGCAGCCGGGCGAGCATCCCGATGGCGATCAGGTCGTTGAAGGCGATGCACGCGGTCGCACCGGCGTGCACGGCGGCGTCGGCGGCCGCGGCGCCGGAGTCGACGAAGGGTGCGTGCGGCCCGACCCTGGCGACGCGGATCCCCAGGCGCTTGGCGACCTGCACGAGGGCGCGCCACCGACGCTCGTTGGACCACGAGCTGTCCGGCCCGGCGACGTACAGGATCTCCCGGTGTCCCAGCGACACCAGGTGCTGCACCGCCTGCTCCACCCCGCCGGGGGTGTCGATGAGCACCGAGGGCACGCCGGTGGGCCGGCGGTTCACGACGACCAGGGGGATCCGTTCGGCGAACCGTGCGATCTGCGCATCGGACAGGCGTGACGCCGTGAGCACGACCCCGTCGGCCTTCGCCCCCACGGCGGTGAGTGCGGCCATCTCGGCGTCGGCGGACTCCTCGGTGTCGACGAGCAGCTGCGTCCAGCCGGCCCCGGCGAGCTGGTGCTGGGTGCCGCGGATGACGTCGAAGTAGAACGGGTTCGTGATGTCGGACACGAGCACGGCGACGGCGCGGGTACGGCCCGAGGTCAGCGCCCGCGCCGTCGAGTTGGCGACGTAGCCGAGCTCGCGGGCTGCCCGCTGGATGCGCTCCTGGGTGACGGGGTTGACCCGGTCGGGCAGGGACAGGGCGCGGGAGACGGTGGACGCGGCGACCCCGGTGGCGTCGGCGATGTCGCGGATGGTGACGCGATGCGCGGCACCAGCGGCGGTGCCGGCAGCACCGCCCGTGCGCCCGCTGCCGTCCGTCGAGAGGTCCTTCACGAGGCCGAACGTATTCGCGTCTGGCAACAAGTGGCAACCGGTTGCCGCATGTTGCCAACGGCGGAACAGTGGTGCCACCGAGCAGCGCCGCTCGGAGGAGGTCTCGAGGAGGAAACCCCCGTGAAGACGCGAAGACTGCAAGTCCGCACCCTCGTCGGTGCCGTCGCCGTGGTCGCCCTCGCCGCACTGTCCCTGCAGGGATGTGCCGTGGTGAACGGCAGCGGCGACGACCCGAACACCCTCCGCGTGATGATGGGCGCGGACACCACCTACCCCAAGGAACGCAAGCAGTGGCAGCGGGACACCGCCGCCGAGTTCAAGCGCACGACCGGTGCCGACATCCAGTGGGAGACCTACTCGTCCGCGCAGGAGGAGTTGACCGCGATCCAGACGAGCGTCATCTCCGGGCAGGGCCCCGACGTCTACGCGATCGGCACCACCTTCACCCCGACCGCGTACGCCACCGGTGCGTTCGTCGAGATGGGCACCAAGGAGTGGGACGCGATCGGCGGCAAGGACCAGTTCGACCCCGCGTCGTTCGGCATCTCCGGTCCGAGTGCGTCGAAGCAGATCGGGATCCCGTTCGCCAGCCGTCCGTTCGTGATGGCGGTGAACAAGGACCTGCTCGCGAAGGCCGGCATCACCGACATGCCCACGACGTGGGACGAGCTGACCGCCGACGCGAAGGCCACCACGGGTGACGGACGCCACGGCTTGGCGATCGCCTACGCCGACGGCTTCGACCCCTGGAAGTTCGTGTGGGGGATGGCCCAGAACGCCGGCAACACGATCGTCGACGGCTCGAAGGCCGAGATCGACAGCGAAGCCGTCGAGAACGCCTACCGCACCTACTTCGACTGGGTGACGAAGGACGGTGTCGTCGACCCGGCCGCGATCGGCTGGAACAACGCCCAGGCCCTCGCGCAGTTCACCGAGGGCAAGGCAGCGTTCTTCCCGATGACGACCACCACCGCCATCAACTCGTTCCAGGACACCAAGGTCGACGGGAAGTACGAGTTCGCCCTGCTGCCGACCGTCCCGCCGGGTGCGACGGAACGGCCGTCCGACGGCATCGAGGCCGCCAGCATCCTGTCCGGCGACAACTGGGTCGTCGCCGACTACGGCACCAAACAGGAGCTGTCGTTCGCGTTCGTCAAGCAGCTCAGCGCGCCGAAGGCCCAGCTCGAGTACTACGACCTGTTCGGCAACCTGCCGACCAACGCGTCCGCCGCCGCCGACCTGGCGGCCGACAACCCGCAGCTCAAGCCGATCATCGACGCCGGCCGCCTGTCCAAGCCCACCGCGTTCACCGGCGCCTGGTCGGACATCCAGCTCGCCCTGGTCGACGTGGTCGTGCAGTCGATCCCGTCGCTGAAGTCCGGCGAGGTCACCGACGACCAGCTCCGCAAACGACTGCAGGACGCCCAGAAGGACGCCCAGGCCACCCTCGACCGTCAGAAGAACGGAGGTCTGTGATGACCAGCACGCAGACCAGGCCCCGCACCGACGCGGCGCCCCCTCGACCGGTCCGTCCCGCCGGCAAGACGCCCCTCTACAAACGGGAGCGTCCACTGTGGATGCTCCTGCCCGGCGGGGTCCTCATGCTCGCCGTCATCGTGGTGCCGCTCCTGGTGGGCTTCTGGATCGCGATGCTCGACCTCGACCAGTACACGCTCCGCCAGTGGTTCAGCGCCCCGTTCGTCGGGCTGGCCAACTTCACCGAGGCGTTCACGAACTCGCCGCTGCTGCACTCCATCTGGATCTCGGTGTCGCTGTCGGTGCTCGTCACGGCCGTGACCGTACCGATCGGGGTCGCCGCCGCGATCTCGACGCAGAACCGGTTCCCCGGTCGCGGGCTCGTCCGTTCGATCTACCTGATCCCGTACGTGCTCCCCGCGTTCGTCGTCGGCACGTTCTTCCGCACGATGCTCCAGCCGCAGGGGGTCGTGAACTCGATCCTGCACACCGACGTGCTGTGGCTGAACGGCTCCGCGTCGTACTGGGCGCTCGCCGGCGTGATGATCTGGACGAGCTGGCCCTTCGTCTACCTGCTATCCCTGGCGGGGCTGCAGGCCGTGGACAACGAGGTGCACGAGGCCGCCGCGCTCGACGGGGTGACCTGGTGGGCGAAGCTGCGGTACATCATCTTCCCGTACCTGCGCGGACCCCTCAGCCTCGCGGTGATCATCTCGATCCTGCACAACATCAACAACTTCACGCTGCCGTTCGTGCTGTTCGGCATCCCGCTGCCGTCCAGCGTCGAGGTGATGCCCGTCCTGACGTACATCGCGAGCTTCCAGTCGTTCCGCTTCGGCCTGTCCGCGGCGATGGCGATCTGCTCGCTCGTGATCGTCGCGATCCCGCTGTTCGTCTACCTGCGGGCGGTCAAGCTCGACACCGGCGACGACGCCGGCCCCAACCGGAAGCAGCGTCGCGCCGACCGCGCCACGCTCGCAGCCGCCCCGACCGCCGCCGACATCGACGGAGCACGCGCATGACCACCCCGAGCACGTCCTTCAGCACCCGCACCCGCCCCACCGCGACGCTCACCGAGAGCATCACGACCGGCAACGGCGGGCGACGGAGCAAGCGCCCCTACGACACCGACGTCACCCGGTTGCTGCCGCGCTGGCTGCTCGTCACCGTCATCGCGGTGATCATCGCGTTCATCGCCGTCCCGGTGCTCTACATCCTGTTCGGCTCCGTCAACTCCGACGTCGCCGTCGCCCGCGGCGAGTACTTCCCGTCCGAGTTCACCCTGTCGAACTACGTCGAGATCTGGTCCACCGTCGCCCTCGGCGAGGGACTGGTGAACTCGATGCTCACCGCCGGTGCCGTCGCCGTCGCGAGTGCCGCACTCGCCGTGTCGACGGCCTACGTGCTCGTCCGGTTCCGGTTCCTCGGGCGGCTGACCATCCTGCGTGGGCTCCTCGCCCTGCAGTCGATCCCCGGCACGCTCCTGCTCCTGCCGGTCTTCGTGGTGTTCTCGAACATCGCCAGCGCCACCGGCGTGCAGATCATCGGCACCCGCTGGGGCCTGTTCGTCACCTACCTGACCTTCGCCCTGCCGTTCTCGACGTGGGTGATGGTCACCTACCTGCGCGGTCTGCCGAAGGAACTCGAGGAAGCGGCACGCATCGACGGCGCCAGCTCGACGAAGATCCTGACGAAGATCGTGCTCCCGCTGTCGTGGCCCGGCATCGTCGTGTCCGCGATCTTCGCCTTCCTGCTCGGCTGGAACGACGTCCTGTTCTCAACGATCATGACGACCCCGAACACCCGGACGGTCGCCGTGGTCCTGCAGGTGCTCGGCACCACCCAAGAGGGCGGCGCGGTCCCGATCTACGGCCAGATGATGGCCGCCTCGATCGTCTGCGCCGTCCCCGTCGTCGCCCTTTACCTGATCTTCCAGCGCTACCTGGTCGGCGGGCTCACCGCCGGCTCCGTCAAGTAGGCCGCAACCCAGAACCGGACTGGAGGCCCGTGGCGGCCCCGCCACGCGCCTCCCGTCCGAACGAAAGGACACCATGACCGACCAGCTCAGTTGGGAACTCTCCGGTTTCGGCGACGAGATCGACGCCGACCCGGTCGTCCAGGTCGCGGTCCTCCAGGCGCTCGGTGCGAGCGCCATCGAGGTCCGCAGCGCCTGGGGCGTCAACGTCGTCGACCTCGACGAGGACCAGCTCGCCGGACTCCACCGGCTGCTCGACGAGCGCGGGCAGACCGTGTCCGCGATCGCCTCGCCGATCGGCAAGGTGCCCGTCGACGAACCCGTCGAGCACGAGGTGTCACGACTCGCCCGTGCGATCCGCGCCGCGCACGCCCTCGGCACGACGAACATCCGGATCTTCTCGTTCTACTTCGAGGGCCGCACACCCGACGACGTCCGCGACGACGTCCTCGTCCGGATGCGGGCACTGGCCGACCTCGCCGAGCGCGAAGGCGTGACCCTGCTGCACGAGAACGAGAAGGACATCTACGGCGACGTCCCCGCGCGCGTGCTCGACATCGTCGAGAGCGTCGGTTCGTCCGCGCTCCGCCTGGCCTGGGACAACGCGAACTACGTGCAGTGCGGCGTCCGGCCCTTCACCGACGGCTGGGAGCAACTCGCCCCCTACGTCGACTACCTGCAGGTCAAGGACGCCCTCGCCGCCGACTCGTCGGTGGTGCCGGCGGGCGAGGGCGACGGCGAACTGCTCCAGACCCTCACCGCGCTCCGCGACGCCGGCTACTCCGGGTACGCCTCGCTCGAGCCGCACCTCAGCGACTTCACCTCCCTCGGCGGGTTCTCCGGCCCCGCGGCCTTCGGTCGTGCCGGACGGGCCTTCCGCACCCTCACCGACCAGATCGGAGTCACCCTGCGATGACCGAACCCACCAACCCGCTCCGCCTGGCCGTCGTCGGCGCCGGTGTCATCGGACGCCACCACGCCACCGTCGCCGTGCACCACCCAGACCTGCAGGTCGTCGCCCTCGTCGACGCCGTGCCCGAAGCCGCCACGAGTGCGGCGGACGCGGTCCAGGAGCTGGGTGCCGCCCGCCCGATCACGACGTCCACCATCGAGGAGGCGATCGAACAGACCGACATCGACGTCGTCGCGATCTGCTCGCCCTCGGGCATGCACGTGCAGCTGGCCGAGGCCGCCCTGGCCGCCGGCAAGCACGTCGTCATCGAGAAACCGCTCGACACCACGATGCCCCGGGCCCGGCAGATCGCGGCGCTCGCCGCAGCCGCTCGCGACCGTGGGCTCGTCACGAGCGTCATCAGCCAGCACCGCTTCGACCCGGCGTCGGCAGCCGTCGCCCGGGCCGCGCACGACGGCGGGTTCGGCACCGTGACCTCGGGGCTCGCGAGTGTCGCCTGGTACCGGTCGCAGGGGTACTACGACTCCGGTGACTGGCGCGGCACCTGGGCGCTCGACGGCGGCGGCGCGGTGATGAACCAGGGCGTGCACACCGTCGACCTGCTCGTCTGGGCGCTCGGCCGTCCGGTCGAGATCTCGGCCCAGACCGGCCTGCTCGCGCACGACCGCATCGAGGTCGAGGACACCGCCGTCGCCACCGTCCGGTTCGCCGGCGGAGCGCTCGGGGTCGTCCACTGCACGACCGCGGCGTACCCGGGGCTCTCCGCCCGGTACGCCGTGTACGGCACGCACGGCTCCGCCATCGTCGACGACGACCGGCTCGCGTACTTCCACATCGCCCCCGACACCGCCACGCTCGAGTCCGCCGCGACGACGTCGAACGCCACCGCGGTCGCCGGTGCGGTCGATCAGAAGGACCAGGTCGTCCCACCCGAGCACGTCGTCGGCGGCCCGGCTGAACCCGACCACTTCGCCGCGGGGCACGCTCGGCAGTACACGGACATCGTCGACGCGATCCGGCAGGGACGCGAACCGGGTGTCACCGTCGACGCGGCCCTGGTCTCGCTCGCCACCGTCCGCGGGCTCTACGTCAGCGCGACGCTCGGGCAGCCCGTGCGCATCGACGACGTGATCGAGGGGAAGTACGACGACGTGGTGCCGGTCGTCGGCACACCCGCAACCGCCACCGCGACCGAAGGAGCAGTCCGATGAAGTTCTCCGTGTTCACCGCCTCCACCCCCGACTGGACCCCGTCCGTGGCCGCCGAGACCCTGGCAGCGCAGGGCTGGGACGGCATCGAGTGGCGCATCGTCGACGACCGCCCGGCCGACGGCGCCGAGGTCCCCGCCGAGCGGTCGTTCTGGGCGGGCAACGACTCGACGTGGCAGTACACCGGCATCCGCGACCGGGTCGGCGAGATCGCCCGGGTCACCGACGCCGCAGGGCTCGAGTACTCGGGCATCGGTGGCTACCAACCGGCCGCCGACCACGACGGCGTCGAGACGATGCTGCGTGTGACCAGCGAACTGGGTGCCCGGCAGGTCCGCGTCACGATGCCGAACTACCGAGCCGAGAAGGAACGCACCGGCGAGACCTACCCGCAGCTCTTCGACCGCACCCGCACCGACCTCGAGTGGGCGGCGGACCGCGCGGCCGAACTCGGCGTCAAGGTGTTGGTCGAGCTGCACCACATGACCATCACACCGTCGGCCTCCGCAGCACTGCGGCTGATCGACGGTCTCGACCCCGCACACGTCGGCGTCATCCACGACCTCGGCAACCTCGTGATCGAGGGTGACGAGGACCACCTCGCCGCGTTCGAACTGCTCGGGCCGTACCTGGCACACGCCCACGTGAAGAACGCCCGCTGGGTCGACACCGGCGACACCCGTGCCGACGGCAGTTCGATCTGGCAGCACGAGTGGGCGCCCCTGCGCACCGGCCGGGCATCGGTCTCCGAGTACCTCGACGCGCTCCGCCAGGTGGGCTACGACGGGTGGGTCACGATCGAGGACTTCTCCACCGACCTGCCGCTCGAGGCCCGCACCGCCGACAACCTGGCGTACCTCCGCTCCCTCGTGCCGGTGACCGCATGACGGAGCGCCGACCGGGCATCGTGCACGTCGGGGTCGGGGCCTTCGCGCGCGCCCACCTCGCCTGGTACACCGCCCACACCACGGGGGAGCCGTGGGGCATCACCGCCTTCACCGGCCGCTCGCCCGCGGCGGCGGACGCGTTGGCCGCGCAGGACTGCCGGTACACGCTGGTCACCCGAGCCGCGTCCGGCGACGGAGCCGAGGTGGTCGACACGATCGTCGCCGCCCACCCGGGCAGCGACGACACGGCCTGGAGGCACCTGGTCGCGTCCCCCGAGACGACCATCGTCACGCTGACGGTCACCGAGCAGGGCTACCGGCCCGCTTCCGACGTGCCGGCGCGGTTGGTGGCGGGGCTCGACGCCCGCCGTGCCGCCGGCTCCGGGCGCATCGCGCTGGTCAGTCTCGACAACCTGACGCACAACGGGGAGGTCCTGCGCGGTGCCGTGCTCGACGCCGTCGCCGACGACGACCTGCGCGACTGGATCGAGGCGAACGTCGCGTTCCCGAGCTCGATGGTCGACCGGATCACCCCCGCGACCACCGACACCGACGTCGCGCACCTGTCGGAACTGCCGGGTGCGCTCGCCGGAGACCGGGTCCCCGTCGTCACCGAGCCGTTCGCCGAGTGGGTACTCGAGGACGCCTTCGCGGGGATCGACCGACCCGCGTGGCAGACGGCCGGCGTCCGGATCGTCGACGACGTCACCCCGTACGAGCAGCGGAAGCTCTGGCTGCTGAACGGCTCGCACTCGCTCCTCGCCTACCTGGGGTTGCAGCTCGGCCACGACACCGTGGCCGAGGCCATGGACGACCCGGTCTGCCGCACCGCCGTCGAGCAGCTCTGGGACGAAGCCGCGCTCGAGCTCCCGCTGCCCGAGGCCGAGGTCACCGACGCCCGCGCGGCCCTGGTCGAGCGGTTCGCCAACCCGCGCATCCGGCACACGCTGCGGCAGATCGCGTCCGGCGGCTCGCAGAAGCTGCCCGTCCGTGTCGTCGACGTCGTGCGGCACCGGCTCGCCCGCGACCCCTCGGCCGGCATCGGCACCGGAGCGGCGACCGCCCTCGCCGCGTGGTGGTTGCACGTCACCGAGCAGTCCGACCTGGTGGACGATCCCGGTGCCCCCGGGCCAGACTCGGATGTGCACGACGTCCTGGCCGTCGTCGCGCCCGAACTCGACACCACCCCCGTGGTCGCCGCTGTGACGGCGGCGGCCGACGCCATCCGCACCGCCGCGGCACGCGCCCGCGAACACTCCAACGGAGGAGTCCACGCATGACCGACACGAACACCACGAACCCCGCGGCTCCGGTCCCCGGCGCCGCCGACAGCGGGCCGGCCGAGACCACCGCCGGCCGTCCGGACACCTGGGCCTCGGCGGACCGCGGGCAGCTGATCGAGCGGGCCGAGGTCATCGTGACCAGTCCGAACCGGAACTTCGTGACGCTCAAGCTCACCACGGCCGACGGCGTCACCGGGCTCGGTGACGCCACCCTGAACGGCCGTGAGCTCGCGGTCTCCGCCTACCTGTCCGAGCACGTCGTCCCGCTGCTCGTCGGCCGTGACGCCAGCCGCATCGAGGACGCCTGGCAGTTCCTGTACCGGTCGTCGTACTGGCGCCGTGGTCCGGTCACCATGGCCGCGATCGCCGCCGTCGACATGGCCCTCTGGGACATCAAGGCGAAGGTCGCCGGCATGCCGCTGTACCAGCTGCTCGGCGGGGCATCGCGCACCGGGCTCATGGCGTACGGCCACGCCTCGGGCAAGGAGCTGCCCGAGCTGTTCGACTCCATCCGCGAACACCAGGAAGAGGGCTACCGCTCGATCCGGGTGCAGACCGGTGTCCCCGGCCTCGAGTCCATCTACGGCATCGCGTCGAACAGGACCACCGAGGGCAACGCCGGCGTCCGCTACGACTTCGAGCCCGCCCAGCGCGGTGCGTACCCGGCGATGGAGGACTGGGACACCCGCGCCTACCTGCGCCACGTGCCCACCGTGTTCGAGGCCGTCCGCAACGAGTTCGGCCCCGAACTGCCGCTGCTGCACGACGGCCACCACCGGATGACCCCGCTGCAGGCCGCCAAGCTCGGCAAGTCCCTCGAGCCCTACGACCTGTTCTGGCTCGAGGACTGCACCCCCGCCGAGAACCAGGAGGCCCTGAAGCTCGTGCGGCAGCACACCACGACGCCGCTGGCGATCGGCGAGGTCTTCAACACCATCTGGGACTTCAAGGACATCATCCGCGACCAGCTCATCGACTACGTCCGCGGGGCCGTGACGCACATGGGCGGCGTCACCCCGCTCAAGAAGACGATGGAGTACGCGGCGCTCTACCAGGTCAAGTCCGGGTTCCACGGACCGACCGACATCTCCCCGGTGGGCCTCGCCGCGCAGATGCACCTCGGGCTCGCGATCCACAACTTCGGCATCCAGGAGTACATGCAGCACGGCCCGCAGACCAACCAGGTGTTCCACCAGACGTTCACGTTCACCGACGGCTACCTGCACCCGGGTGACGAGCCGGGCCTCGGGGTCAGCCTCGACGTCGACGAAGCCGGCAAGTACCCCTACGAGCAGGCGTACCTGCCGTTCAACCGCCTGGCCGACGGCACCGTCCACGACTGGTAGCGGCGGGCAGGCCATCCGGCGGGCAGGGTGCAGAGCGGGCACAGTGGTGACATGGAGTTCGCGGACGTCGCCAGGGAGCTGCTGCTCGTCGCGCCGCAGGACTTCGTCGCCGAGCGCACCGCACGAGCGCGCGCGGTGCGGAAGGACGACCGTGCCCTCGCCACGGCGATCGGGAAGCTCCGGAAGCCCGCCCCGGCGGCCTGGGTGATCGACCTGCTCGCCCGCGACGGCGCCCTCGACGACGCCGTCGACCTCGGACCGGCGCTCCGCAAGGCCCAGGCCGACGCCGACCCCGACGCGATCCGGACCCTCCGTCGGCAGCGCGCCGAGGTCGTCGACGCCCTCGCGCAGGCCGGTGCGGACCTGGCATCCGACGCCGGACACCCCGTCACCCCGGCGGTGCTCGAGCAGGTCCGGTCGACGATCGAGGCGGCGATGGCGGACCCGCACGCCGGCGCGGCCGTCCGGTCGGGGCTGCTCGTGACGGCGCTCGAGAGCGTGGGGTTCGACGCGGCCGACCTCGACGGGGCGCTCGCGGATCCGGACGCGGTCCCCGATGCCTGGTCCGGCAGCGATGCCCCACCCATCCCCATCTCCCAGGCGAGGGGCGCGCGGAAGGCGAGCCGTGCCTCCAGGCCCGCGCAGCGCGACGCCCCGGAGCCGGACGCCGAACCCGATCCCGATCCCGAACCCGAACCGGAACGTGACCCGGCCGCCGACCGGAAGGCCGCGCGCCAGGCCGAGACCGCAGCGCGCACGGAGTCCCGCGACGCCGACGCAGCACTCGACACCGCCGAGGCCGATCTCGAACAGGCGGAGGAGCGCCGCGCGGAGCTCCAGCGTGCCCTCGAGCAGGCCGAGGCCGAGATCACCCGGCTCGAGGCAGCCCGCGACGAGGCCGAGGCGGCGAGCGACCGGGCGCGAGACGTCCTCCGCGCCGCGCAGGAGCACCGTCGGAAGGTCGGTCGCTGAGCCGTCCGGTCGGACCTCATCACCTCGGATGAAAAGCTGCCGCACGGCTCGGTCCCCGTCCGGCGCGGCCCATACGCTCGCGTCATGACCTCCCTCCTCCGCCGGTACCGGCACCTGCTGGCCCCCGCCGCCGGCGCCGTGTACCTCGTGCTCTGGATCGTCGCCGAGGCCGGACGTGCGGGGCTCGCCGACCACGTCGTGGTGGTGTCGGCCCTCGCCGTCGCCATCGGCCTCTCCGCGTGGATGCCCGCGACCGCGCTCGGACTGGTCGTCGGCATCCCGCTCCTGCAGGCGGCCCGGCTGCTGACCCGGCCGACCGACACGACCTGGCCGGAGTACCTGGCGATCGCGATCGTCGTCGGCGTCGTCGGCGCCGGTCGGTCCGACCTGCTTCGCTACCTGGCGGTCCCCGTGCTCCTGCTCGCGAGTGCGGCGGCCGCCTGGGCGATGGCGGTCCCGACCGCTGCCGACCAGGACGTCTGGGGCAGCTGGGTGGGGAACTCCGGCGGGACCCGGTCCGACCTCGTCACGATCACCTTCGCGTTCGTCGGGGTCAGCGGTGTCACCTGGGCGGTCGGTGTGGCCATCGGTGCCGCGTGGCGGATCGGCCTCGCCCGGGTCCGGGTGATCGAGGCGCAACGCCGCACCGAGGTGACCACGACCGAGCTCCGGGCCGAGCAGGAACGCGCACGGATCGCCCGCGACGTGCACGACTCGCTCGCCCACTCACTGGCGGTCGTCGTGTCCCAGGCCCAGGGTGCCGCGGCCATCGCCGTGCGGGACGAACACGCCGCCCGGGCGCTGCAGGACATCGCCGACGTGAGCCGCTCGGCACTGGGTGACGTCCGGGCGCTGGTGGAACGCATCCAGGCGAGTGACGACGCCGACCGCCACGGGCTGCCCGACGTCCCCGACCTGGTCGAGGACATGCGGGAGCTCGGGATGACCGCGACGTTCGAGGAGTACGGCGCCGGGCTCCTGCCCGCGGGCAGTGCCAGTGCGCTGCACCGGATCGTGCAGGAGAGCCTGACGAACGTGCTGAAGCACCAGGGGCGGACAGCGACGGCCCGGGTGGCGCTCGACTGGCGCGGTCCGGGGCTGGGCGTCGTCGTGACGTCACGGGGGAGTGAACCCCTCGTCGAGCTCGACGGTGTCGGGTCCGGTGTCGGGTCCGGTGTCGCCGGGATGCAGGAGCGTGCCCGACTGTCCGGCGGCTGGCTGCGTGCCGGTGTCGGCGACACCCCGGACGAGTGGGTCGTCACCGCGTGGCTGCCGACGACCGTCGCCGTGCCGACCACGGCGACGGCCGACACCGACAACGACACCGTCCTGCCGGAGCACGTCCGATGAGCGCCGTCCGCGTCGCCGTCGTCGACGATCAGCGACTGTTCGCCACCGGGATGCAGATGCTCGTCGATGCCCAGGACGACATGACCTGTGTCGGGGCCGCCGGCGACGGTGCCGCCGCCCTTGAGCTCTGCGCCGCCGAACACCCCGACGTACTGCTGCTCGACCTGCGGATGCCGGTCATGAACGGCATCGAGACCCTGACGCGTCTCGTCGCCTCGACCCAGGACCGCCCACGGGTCGTCGCGCTCACGACCATCCGCCGCGACGATGCCGTGCTCGCCGCACTCCGCGCCGGCGCCGCCGCGTTCCTGACGAAGGACGCCCTGCCCGAGGTCGTCATCGCGACCATCCGCGACGTGCACGCCGGCCGACCGGCTCCGACCGAAGCCGAGGCGCTCGACCTGCTGCGCGCGCAGGGCACCCCGGCCGTGACCGACCGACGCGACGAGGTCCTCGACGCGCTGACGGCCCGCGAGCGCGAGGTATTCCTGCTCGTCGCGAAGGGGCTGAGCAACGCGGAGATCGCCGAATCGGTCTTCCTGAGCGACGCCACCGTGAAGACCCACGTCCGCGCCGTCCTGACGAAGCTCGGACTCCGGAACCGGATCCAGGTCGTCATCACCGCACACGAACGCGGCCTCGTCCGCGCCTAGGGGGAACCATGCAGATCACGAACCGCGTCGCGAAGACCGGCACCCTCGTCGTCGTCCTCGCCGGGCTGGCCGCCGCCGTCATCCACGGCCTGCCCGAACGCGCCGACGTCGCGGTCGCACCCACCGTCGAACAGGACAGCACGGCGTGGGCGATGCCGCTCGACGCCTTCGTCGCACCGGCCTCGTCGAAGACCGCGTACGCGGAGGACCTCGTGGCCCAGCCCTGCCTGCGGAAGGCCGGCATCGACGACCCGGCTCCCTGGGCGACCGCGACCGGGCTGCAGGCCGACGACGACGCGGCCGACACCGCCACTCGGGCGAACCCCTCACCCGCACTCGCGACCACCCGGCCCCTCACCGCGGCGCTCGCCGAGACCCGCGGTTACCACGGGCCGTCCGCCGCCGGTGCGAACCACGAGGGCATGCGGCAGTGGGGGTACGACCCGGACCGCCAGGCCGCGTTCGCCGCGCTCCCGGACGACGTGGCCGCCCGCTGCTGGAACGCAGCCCGGGGGACCCTCGGCACCACGCTCCGTGGCACCGAGCAGACCGCGTCCGAACTGGCCCAGCGCCTGACGTACCTGGCGGCGCTGGACGCACGCCAGGACGACCCTGTCCGCACGGCCGCGGCCGGGTGGCGCACCTGCATGGCGCCGTCCGGTGTGCCGGACCTGCCGGCGGGTCCGGAGGGCATGCCGACCCCCTCGATGCACGTCAGCGCCCGTGACGGCGACCGGGTCGTCCTGTTCTCGGACGATCCGGGGAAGGCCGAGGTCGCCGTCGCCGAACGGGACGTCGCGTGCCAGGAGTCATCCGGCTACCGCGGCGCGCTGTACGCGGCGGAGTGGGAACGGCTGCTGCACGTCACCGCGACCGACGCGGCCGCGCTCCGGAAGGGCTCGACGCGGCAGCCGCAGGTGGACGCCCGCCTCGACCGCGTGATCGCGCGGCTCGCCCCGGCGGCACCGACGGACGTCGACTGACCCGGCGTTCGCGGGGAGCGGTCCTGGGGGGAGCGCCCCGCGCCCGCCGCGTGGGGACGACGGACGGGAGGCCCGTGGCGGGACGGCCACGGGCCTCCCGTCCGTCCCGGCGCACGTCCGGATCGTGACGTGCGACACGCCCGGACGGTGCTGCTAGACTCGGTGACTGACTTCGGCGAGGGCTGCGCACGCGCGGCCGTGATCGACGCGGTGGGATACCCGGCAAGACCCTGGGATCGTTCCTCACGCGTGCACGCGTTCGAGTTGCAACACCACAGACCCCCACGATGCCGGCACCCCGGCGTCGTCCACGACACCAGGAGGCACCATGGCCGACTACACCAAGCTCGCAGCGGAAGTCCGCACCAAGTTCGGCAAGGGCGCTGCTCGCAAGCTCCGCGCGGCCGACAAGATCCCCGCGGTGGTCTACGGTCACGGCACCGAGCCGATGCACATCTCGCTGCCCGGTCACGAGACCATGCTGCTCGTCCGTACCGCCAACGCGGTCGTCGACCTCGACATCGAGGGTGCTGCGCAGCTCGCCCTCGTCAAGGACGTCCAGCGTGACCCGGTGCGCCAGATCATCGAGCACATCGACCTCGTGGTCCTCCGCCGCGGCGAGAAGGTCACGGTCGACGTGCCCGTCGTCATCGAGGGCGAGTCCTTCTCCGGCACCATCCACGTGCAGGACCTCAACACGATCTCGCTGCTCGTGCTCGCCACCGACATCCCGGAGCACGTCTCCGTGAACGTCGAGGGCCTCGAGGACGGCGTGCAGATCCACGCTTCGCAGCTCGAGCTCCCCGAGGGCGCCGAGCTCGAGACCGACCCCGAGGCGCTGGTCGTCGCGATCGTCACCCCGCGTGGCACCGCTGACGACGACGCCGCGGACGAGGCCTCGGCCGAGGCCGGCGCCGAGTCGGGTGCCGAGGGCGCCGCGGACTCCGAGTAACACCCATTCGGAGACATCTGGTCGACGCTGTGACGGATCACATCCTCGTCGTGGTCGGGCTCGGGAACCCCGGGCCCGACTACGCCGGCAACCGCCACAACGTCGGCCAGATGGTCCTCGACGAACTCGCCTCCCGCATGGGAGCGACGTTCAAGAAGCACAAGACGCCGAACCAGGTCGCCGAGGGGCGCCTGGTGCCCGGCGGCACACGACTCGTGCTGGCGAAGCCCGGGTCGTTCATGAACACCTCGGGCGGACCGGTCTCCTCGGTGCTCGGGTTCTACAGCGCCACCCCGGCCGACCTCGTCGTCGTGCACGACGAGCTCGACCTGCCGTTCGACACCGTCCGCCTGAAGGGCAACGGCGGCCACGGCGGGCACAACGGGCTGCGCGACATCATCAAGGCCACCGGCACGAACGAGTTCATGCGCGTCCGGGTCGGCATCGGACGTCCGCCCGGTCGGCAGGACCCGGCCGACTACGTGCTGCGTGACTTCTCCGCAGCCGAGAAGAAGACGCTGCCGATCCTGCTGGCCGACGCCGCCGACGCGGTACAGGCGATCGCCGAGGTCGGGCTGCTCGCCGCACAGCAGCGCGTGCACGCTCCGTCCTGAGCACTCGGCGCTGTTCGCCCGTCGCGCACGCCGCTGCCGGTGTCGGTGGCGGCCGGTACCATCTCCTGAGTGACGATCTCGGGCATCATCCCTGCGCTCTCGCGCGCCTCCGCCTTCGATCGCGTGCTGCGCGCCGCACCGCGCGACGCTGACTTCTCCGTCGTGGACGGCCTGCGCGTGCCGCTGCTCGGCGCGCTGCTCGCCGAGCGCAACGGTCCGCAGTGCGTCCTCGTCATCACGGCGACCGGGCGTGAGGCCGAGGCGGTCCGCGAAGCGTTCGGCAGCTACGTCCCCGACGCCGACGTGCTCGAGTTCCCGGCGTGGGAGACGCTGCCGCACGAACGCCTCAGCCCGAGTGCCCAGACCGTCGGCACGCGCATCGCGACGCTCCGGAAGCTCGCTGCGTGGCAGGCGGCGGACCCGGCCGAGCGGCGCCAGACCATCGTCGTCGCGAGCGTCCGCGCCGCGCTGCAGCCGATCGCGAGCAACCTGACGTCCCTGGCGCCCGTGGTGCTGCGGACCGACTCGCGGGGCAACGACCTGGCGGCGATCGCGTCCCAGCTGGTGGACCTCGCCTACTCGCGCGTCGACCTCGTCACCCGCCGTGGTGAGTTCGCGGTCCGCGGTGGCATCCTCGACGTCTTCCCACCGACGGCCGACCACCCGGCACGCATCGACTTCTTCGGCGACGAGATCGAGGCGATCAAGGCGTTCTCCGTCGCCGACCAGCGCACCACCGAGGACGACCTCGGGTCGGTCGAGCTCACCGCCTCGCGCGAACTCCTGCTCAGCGACGACGTCCGGCAACGGGCGCGCGAGATGCTGCACGAGTTCCCGAACCTGTCGCAGATGCTCGCGAAGATCGCCGAGGGCATCCCGGTCGAGGGCATGGAGTCCCTCGCTCCGGCGCTCGTGCAGGACCTCGTGCCGATGACCTCCTACCTGCCGGACGACGCCACCATCGCGGTGTTCTCCCCCGAGCGGGTGAACGGCCGCGCGAACAGCCTCGCCGAGACGAACACCGAGTTCCTGCAGGCGGCCTGGAGCGCAGCGGTCGCCGGCGCCCAGGCCCCGATCGACCTGGACGCCGGCAACTTCCTGACCGTGCAGCAGCTCAAGAACACCCGCGGGCAGCGCACCTGGTGGACGGTGTCGCCGTTCGACTCCGGCCTCGACGAAGGGGACACCGAGCGCGTCCTCACCGACGCCGAGGCCGCTGCCGAGGCCGGCGAGTACATCCGCGTCCGGGCCGAGGCCGTCCCGAGCTTCGCCGGCAGCGCCGACGGGGCGATCGCGCACGTCAAGTCGCTGACCGACGACGGGTGGGCCGTCGTGGTGACCGCGCAGGGCCAGGGCCTCGTCGAGCGTGCGGTGCAGGTGCTCGCCGACGCCGGGGTCGCCGCCCGTGCCGATGCCGTGACCGCGCCGCCCGAGCCCGGCGTCGCCGTCGTGACGACCGCGACCGTCGAGCACGGCTTCGCGATCCCCGAACCCCGCATCGCGGTCCTGAGCGAGGCGGAGTTCTACGGCCGCAGCGTCCAGCAGGGTGCCCGCACCGTCAAGAAGCTCGCGAGCCGGCGCAAGAACGTCGTCGACCCGCTGCAGCTCAAGCCGGGCGACGTCGTCGTGCACGCGACCCACGGCATCGGCAAGTTCGTCGAGCTCGTCAGCCGCGAGGTCTCCAGCGGCGGCCGCAACGCCGTGAAGACCCAGCGTGAGTACCTCGTGCTCGAGTACGCGCCGTCGAAGCGCAACTACCCGGGTGACAAGCTCTTCGTGCCGACCGACCAGCTCGACCAGCTGTCGCGGTACGTCGGCGGCGAGTCCCCGACCCTGTCGAAGATGGGCGGCTCGGACTGGTCCGCCGCCAAGTCGAAGGCCCGCAAGGCCGTCCGCGACATCGCCGTCGACCTGGTCAAGCTGTACTCGGCGCGCATGGCGTCGAAGGGGCACGCGTTCGGTCCGGACACCCCGTGGCAGCGCGAGCTGGAAGAGGCGTTCCCGTTCGCCGAGACCGCCGACCAGCTCACCACGATCGACGAGATCAAGCGCGACATGGAACGCCCGATCCCGATGGACCGCCTGCTCTCCGGCGACGTCGGCTACGGCAAGACCGAGGTCGCGATCCGTGCCGCGTTCAAGGCCGTGCAGGACGGCAAGCAGGTCGTCATGCTCGTCCCGACGACCCTGCTCGTCCGCCAGCACATGGAGACGTTCCAGGAGCGCTTCGCCGGGTTCCCCGTGCACCTGCGCGCCCTGAGCCGGTTCCAGACCGAGAAGGAGTCGAAGGAGACCATCGCCGGGCTCGCCGACGGCACGGTCGACATCGTCATCGCGACCCACCGGATCCTGTCGCAGGGCATCACCTTCAAGGACGTCGGACTCGTCATCATCGACGAGGAACAGCGGTTCGGCGTCGAGCACAAGGACCAGCTCAAGAAGTTCAAGACGAACGTCGACGTCCTGGCGATGTCGGCGACCCCGATCCCGCGCTCGCTCGAGATGGCGGTCACGGGCATCCGCGAGATGTCGACCCTGGCGACCCCG
Organism: Curtobacterium sp. MCPF17_018; assembly: GCF_003234135.1. Classification (NCBI taxonomy): domain Bacteria; kingdom Bacillati; phylum Actinomycetota; class Actinomycetes; order Micrococcales; family Microbacteriaceae; genus Curtobacterium; species Curtobacterium sp. MCPF17_018. The sequence continues at coordinate 189,501 of NZ_QKSJ01000005.1, read as the reverse complement.
CCCGAGGACCGCCACCCCATCCTGACCTTCGTCGGGCCGCAGTCCGACCTGCAGGTGGCGGCGGCGATCCGCCGCGAGTTGCTGCGCGAGGGCCAGGTGTTCTACGTGCACAACCGCGTGAAGGACATCCAGTCGGTGGCCGCGCACCTGGCCGAGATCGTGCCGGACGCCCGCATCGCCGTGGCCCACGGGCAGATGTCGGAGACCACCCTCGAGCAGGTCATGGTCGACTTCTGGGAGCGCCGCTTCGACGTCCTCGTCTCGACGACGATCATCGAGACGGGCCTGGACATCGCGAACGCGAACACGCTCATCATCGACAAGGCGGACAAGTACGGCCTGTCGCAGCTGCACCAGCTGCGCGGTCGAGTCGGCCGTGGGCGGGAGCGCGGGTACGCGTACTTCCTCTACGACTCCGACAAGCCGCTGTCCGAGACCGCCCAGGACCGCCTCGAGACCATCGCCGCGAACAACGAGCTCGGCGCGGGCGTGCAGGTCGCCATGAAGGACCTCGAGATCCGCGGGGCCGGCAACCTGCTCGGCGGGGAGCAGTCCGGCCACATCGCGGGGGTCGGGTTCGACCTGTACCTGCGGATGATCGGCGAGGCGGTGTCGCAGTTCCGTGGCGACGTGGCCGAGGGGCAGACCGAGCTCCGGCTCGAGATCCCCGTCGACGCGCACATCCCCGAGGACTACGTCGAGTCCGAGCGACTCCGGCTCGAGGCGTACCAGAAGCTCTCGGCGGCCTCGGCCCCGACGGCGCAGCCGAACGCGATCGACATGGTGCTCGACGAGCTCACCGACCGCTACGGGCAGCCGCCGCAGGCCGTGCAGACCCTGGTCGAGGTCTCCCGCCTCCGTCGCATGGCGCAGCAGGTCGGCCTGTCCGACGTCGTGGTGATGGGCTCGAACCTGCGGGTCGCCGGCAAGGAGCTCGCCGACTCGTCGCAGGTGCGGCTCAAGCGCATGTTCCCGGGGGCGCGCTGGTTCCCGCAGCAGAACGCGACGAGCATCCCGATGCCGCGTCCGCACGACCAGGCGCTGCCGGACGACGCCCTCATCCAGTGGGTGGAGAGCATCCTCACCGCCGTGTACGGGGCGACGACCCCGGCCGAGGCGCCGGCCGCGTAGCCGTCCACGGCGCGCACGCCGTTCGCGACGATCCACGCGTCGAACGACGCGCGCTCTGTCGCGGAACGAGTGCAAACCCCGGCCCGCGAGTCGCTACTCGGTGTCCTCGGCCTCGGACAGCTCGCGGCGCGCGCGGTACGCCCGCGCCCGCAGGGTGACGACGACCGCCGACGCGACGATGGCGATGCCCGAGCCGACGAGCACGGCGAGGACGCCCTCGTCGAGGATCTCCTCGTTGCGGGCGAACGCCAGCTCGTTCATCAGCAGCGACACCGTGAACCCGATGCCGCCGAGCACGCCGACGGTGATGATCGAGAAGAACGACAGCGACGAGCGGCCGGGCGAGCGGAAGATCCGCGTGGCGATCGTGCCGAACAGCGTGATGCCGATCACCTTGCCGACCGGCAGTGCGAGGACGACCGCCCAGAACGTGGGGGAGAGCTCGCTGATGCCGACCGAGGGGATGATGACGGCGGCCGACGCGAACGCGAACACCGGCAGCACGATGGCGTTCGACCACGGCTCGACGTTCTCGTGCAGGGTGTGGCCCGGGCGGCGGGGCAGCACGAGCCCGAAGGCGACGCCGGCGATCGTGGCGTGCACACCGGAGTGGTAGACGAGCCACCAGGTCAGGAGCCCGACCACGACCATCGCCACGATGATGAGCGTCTGCCCGCTGCGCCCCGGACGGAGCATCCGGCCGAGCAGCCAGAACGCCGCGAGGGTGACGACAGCGCCCGCGAGGGCCAGGAAGTCGGTGTCGTGGGCGAACACCACGGCGATGATGATGATCGCGATGAGGTCGTCGAGCACGGCCAGCGCGAGCAGGAACACCCGGATGCCGCTCGGCAGCCCGCGACCGAACATGGCGAGCACCCCGAGCGCGAACGCGATGTCGGTCGCCGTCGGGATCGGCCAACCGTGCGTGTACTGCGTGCCCGCGGTGACGAGCAGGAAGATGCCGGCCGGGACGAGCACGCCGCCGACTGCCGCGATGGCGGGGATGATCGCGGTCTTGGGGTTCGACAGCTCGCCGTCGACGAGTTCCTGCTTCAGCTCGATCGCGACGAGCAGGAAGAAGACCGCGAGCAGACCGTCGCTGATCCAGTGCGCGATCGACAGGTCGAGGCCGAGGGCACCGAGCGGCAGGTGCGCGTCGAGCAGCCGTTCGAGGCCGGGGCCGACCGGCGAGTTCGCCACGACCAGGCCGAGCACGGCGGCGGCGAGGAGCGCGATGGCGCTGAAGCGGGGGGAGCGGACGAGGGACGACATGGATCTCCGTCTCGAGGGGTCGGGTGAGTGTCCGTCGACCAGACTTCCCGACACACCACGGCCAGTCTACGCGGGTGGCACGATGACCAGATGACCGCCGTACCGGACCTCGTGACCGTCGTCGACCGCCTGCTCGCCGAGGACGGCGGGTGCGTCTGGAACCGGGCGCAGACCCACGCCTCGCTCGCGCGCTACGCCGTCGAGGAGTCGTACGAACTCGTCGACGCCATCGACGACGGCGACCCGGACGACGTCCGCGAGGAACTCGGCGACCTGCTCTACCAGGTGGTCCTGCACGCGGGGATCGCCGCCCGCGCGGGGGAGTTCACCCTCGAGGACGTCGCCGCCGGGGTGCGGGACAAGATGACCAGGCGGCACCCGCACGTGTTCGGTGACGAGACGGCGGACACCGTCGAGGACGTCGTGCGGGTCTGGCGTGCGGCCAAGGCGGCCGAGAAGGCGAGCCGACGGAGTGCGTTCGACGGGGTGCCGCGGGCGATGCCGCCGCTGGAGCGCGCGGTGAAGCTACTGGAACGCCTGGAGGAACGTGGGGATGCCGACGCGGTCGTCGCGTCCGTCGTCGGGGCCGGGGCCGGGTCCGGCTCCGGCGTCGGTTCCGGCGTCGGCCTGGAGGCCCGTGGTGCGTCCGCCGCGCCGGCGGCGGACGACGGCGTGGGGACGGTCGACGCTGAGTGGGGGCGAGCGGTGCTCGGGGAGGTCGCGGCTGCGGCACGACGCGGGGTGGACCCGGTCGCGAGTCTGCGGGCCGCCGTGTCGGCGCTGGAGGAGGCCGGTCGGGCCGTGGAGTGATCCCTGGTGCGCGACGTCGGTCCGGGCTCGGAGAATCCGGGCAGGGGAGAACGGGCGCCCTCCCAACCCGAAAAAGAGAGGACGCCCGTGAGCGGGCGTCGGCTCCACCAGGGAGAGGGGCCGACAGGGAAGCCCGCTCGAACCGCGGGACGCACTGCAGCACGTCGCCCCGCGAACGGTCCGGAGCGTGGATCAGGCACGCTCTGGACCGAGGTTCTGCATGCAGTATGCCAGTAGGTCGGCAGGCGCGCAAGTCGAAAGCGCCCGTCTGCCAGAATTGACCGCATGGCAACGACCGTGACGGCACCCCGTGGCATGCGTGACTTCCTCCCGGCGGACAAGGCCCGGCGCGAGCACGTGCTCGGTGTCGTGCGGGACGTCTACTCGCGGCACGGTTTCGACGAGATCGAGACCCCGGTGGTGGAGGACGCTGCGCGGCTGCACTCCGGGCTCGGCGGCGACAACGAGAAGCTGGCGTTCGCGGTGATGAAGCGCGGGCTCACCACGGAGGACCTGCGGGCAGCCGAAGCACCGCTGGACCTCGCCGACCTCGGTCTCCGGTTCGACCTGACGGTCCCGCTGGCCCGGTTCTACGCCTCGCACCGTGCGGAGCTGCCGTCGGTGTTCCGATCCGTGCAGATCGCGCCGGTCTGGCGTGCCGAGCGCCCGCAGAAGGGCCGCTACCGCCAGTTCGTGCAGTGCGACATCGACATCCTGGGGGAGCCCGGGCAGCTCGCCGAGATCGAGCTCATCCGCGCGACGACCGCGGCCCTCGACGCCCTCGGGGTCAGCGGCACGACGATCCGGATCAACGACCGCCGGATCCTGCTGGCGCTCCTCGCGTCGTGGGGGATCACCGAGCCGGCCGCCGCCGACCGCGCGCTCATCACGATCGACAAGCTCGACAAGATCGGTGCGGACGGCGTCGCGGCGGAACTCCGCAGCACCGTGGGCGCCGACCTGCCCGGGCTCGAGGACACCATCCGCGCGCTCGAGGCCGCCGACTGGGCGTCGGTCGAGGGGGCGCCGTGGCTCGACGCCGAGGCCTTCGCCGACCTGCTCCGCCTGCGCGAGGCGCTGCCCGGGGTCGACCTGCGCTTCGACCCGACGCTCGTGCGGGGCATGGGCTACTACACGGGCACGATCTTCGAGGTCGCGCACCCCGACTTCGGCTACAGCCTCGGTGGCGGCGGCCGGTACGACGGGATGATCGGCCGGTTCCTCGGGCAGGACGTCCCCGCGGTCGGGTTCTCGCTCGGGTTCGAGCGGCTCGTCGACCTCGTGACCCTCCCGGACTCCGCCGAAGCCGACGCCGTCGTGCTCGTGTACGACAAGGACGTCGACCCGGTCCGGCTCGCCGCGCTGAAGACCGAGGCGCTGGCGTCCCACCGACGCGTCCGGCTCGAGCGTCGCACGAAGAACACGAAGAACCTGCTCGCCGGCCTCGCCGCCCAGGGCTTCACGGCGTTCGCGACCGTCTCGGCGGACACCGCGTCGCTCGAGGGCGTCGAGTTCCGCCCGCTCGACTGAGCACCCAGTCCTCGTTCCAGCACGGACTCGTCCACAGCCCGGCGTCACGGCCGACGTCGTGTTCACCTCCGCTCGCTAGGATCGACACCGCAATCACCACAACCAATGTGTAGGGAGTACCCCGTGGCCCTGATCGATGCCGTAGGCGCACGCGAAGTCCTCGATTCCCGAGGCAACCCGACGGTCGAGGTCGAGGTCCTCCTCGACGACGGCGTCGTGTCCCGCGCGCTCGTCCCGTCCGGTGCATCCACCGGCGCGTTCGAGGCGTACGAGCTGCGCGACGGCGACGCCTCGCGCTACGGCGGCAAGGGCGTGCTCAAGGCCGTCGACGCCGTCCTCGACGAGATCGGCCCGGCGCTCGAGGGCTTCGACGCCACCGACCAGCGCCTCGTCGACGCCGCGCTCATCGAGCTCGACGGCACCGAGAACAAGTCCCGCCTCGGCGCGAACGCGATCCTCGGTGCCTCGCTCGCCGTCGCCCGTGCCGCAGCCGACTCGGTCGACCTGCCGCTCTTCCGCTACCTGGGTGGCCCGAACGCGCACACGCTGCCCGTCCCGCTGATGAACGTCGTCAACGGTGGTGCCCACGCGGACACCAACGTCGACATCCAGGAGTTCTTCCTGGTGCCCTACGGCGCCGAGTCCTTCTCCGAGGCACTCCGCTGGGGCGTCGAGACCTACCACGCCCTCAAGGGCGAGCTGAAGAAGCAGGGCCTGGCCACCGGCCTCGGCGACGAGGGCGGCTTCGCGCCGGAGCTCGCGTCGAACCGCGCGGCGCTCGACTTCCTGCTCACCGCGATCGAGAAGGCCGGCTACACGCCCGGCAAGGACATCGCCGTCGGCCTCGACGTCGCGTCCACCGAGTTCTTCTCGGACGGCAAGTACCAGTTCGAGGGCAAGCAGCTCTCGAGCCAGGAGTTCACCTCCTACTTCGCCGAGCTCGTCGCGAACTACCCCCTCGTCACCATCGAGGACCCGCTGGCCGAGGACGACTGGGAAGGCTGGTCGCACCTGACCGCCGAGCTCGGCGACAAGGTCCAGATCGTCGGCGACGACCTGTTCGTCACCAACCCGAAGCGTCTGCAGCGGGGCATCGACGAGAAGGCCGCGAACTCGATCCTCGTCAAGGTCAACCAGATCGGCACGCTCACCGAGACGCTCGACGCGGTCGCGCTCGCGCACCGTCACGGCCTGACCTCGATCCTGTCGCACCGCTCCGGCGAGACCGAGGACACCACGATCGCGGACATCGCGGTCGCGGTCGACGGTGGCCAGATCAAGACCGGCGCCCCGGCCCGCTCGGACCGCGTCGCGAAGTACAACCAGCTGCTCCGCATCGAGGAAGAGCTCGGCGACGCCGCGGTGTACGCCGGGCGCTCGGCCTTCCCGCGCGCCGCGTCGCTGTAGCCGGCCCGGCCAGCAGTACCCGCACCACCGAGACGCCGTCCTCCTCCGCGAGGACGGCGTCTCGTCGTGTGTGCGGCCCCGAAGAGTCGAGCGGTCAGGACGTGCCGCGCGCGCTGCGTCGAGTGGTCACGAGTTGTCGGCTGGCCCGGGCCTGACCGACAGGACGTGACCACCGGACGTGCGTCGGGCGGTGTGTGGTGACCACTCCAGGTGCGGGACTTCAGGGGCGGGCCGAAGCCGTGCCTCCCGGCTGCCTCGATCGGACCCGGACCCGTCCGCCGTCTGCAAGACGCCGTCGTGTCAGGCTGACGCCGCGAAGTCCGTGAGACGCCGCCGAATCCGGAGGCGTCTCGACGAGACGACGGCGTCTTCGGCTGGGCAGAGACGTGACGACGCGAGACGCTGGGAGGGCGCCGAACGGCCGCGTGCCGGGCGGCCGGACCGACCGTGCCGGGTTATCGTCGGACCGTGCCCAGCCAGAAGCCCCGCGTCCGCCGCGTCCCCGTGGCGATGCCCGACGGCAGCACGCCCGCGCAGCCCTGGTACCGCTCGATCCACTTCTCCGGGTTCAGCCTGCTCATGCTCGCGATCATCGTGCTCTTCGTGGTGGTGCTCGCGCCGTCGCTCCGGACGCTCATCCAGCAGCAGGAGCAGATCGCCCAGCAGCAGCAGGAGGTCGCGAGCCAGAAGGCCGACGTCGCGCAGAAGAAGCAGGACGTCGCGCGCTGGGACGACCCGGCGTACATCGAGGCACAGGCCCGCGACCGACTGCTCTACGTGTACCCCGGCGAGGAGAGCTACCTCGTGATGGGCACCGAGGGCGGGGCCGCCGACACGACCCCCACCACCGACTCCGGCACCCCCGTGAGCGCGAAGGTGCAGACGCCCAAGGTCGACTGGGTGCAGGCGATGCTCTCGTCGGTGCTGCAGTCCGGGCTCACCGACGAGCGGGCAGCCGACCTCGTCGCGCCCGACGTCTCCGGGACGGGCGAGAGCAAGTAGTCCCGGACCGCAGGGCGCGGAGCCGTCCGGCCCGACGGTGCGAGGGGTTCCGCTTCTCCGGTAGGCTCACGTTCCCGTGACGACCCCTCCCTTCGACCCGCCCTCCGACCGCGACGTCCAGGTCGTGTCGGCGCAGCTCGGCCGACCGGCACGTGACGTCATCGGGATCGCGGCACGCTGCGTCTGTGGCAACCCCACCGTCGTCTCCACGAAGCCCCGGCTGTCGAACGGCACCCCGTTCCCGACGTTCTACTACCTGTGCCACCCCGCGGCCACCGCTGCGGTCAGCACCCTCGAGGCCAACCAGGTGATGCCCGAGCTGGCAGCCCTGCTCGAGGACCCCGAAGTCGCCGCGCAGTACCGCACGGCCCACGAGTCCTACCTGGCCGATCGCGAGTCGATCGAACACGTCGACGAGATCGACGGCATCAGCGCCGGTGGCATGCCCACCCGCGTGAAGTGCCTGCACGCCCTCGTCGGCCACGCCCTCGCCGCCGGACCCGGCGTCAACCCCATCGGCGACCTCGCGCTCGAGCGCGCGGACTGGTCGCCCTCCCGGTGTGAGTGCCGGGCGTATGATGACGGTGCAGACGCTGGAGTCGGGGCGGGTGGCGGCGAAGTCTGACTCGACTCCCGCACACCCCCATCCAAGGAGATCATCCCCCGTGCCCAAGATCCTCGTCGTCGGCGGCGGTTACGCCGGTTTCTACACCGCATGGAAGCTCGAGAAGCACCTTCGCCAGGGCGAAGCCGAGGTCGTCATGGTGGACCCGCTGCCGTACATGACGTACCAGCCGTTCCTGCCCGAGGTCGCCGCCGGTTCCATCGAGCCGCGTCACGCGGTCGTCGCGCACCGTCGTCACCTCAAGAAGACCCGCGTCGTCACGGCGAAGGTCACCAAGGTCGACCACGCCACCAAGACGGCGACGATCACCCCGACCGAGGGCGAGGCGTGGGAGGAGTCCTACGACCAGATCGTGATGACCGCCGGCGCGGTGTCTCGCACGTTCCCGATCCCGGGCGTCGCGGACGAGGCCATCGGTCTGAAGACCATCGAGGAAGCCGCGTCGATCCGTGACCGCATCCTCAGCAACTTCCACAAGGCGGCGAACCTGCCGGCCGGTCCCGAGCGCGACCGCCTGCTCACCGTCGTCGTCGTCGGTGGCGGCTTCGCCGGCATCGAGGTGTTCGCCGAGCTCCGCTCCTTCGTCACCGACCTGCTGAAGAGCCACCCGCAGCTGTCCTTCGACGACACGCACTTCCACCTGGTCGAGGCGATGGGCCGCATCATGCCCGAGGTCTCGCTCGAGACGTCGCACTGGGTGCTCAAGAACCTCGCCGAGCGGGGCGCGACCGTGCACCTCGAGACCCAGCTGGCCTCGGCCGTGGGTGGCGTCTGCGAGCTCAAGACGAGCGACGGCGCGATCGAGACCATCCCGTCCGACCTCATCATCTGGACCGCCGGTGTCATGGCGAACCCGATGGTCAAGGGCACCGACTTCCCGCTCGAGCAGCGTGGCCGCATCCGCGTGCAGCCCGACCTGCGCGTGGTCGACGACAACGGCGTGATCGCCGACGCATGGGCCTGCGGCGACGTCGCAGCCGTGCCGGACCTGACCGGTGGCGGTGTCGGCGGGTTCTGCGTGCCGAACGCACAGCACGCCGTGCGCCAGGCCAAGCAGCTGGCGAAGAACGTCGTCGCGACCATCCGTGGCGAGGCGACGACCGACTACAAGCACGAGAACCTCGGTGCCGTCGCGGGCCTCGGCCTGGGCACCGGTGTGTTCCAGTCCGGCAAGTTCGCCATGAAGGGCTTCCTGGCCTGGGGCGCGCACCGCGGCTACCACGGCCTGGCCATGCCGTCGTGGGAGCGCAAGTGGCGCGTCATCGGTGACTGGGTCGGTGGCTTCTTCCTGGGCCGCGACATCGTGTCGCTCGACGACCGCGAGACCCCGCGTGCCGCGTTCGAGGCGTTCGCGTCCCGTCCGAAGCCCGCTGCCGAGGCCCCGGCCGCGCCCGCCGCAGCCCCGGCGCCGGAAGAGGGCAAGGTCGCCGGTGCCGCCGGCCCCGTCTACGGCGAGCCCGCGAAGGACGTCTCCAACGCCGCCGAGCCGGTGAAGGCCGAGGCCGACGCCAAGTAGCAACACTCGTCACGAAGGCGGTCACCTGCGAAGGGTGGCCGCCTTCGTGCATCGGTAGGCTGTTGCGGCCCGCCCCCGTGGCCCAATCGGTAGAGGCATGCGACTTAAAATCGCCGAGTTGTGGGTTCGAGTCCCACCGGGGGTACCGACTTCGTGAACCGACACGCGACTCACAATCGCCGAGTTGTGGGTTCGAGTCCCACCGGGGGTACCGAACGCCGCACGCCCAGTAGCATCGACGATCGTGGTCGGACTCGGAAGCGCACTCGCCAACCTGCAGAACGCCCTCCGCCGACCGGAGGCCCACGTCGAGGTCGTCGACGGCGAGAGCGTCCCGGTCGGCATGCTCCTCGGCACCCTCGGAGCCCTGCTCCTGGACGCGGGCAGCTCCGTCACCGACGTCCGGTCGGCGCTCGAGAAGGCCCGGGACGCCGCCGGGGTCGGACCGACGCTCGCGATCGGGGTCCTGCCCGCCCTGGTGATGGTGAGCGAGGTCTCGACGGGCGCCGCCACCATCGTCAACGCCGAGGGCGTCGAACTGTCCTCCCGCCAGGCCGCCCGCGCCAACCGCGTCGTGCTCGGGCTCGAGAGCGGCTCCATCGCCCTCGCCGAGATCCCCGCCCGCGTCCGGGCCATCCGCGCCGGGACCGTCCCGCCGCCCGCCCTGCCGTGGATCCTCGGCAACGCCCTGACCTCCGCCGGCCTGGCCGTCGTCTTCCGCTGCCCCTGGTGGGCGATCGTGCTGGCGCTCGTCGTCGGTGGACTGGTCGGCGTGATCGGACTGGTCCTCCGGCGCTTCCGCGAAGCCGTGGCGATCATCCCGTTCCTGGCCGCGTTCGTGTCGACGGCGATCGTCGGCCTGGTCGCCGCGGGCACCGGGTTCGAGCAGGTCCCGCTCTTCGCGGTCTGCGCCCCGGTGGCGGTGTTCGTCCCCGGCGCCCTCATCACCAACGCGTTGCTCGAACTCACCGCCGCGGACATCGTCACCGGGTCGTCGCGGCTGGTGCAGGGGCTCATCATGCTCGGCTTCATGGCCGCCGGCATCGCGTCCGGCAGCGCCCTGACCGGATTGCACGTCGATCCGTCGTCGGCCGCGCTCGTCGGCGAGGTCGCGGGGGTCGGCACGGACCTCGCCGGCTGGGAGTCCGTCCCCGTGTACTGGGTGTCGTGGGTCGCCGTCGTCGTGTTGGCGGTCGGCCTCGGCCTGGTGTTCCGGTCCGGATGGCGCCTGACGCTCGTGTCGGTGGCGGTCATGGTCACCGCGTACGCGGTGGTGAGCACGACGACGCCGCTCTGGGGCAGCGTGGTCGCGACCGGTGCCGCAGCGGCGCTGCTGTTCGTCGCGACCCGTTTGCTGGAGCGGCTCGTGCCGGCGATCCCGGCGACGGTCTCGTTCTTCCCGGCGTTCCTGCTGCTCGTGCCGGGGACGGTCGGGCTGGTGGCGGTCGCCACCTTCGATCCGGAGGCGCTCGCGACCCCGCTCGCGACCTTCGTCAGCCTGTGCATCGGGACGAAGATCGGCGGGCTCCTGCCCGGCCTCTTCGCCCGCAACGCGCCCCGGCGCGCGGTGGACGCGACCAGCTGACGGCCCGGAGGCCCGTGGCGGCGCCGCCACGGGCCTCCAGTCCGTCACCGGCCGGGTATGGGGCCCGCTACGGCTCGATCAGCCGGCCTGCTGCCTGGTCCGCCGCGGCCGTTGCCTTCGCCAGGTAGTGCACCTTCTTGCCGGTGGCGTTGTAGGGGACGTCCGCGACGAAGCGGTACCGCCGTGGGCGCTTGTACCGGGCGAGGCCGGGGTGGGAGCCGGTCCACTCCTCGAGGACGGCGGCGGCCTCGGCGTCGTCGGTCGGCAGACGGTCGCCGGCGCGGACGACGTACGCCGTGACGACCTCGCCCCACTGCGCGTCCGGCACGCCGACCACGACGGAGTCGGCGACCCCGGGGTGCTCCTGCAGCACGGCCTCGACCTGGACGGGGTGCACGTTCTCGCCACCGGAGATGATCATGTCGTCCTTGCGGCCCACGATCGTCACCCGCTCGTGCTCGTCCCACGTGGCGAGGTCGCCCGGGTAGAACCAACCGTTCGCGAACTTCTCGGCCTCGAGCCCGGGGTTCCGGTACGAGTAGCCGGACTTCACGGTGCGCACGGCGAACTCACCGATGTCGGTGCCGTCCTTCGCCACCGTGTCGGTCGGGTCGGCCAGCCGGTCCTCGTGGACGCGGACGACAGCGACGTCGTCGTCGGTCGACGCGCGGCCGGTGGAGCCGGCGCCGTCCGGGAAGTCCTCGGGGCGCAGGAACGTGTTCCAGAAGGTCTCGGTCGTGCCGTAGCCGTTGAAGATGCGTGGCGAGAGCAGCTCCTGGTAGCGCAGGGCCGCGGCGCGGTCGAGCGGCGCTCCCATCGTCACGATGCCGTTGAGGCTCGACAGGTCCCTCGCCCGACGTTCCTGCGCATCGGCGAGCTGCACCAGGTTCGGTGGTGCTCCGATCAGGAACGTCAGGTGCTCGGACTCGACCAGGTCGAGCACGCGGTCGGCGTCGAAGTGGCGCAACGTGGTGAGCTCGGCGCCGACGTAGAACACCGGGTTCGGGCCGCCGGAGAACAAGCCGCCACGGTGGAACAGCGGCGACATGTTGAGCGTCTTGTCGAACGGGCTGAGCGGGAAGTGCATGACCACGTCGTGCGCGCTGAGCACCTCGACGAGGCTCGGCAGCGGGACGGGCTTCGGGCGACCGGTGGTGCCCGAGGTGTAGAGCCGGGTCGATTCGTCGTAGGTGCTGCGCGGGCCGATCGCCGCGAGTTCCTCGGGGGAGAGGGGCTCGGACGCGAGCAGCTCGGCGAACCGGTCGTGGTCGCCGCCGACCGGGACGACCTGGTCCGGCAGGTGCGGCGACGACCCGAGCGCGGCGGCGATCGCACTCCTCCGCTCGGTGTCGTGCACCAGGACGGCGGGTGCGGAGTCCTCGATGATGAACGCGACCTCGTCCGGGGCGAGCCGGAAGTTCGTCGGCGAGAACACCGCGCCGATGCGGTGGCATGCCAGGTAGAGCATCGCGAACTCGGGTGTGTTGAACAGCTCGACCATCACGATCGATCCCCGTCCGCCGCCGTGCCGGACGAGCCATCCGGCGATCCGGTCGACGGCGTCGCCGAGCTCGGCGTAGGTCCACGAGCGGTCCGTCTCCGGCTCGCGCAGCGCGGGTCGGCCGGCGAAGCGGTGGGTGTTGCGGGCGAAGCCGTTCGCGTAGGTGAAGCTGCCCTCGAACACCTCGCGGAAGCGTGTCGCGTCGTAGTCGGATCGGGTGTCGGTCATCATCGCTCCTGCCGCGGTCATGCGGTGCGGCGCGCGCCGTCGGTGCTGCGCGCGGGCACCGATCGCGCGTCCTGCTGCACCGCTGGTCCGGTGCGGCGTGCGTCGTCCGTGCGGTGTGACGTGCACCGCTCGTCACACTAGCCCGCGCTCCGCGAACCGGCTCTGATGTGCGTCTTCTGTCCCACGGCCGGTGCGGAGCGCCGCTCTGGAGGCCCGGCCCGGCTCAGACGCGCGCCGCGCGCCGGTCGGTGCGCAGCCAGACCAGGGCCGCGATCGCGGCCGCAACACAGGCCGCGGCGCTCCCGACGAGCAGGGCCGGTGCGGCGTGCGTGCCGGTCGCCCCCGAGTAGACCGCCGTGGTCAGCGTCACGGCGACCACCGCGAGTGCGACGTACCGACCGCGGGAGGCGGCGAGCATCGCGCTGCCGGCGGAACCCGCGACGGGCAGCAGGGTCGCGACCACGGCACCGAGGCCACCGACGCACAGCGTGATGGCGAACTCCGACCCGAGCGACGCCCAGAAACCCCAGCCGGCGAGCAGGCTGTGCAGCACCCAGCCGGCCGCGGCGAGTCCGAGCAGGGCCAGCACCCGCCAGGTCGCACCCCGGGCGCTCGCAGCGATTCCGGTGCCGAGGCGGAGTGGGCCGGTCCCCAGTCCGGGGCGGCCGGACGGCACGAGGACGACACCGACGATGAGGGCGGGGGAGAGGTCGGCCGCACGGGTGACGCCGCACGCCACGAGCGCTGCGAGCACGAGCCACGGCGACACCCGGAACCCGACGGTGCGGTGATCGCTGCCGGCGGCCCACCGCGTGGCGAACACGACGGCGGCGGTCAGGACACCGGTACCCGCGAGGACGGCGATCGCCAGACGGGCGTACCGGGCCTCGAGCTCGACGCCGACCCCGAGCAGGGTGCACAGCGCCGCGACGGACACCGCGATGGTGATGGACGCCCAGGTCGGCAGGACGTCGTCGCCCCGGGCGCGGTCCGACCGCGAGCGGTTGCGTCCGAGCAGCCCGGCGAACGGCGAGCGGAGGCGGCCGCGGGTGACTGCGGCCACGAGGGCGAGCGGCGCGGCGATCAGCAGGAGGAACCCGGCGGCGACGGCGGTGGCGACCAGGACGGTCCGCCACGAGAACGCCGCCTGGATGGTCGGGACGGTGCGGTCGTAGGTGGTCGCCGCGGTCCAGTCGCCCGCGGGGCCGGACCAGTCGGGGTGGCCTCCGGTGCTGCCGACGCCGGCCGGGGCGCTGCCGGTACCGGTGCCGTTGCTGGACCCGTTGCCGTTGCCGTTGCCGTTGCCGGCTGCGGCGCTGTCGTCATCGCCTCCCCCGGGGCCGTCCGGGTGCGTGCTGTTGCCGTGGCCGGTCGTGCCGGGGGTGCCCGCCGTCGCGCTGGACCCCGGCGTCGAGGTGCCCGGTGTCCCCGGGGTGTCCGTGGCGCCCGGCGTCGGTGCTGCGGTCGGGGCCGTGGTGGTGGACCGCACCGTGACCCGCACGGCGGCCGACGACCGGGAGTAGTTGCCCGCGACGTCGTGCTGCGTCGCGGTGAGCCGGTGCCCGCCGGCGCGCAACGTCGACCCCGTGGTGGAGCACGACCATGCGGCATCCGACCCGACCACCACGCCGCACACCGGCGCACGGTCGACGTACACGGTCACGCGGGCGCCGGGCTCACCGGTCCCGGCCACCGTCGTCCCGCGGGTGCCGATGCGCTGGCCGTCGTCCGGTGTCGTGATGCGCGGGGCTGCCGGCGCCGTGCGGTCGACCGTGACCGTCACGGGAGCGGAGGCCGCGCTCCGCAGGTCGGACCGGTACCCGTCGGCCGTGCTGGCCGTCTGCGACGCCGTGACGGTGAACCGGCCGTCGGCCCGGGTCCCCAGGGCGGCGACCCACCGGCCGTCCGCACCGACCCGGGCGGTCTGCTGCGCCGAGGACCCGGACACCGACAGCGTCACCGTCGATCCGGGGTACCCCGTACCGGAGACCGTCCCGCCGGTGGGCCCGGCGGACGCGAGGGTCGGCGGGACGATGACGTCCGATGCCGGTGCGCTCGCGACGGGCAGCGCGGCCGTGAGGTCGCGCACCGTGAACACCTGTTGCGGACCGGAGCGGACGGTGCCGAGACAGGCCCACGATCCGTTCGGGTCGACCCGGGTCGTGCACCCGGACGAACCCGTCGCGACCGGCCCCGCCACCCGGACCGCGTGCCCGGGGGTGCCGGTGCCGTGGAAGCGTGTCGTACCCGTCGTGACGTCACCCGGGTCGGCGATGGTGGGCCGCACGGCGGGTCGGGTGGGTGCGGGCGTCGGAGCGCCCGGACGGCCGGTGCTCGGCGGAGCGATCTCGCTCGTTCCGGGCGTGGCGGTGGGAGGAGCGGCGGCGGGGGCTGCCGGGGCGTCCGCAGCGGCCGCGACGAGCGACGGGCCGCCCGCGTCGACCGCGACGGCCGGGGCTGCCGCGGCCCCGAGCAGGGCGGCGACGAGGACCGTCGTCGCCGCTGCGAGCAGGGCGAAGCGGGCACGACGACGAGGGCTGACGCCCCCGACAGCCCCCTCGTCCACGTTCTCCCCGCTCGTGTTCACCGGACCCATCCCACGGGATCGGCGGCATCCGGTCAATACACCTCGCGGATGAGGTTCGGTATCGGGCCGCAGTCCGGGAGCCCGGTGTGCGTGACTCGGGAATCGGCCGTGAACACTGCTCACGGAACGGGGCATGCTCAGCGCGTCGATAGACTTCACGATGGCCGTTCAGGCCAACGCAGCACCGCGGATCCCGACGCGCAAAGGAGTACGCCCGCATGGACACCGGACTCGTCACGACGCTCATCGTCGTCGGAGTGGTGGTGGTCGTCCTGGTGATCATCGGGATCTACCTCTGGGTGACGTACAACTCCCTCGTCACGCTCAAGGTCCGGGTCGACGAGGCCTGGAGCGACATCTCGGTGCAACTGAAGCGCCGCGCCGACCTCATCCCCACCATCGTGGACACGGTCAAGGGGTACGCCACGCACGAGATGGCGGTCTTCGACGACGTGACGAAGGCCCGCGCCGAGACCCTGTCCGCCGGTGACGCCGACACGGCGTCCACCGCCGAGGGGCACATGCAGAAGGCGCTCAAGAGCGTGTTCGCGGTGGCCGAGGGGTACCCGCAGCTGCAGTCGAGCCAGAACTTCCTGCAGTTGCAGTCCGAACTCGTCGACACCGAGGACAAGATCCAGGCCGCCCGCCGGTTCTACAACGGTGGCGTGCGCGAGCTGAACACGAAGATCCGGGTGTTCCCGAACTCCACGTTCGCGAAGAACCGCGGCTTCTCCGAGGCGCCGTTCTTCGAGACGAACGAGCCGGCGGCCATCGCCGAGCCGCCGCGCGTCCAGTTCTGACCCCGGCCTCGGAGCCGACGTGTACAGCGCCATCGCGCGGAACAAGCGCAACACCGTCGTCATCGTCCTGGTGTTCCTGCTGATCATCGGTGCGCTCGGGTTCCTCGGCGGGTACCTCGCCGGCAACGTCTCGATCGGCTTCATCGTCCTCGTGGTCGCGCTCGGGTACGCGGTGCTGCAGTACTTCCTGGCGGCGCGGCAGGCCACCGCGATCGCCGGCGGGGTCGAGATCGACCGCGTCTCAGAACCGCGGCTGTGGCGCACCGTCGAGAACCTCGCCATCGCGACCGGCATGCCGATGCCCCGGGTGTTCGTCATCCCCGACCCCTCGCCGAACGCCTTCGCCACCGGGCGTGACCCCGAGCACGCGGTGGTGGCGGCGACGACGGGGTTGCTCGAGCTCATGGACGACCAGGAGCTGCAGGGTGTGATGGCGCACGAGCTCGGACACGTCCGGAACTACGACATCCGGGTGTCCACGATGGTCTTCGGTCTCGTCGTGGCCGTCGGCCTCATCGCCGACGTCCTGCTCCGCATCTCGATCTTCAGCGGTCTGTCCGGCGGGCGGAACCGCAACTCCGACAACGGTGGCAGCGCCAACCCGGTGCTGCTCATCGCCGGGATCGCCGCCGTCATCGTGGCCCCGATCGCCGCGGCCGGGGTGCAGGCGGCGGTGTCCCGGCAGCGCGAGTACCTGGCCGACGCGACGGGCGCGATGACGACCCGTCACCCGGAGGGCCTGGCGCGGGCACTCGAGAAGCTCGGTGCGTACGGTCGACCGATGCAGACGCAGAACTCCTCGATGGCGCACCTGTGGATCGCTGACCCGATGCGCCCCGGCGTGATGGACCGGCTGTTCTCGACACACCCGCCGCTGCCCGACCGCATCGCGCGGCTGCGCGCGAACGCCGACCGGTTCTGAGGGGTCAGCCGACGCCGTCCGCGGCCGAGTCGTCAGCCGACGTGACCGGTTCGGGGGCGTCCGCGTCGTCAGCGGACTCGTGTGCCACCAGGGGCAGTCCGAGGGCTCCGGCGACGGCCGCAGCAGCGGTGCCGCGGTCGGTCACCTCGATCGCGCCGAGGCCCTGCCAGCTCGCAGTCCGTCGCAGTGTGTCGGCGAGACGCTCGGGGTCCAGGTGCTCGCCGGGTTCCTGCCACGCGGTCCGGACGCGGAGCACCCCGCGCTGCCGGTCGCTCTTCAGGTCGATCCGGCCGACGAGCCGGTCGTCCTGCAGCACCGGCAGCACGTAGTAGCCGAACACCCGCTTCGGGGCCGGCGTGTAGATCTCGATCCGGTAGTGGAAGCCGTACATCCGCTCGGCCCGCCGCCGGAACCAGACGACCGGGTCGAAGGGGCTCAGCACCGCGTCGGCGGTCATCTGCCGGGGGACCCGAGCGCCCACGTGCAGCCAGGCCCGCTCGCCCCACCCCTCGACACGCACCGGCAGGAGCTCGCCGGCGTCGGTGAGCTCGGCGATCGCGGTGGCCGTGTCGTCGGAGCGCAGCCGGTAGTAGTCCGCGATGTCCGATCGGGTGCCGACGCCGAGCGCCCGCGTGGCCCGACGGACGAGCTCGAGCACGGCGTCGGAACGCGGCGGCGCGGTCTCGAGGAAGCCTGCGGGCAACACCTGCTCCGGCAGGGCGTACACGCGCTCGAAACCGGCTCGTCCGGCACTCACCGCCTCGCCCCAGCGGAACATCTGCTCGAGCCCGAGCTTCACGTCGCTCCATCCCCACCAGGGGCCGCGTCGCACGTTGGACTCGTGTTCCACCGCGCTCGCCCGCATCGGCCCCTCGGCCCGGAGCAGCGCGTGCAGTTCGCGCCGGACGGCAGCGGTCCGGGTGACGCCGTCGACCCTGGTCGGGCCGGCGTCACGCTCCCGCAGGGCGTCCATCCGCCACCGGAACAGCCGCAGGTCGTCGCGGGGGATGAACGCCGCCTCGTGCGCCCAGTACTCGGTGTACGGACCCGAGCGTCCGAGCGTCAGCCGGTCGAGCGTCGACCGGTCGTAGGCCCCGAGCCGGGCGAAGAGCGGCAGGTAGTGGCTGCGTTCGAACACGTTGACGGAGTCGATCTGCAGCAGCCCGAGCCGGCCGAACGCGCCGTTCAGCGCACGGGTCGAGACCGGCTCGGCGGGTGGCCGTCCGAAGCCCTGCGCGGCGAGTGCGACCCGGCGGGCCTCGGCGGCGGAGAGCGTCGACCTGGGCATGCGGCGACGCTACCGAACCCCGCCGACATGAGCGTCCACGAACGTATGCCGTATCTGGCACCTGGCCGAGAGCACGTCGATACACTCGGGCCATGGCATGGGGAAGCAAGCAGACACATCCCGACCCCGTGGTCGAGGAATCGGTCCCGATCGGCGTCCGCATCGCCGGTGCCTGGTCGTGGCGTGCACTCGTCGTCGTGGGCGTGATCGCCGTCTTCATCTGGCTGGTCACGGTCTTCAGCGAGATCCTCATCCCGTTCCTCATCGGCATCGTGGTCTCGGCGCTCCTGGTGCCGGTCTCGAACTGGCTGCAGCGACACCACGTGCCGAAGTGGTTGGCGGTCGTCATCAGCCTGCTCGGCGGCGTCGCCGCCCTGGGCGGCCTGATCTGGCTCGTCGTCGACCAGATCATCGCGTCGTACCCGTCGCTGCGTGACCGGACGATCGACCAGTACGCCAACATCAAGGACTTCGTGCTGAACTCCGGGTTCGGCATCAACCAGTCCGACGTGAACGGCTGGCTCGACGACGGCACGAAGTGGTTGCAGGACAACTCCGCGTCGATCCTGTCCGGGGTCGCCAGCGCGGGGTCGGGCGCGACGCACGTGTTCGCGGCGCTCTTCATCACCCTGTTCACCACGATCTTCCTGTTGATCGACGGCAAGAACGTCTGGCGCTGGTCCGTCCGGTTGTTCCCGAAGAAGGCGCGTGCTGCGGTGGACGGCGCCGGTGTCGCCGGTTGGATCACCCTGACGAGCTTCATCCGGGTGCAGATCTTCGTCGCCTTCGTCGACGCGGTCGGCATCGGTCTGGGGTCCTTCATCGTCGGGCTCTTCTTCGGCGGCATGCCGCTGGTGATCCCGATCGCCGCCTTCGTGTTCCTCGGCGCCTTCATCCCGGTCGTCGGCGCCATCGTCACGGGCTTCCTGGCGGTGTTCGTCGCGCTGATCTTCAACGGACCCCTCGCCGCGGTCCTGGTGCTCGGCGTCGTGCTGCTGGTCCAGCAGATCGAGGGGCACATCCTGCAGCCCCTCGTCATGGGCAACGCGGTCAAGGTCCACCCGCTGGCGGTCGTCCTCGGCGTCACCGCGGCCTCCGGTCTCGCCGGCATCGCCGGCGCGTTCTTCGCCGTGCCGCTGATCGCGACCCTGAACGCCATGGTCACCACCATCGCGAGCGGACGCTGGCGACGGCTCGACTCCGACCACGTCCTCGAAGCGACGCCGAAGCGCGGACAGCACGGGCAGATCCAGTTGCTCCGACGCCGTCGGCACAAGGTCGGCGACGACGTCCCGGCGCCGGGCGTCGACTCGGGTCCCTCGGCCGAAGAAGACACCGCCAGCACCAACTGAGCGTCACGAGTTCGCCGCGGGGGCCGGGAACGACGATGATGGGGGAGTGACCGACACCAGCGCCTCCCCGCACACGCTCACCGCGATCCCGACGCTCGCGGACATCGAGGCGGCGCGCGAGACCATCAAGGGCGTCGCACGCGTCACCCCGATGGAGACGTCGCAGTTCCTCGCCGAGCTGCTCGGGTCGCCGGTGCACCTGAAGTGCGAGAACCTGCAGCGCACGGGTGCCTACAAGGTGCGCGGCGCCTACAACCGCCTCTCGACCCTGTCCGCCGAGCAGCGTGCCAAGGGCGTCGTCGCCGCGAGCGCCGGCAACCACGCGCAGGGTGTCGCCCTCGCCGCCCGCGAGCTCGGCATCCCCGCGACGATCTTCACGCCGGTCGGGGTCGCTCTGCCCAAGCTGCAGGCCACCCGCCACTACGGAGCCGACGTCGTGCTGCGCGGCCACTCCGTGGAAGAGGCGCTGAGCGCCGCGAAGGACTTCGCCGCCCACACCGGCGCCGTGTTCATCCCGCCGTTCGACCACCCGGCAGTGATCGCCGGGCAGGGCACGCTCGGCCTCGAGATCATCGACCAGGTGCCGGACGTCGACACCGTCGTGGTGCCGATCGGTGGCGGCGGCGTCATCTCCGGCATCGCACTCGCCGTGAAGGGCATGGCTGAGCGGCTCGGACGGCAGATCCGGGTCATCGGCGTGCAGGCGGAGAACGCTGCGGCCTACCCGTCGTCGATCACCGCCGGCGAGCCCGTCACCATCACCACGAAGCCGACCATCTCCGACGGCATCGCGGTGGCGCGCCCCGGCGACCTGAACTTCCCGATCATCCGCGACCTTGTCGACGACATCGTGACCGTCTCGGACGACGACACCGCCCGCGCGCTGCTCGTCCTGCTCGAGCGCGCCAAGCTCGTGGTCGAGGCAGCGGGGGCCGTCGGCGTCGCCGCGATCATGTCCGGTGCCGTCCGCGACACCGGCCGCACCGTGGTGCTGCTGAGCGGCGGCAACATCGACCCGCTCATGATGGAGCGCGTGATCACCCGCGGGCTCGTGGCGGCCTCGCGCTACATCGGCATCCGCATCATGCTGCCGGACCGCCCGGGCCAGCTCGCCCGCGTCGCGCAGGTCATCTCGGACGCCGGCGCGAACGTGGTCGAGGTGTTGCACACCCGCCACGGGCAGGGCCTCGTCATCAACGAGGTCGCGCTGGACCTGTCGATCGAGGCGCGCGGCCCCGAGCACGCGCAGGAGGTCATCCAGCGCCTGCACGAGGTCGGCTTCCGCCCGGAACTCCTCGAGCACTAGTCCGCGACGATCCACGAGTCGTTCGACGCGTGGACTGTCGGAAGTGCGGTGCGCACCCTGGGCGCGACCAGCGGACAGACAGGAGGCCCGTGGCGGTGTCGCCACGGGCCTCCTGTCTGTCGGCGGGCCGGTCTACGGCTCGTAGCGCTCGATCTTGACGACCTCGACGGCGATCTCCTTGCCGTTCGGCGCCGTGTACGTGGCCTTGTCGCCGGCCTTGAGGCCGACGATGGCCGCGCCGACGGGGCTGACGGGGCTGTAGACCGTCAGGTCGGAGCCTTCAGCGACGATCTCGCGGCTGCCGACCAGGAAGGTGGACTCGTCGCCGGCGATGACCGCCGTGACGACGGTGCCCGGTTCGACCGTCCCGTCGAACTCCGCTTCACTGACGGTGGCGTGCTTGAGGAGCTCGGTGAGGACGCGGATGCGGGCCTCGATCTTGCCCTGCTCGTCCTTCGCGGCGTGGTAGCCGCCGTTCTCCTTGAGGTCGCCCTCTTCGCGAGCGGCCTCGATGCGGCGCGCGATCTCGGCACGGCCCTCGCCGCTCAGCTCGTCGAGCTCCGCCTTGAGACGGTCGTGCGCCTCCTGGGTCAGCCAGGTGACCTGCGTGTCGTTGCTCATGTTCTGTCCCTTCGACCATGAAAAAACGAGACCGGCCGAGTGGTCGGTCTCGAGAGGCGAATCAGGACAGTCTAGGGAATCCAGCAGTCGTGGATCAAGCCGGTCACGCCCCGCGTCGTCGTGGTGACCTGCGTGGAGATGCTCCGGCTGCGCTGTTCGGACGCTGGCACGGTGATCTCCTTCCAGCCCACGATCGAGTAGCTCTTGTCGAGGACCTGCACGGCGCACTTCGCCTCGACGCCCGGGTCGACCGACACCTGCGAGTGGACGACGGTGCTGTGCTCGGACAGCACCTCGTACCCGATGACGTCCTGGTCGAGGCCGCGGTCGGACTGGTCGAGCCCGGCCCAGATCACCCACGCGCCGAAGACCACGACGACCGCGATGGCCGCGACGATCGCGAAGAGGCGGCTGCGGCGCTTGCGGGCCGGGGTGCGGCCGTAGCGCTCGTCGAGGGTGGCGGTCTGGTGCTGTTCGGACAGTTCGGGGCTCCCGGGGTGGATATCCTGATCCCAGGGTAGTTCACGCGATGCTGTGCGCTGCCCGCGTCCGACGCCGCTCACCCGCAGTGAGGAACCCCACGTGCCCTACCGTCTGCTGGCCGTCCACGCCCACCCCGACGACGAGTCGAGCAAGGGAGCCGCGACCGCCGCGAAGTACGTGGCCGACGGGCACCAGGTGCTCGTCGTGTCCTGCACCGGCGGCGAGGCCGGCGACATCCTGAACGACCAGCTCGGCGAGCCGGCGACGAGCCGTGCGCACCGTGACATGGCCGGGTACCGCCGCACCGAGATGGCCGCCGCGCAGCAGGCGCTCGGCATCGACCACGTGTGGCTCGGCTACCACGACTCGGGGCTGCCCGACGCCGAGAAGGGCGAGACGGTCCGGCCGGGCACGTTCTCGACGGTGCCGCTCGAGTACAGCACCGAGGCCCTCGTCCGCGTGATCCGCCGGTTCCGCCCGCACGTGCTCGTCACCTACGACGAGAACGGTGGCTACCCGCACCCCGACCACATCCGCACGCACGAGGTGTCGATGGCCGCGTGGTCCGCCGCCGCCGACCCGTCGGCGTACCCGTCCGCCGGCGCCCCGTGGTCGATCGCGAAGCTCTACTACGAGCGCACGATGAACCCGCGCCGCTTCCGCACGATCTTCGAAGCCCTGCAGGAGCGCGACCCGGACAGCCCCGCGATCGAGCAGCTGCGCGAGTGGGTCGAGCGGTTCGCCGACCGGCCCGACCTCGCCACCACCCACGTCGACGTGCACGAGTACTTCGACCAGCGTGACGCCGCACTCCGCGCGCACGCCAGCCAGGTCGCACCGGACAGCGCCTTCTTCTACTGGCCGAACGACCTCCTCGCGACGGTGTGGCCGACCGAGGACTACCAGCTCGTGGAGGCGCGCGTGCCGACCGAGCTCCCGGAGACCGACCTGTTCGCCGGGATCCCAGCCGACAAGGAACCGACCTCGTGAGCACCATCGCGGCGGCACTCGCCGCCACCCCCAGTCCCAGCCCCTCGGTCGTCCCCGACGTCGACGTCACCCCGGGCGTCGTCGGGTTCATCGCGATCGCGCTCGTCGCGATCGTGACGATCCTGCTCGTGGTGGACATGACCCGACGCATCCGTCGGACCCGCTACCGCGCCGAGGTGCGCGAGCGGCTCGAGGCTGAGGAGAACGGCACCGCGGGTGACGGCGCCGCGACGGACGAGCCGGAGCGGCGGGCGGCGGAGGACGGCCGGGCCGACGTCGGCGACGACACCGAGCGCGGCTGACGCGACTCCGAGTCGGACTGGAGGCCCGTGGCGATCCCGCCACGGGCCTCCAGTCCGCCTTGTACGCGCCTACCGGAACCGGGCGTACCTGGTCGAACCGGGCGTACCTGGTCGAACCGGGCGTACCTGGTTGAACCGGGCGTACCTGGTTGAACCGGGCGTACCTGGTCAGAAGTTCCTGGTGAGTACGCCCGGAACCACCAGGCATCGCGCGCGTTCTGGGAAGGAACGTGCGACGGTCAGCGCACCGGGTCCAGCGCGACGATGAGCACGCCGACCCACTGCGCACCGAAGGCCACCACGGTCAGGGCGTGGAACACCTCGTGGAACCCGAACTGCGTCGGCACGGGGTTCGGCCGCTTGAAGCCGTAGACCAGCGCGCCGATGATGTACGCGACGCCGCCGGACAGGATGAGCACGGTCATGGGGACGCTCGCGGCGAAGAACTGCGGCAGCAGCCCGAGGGCAGCGCACCCGAGCACCAGGTAGATCGGCACGTACAGCCAGCGGGGCGCGTTGATCCAGAGCACCCGGAACGCGATCCCGAGCGCGGCGCCCGACCACATCACCCAGAGCACGACGACCATGAGCGTGTGCGGCAGGGCGCAGATCGCGACGGGCGTGTAGGTGCCGGCGATGAGCAGCAGGATGTTGGTGTGGTCGATGCGCTTCAGCACGGCCTTCACCTTCGGCCCCCACGGGAACCGGTGGTAGGTCGCGGAGACACCGAACATCGCGAGCGACGTCGCCATGAACACCGCGCTGCCGACCTTCGCTGCGGTGCTGTCGGCGAGGGTGATCAGCACGATCCCCATCGCGATCGCGAACGGGAACGCGCCGAGGTGGATCCATCCGCGCCAGGCCGGACGGGGTTCGGCAGCGGTCGTGGTCGGACTCGCCGACGCCTCTTCCGTGAACGGGACGTGGGGGAGTGTTCCGGTCTCGTGCTCGTCCTGCATGATCCCGACCATAGGGCCTGACCCCGAACGACAGCCACGTGTCCGCCGAGCGGGCGCCTCAGGGAGCGTGTGCCGGTGGTGCACTACGCTCGGTGCGTGACCGGGACGGCGGGATGGACAGGGCGGGGGATCCTCTACCGCGCCTACCAGCGCCGGATCCGCCGCCAGCTCGAGGGTGCAGCGAAGCCCAAGCACGTCGCCATGATCGTGGACGGCAACCGCCGCTGGGCGAAGCAGCTCGGACTCGAGTCCGCCGCACACGGCCACCGCGCCGGCGCCGCGAAGATCCCGGAGTTCCTGACGTGGTGTGACGACCTCGGCATCGAGGTCGTGACCCTGTACCTGCTGTCGGCCGACAACCTGACGGGTCGCGGCGGCGAGGAGCTCGAAGAACTCGTGGGGATCATCGCCGACCTCGCCGGGGTCCTGGCCGACAACCGAGACTGGCGCGTGCAGCACGTCGGGTCGAACGAGGGGCTGCCGGAGAACCTGGTGACCGCGCTCGAACAGGCCGAGCAGCGCACCGCCGGCCGCACGGGGCTGCACGTCAACCTGGCCGTCGGCTACGGGGGCCGTCGCGAGATCGCGGATGCCATGCGCAGCATCGTGCAGGCGCACGGCGCGGGTGGCGGGACCATCGACACCCTGGCCGAGGTGCTGACGCCGGAGCTGATCGGCGACCACCTGTACACGCAGGGCCAGCCCGACCCCGACCTGGTGATCCGGACCTCGGGCGAGCAGCGCCTGTCCGACTTCATGCTGTGGCAGAGCGCGCACAGCGAGTTCTACTTCGTCGAGGCGTTCTACCCGGACCTGCGCGAGGTCGACTTCCTCCGGGCGGTCCGCGACTTCGGGCTCCGGTCGCGTCGCTTCGGCGGCTGAGCAGCCACCTCCCGCACCGGGTTCGTTGGCGGAGCCGCGTCCCAGTAGGCTCTCAGGGTTCAACCCTGCGAAAGGTGCACCACCTGTGAACATCGACGAGTACGCCGCCGGCTTCTCCGAAGACCCCGGTTACCTCGACCACGCTGCGTTCGGCCCCGTGCAGACCGCCGTGCTCGAGGAGCAGCGTGTGCTCGGCACCATCCAGGCACACATGCGCTTCGGTGCCATGGAGACCCTCGACGAGCAGGACGCCCGCGTCCGCACCGTCGCCGCCCGCCTGGTCGGCCGCCGCGAGGACCAGGTCGTCTCGCAGGCCGCGACAACCCCGGGCCTGCTGCACACCGCCTTCGGCCTGACCGGCGGTGTGCTCGTGTCCGCCGACGAGTACCCGTCGCTGCCGCTCGCACTGGCCAGCGCCGCCTCGGCCACCGGCGGACGGGTGCAGCCCGTCGTCATCGAGTCGGGTGCCGGCTGGGTGACCCCCGAGCTGATCCGTGAGCGCCTGACCGACGAGGTGACCGCCGTCGCGGTGTCCCTGGTCGACTGGCGCACCGGCTACCTGACCGACCTCGCCGCCATCCGCGAGGTCATCGGCGACCGCCTGCTCATCGTCGACGCGATCCAGGGCTTCGGCGTCGTCGATGCCCCGTACGAGGTAGCCGACGTCGTCGCCACCGGCGGGCAGAAGTGGTTGCACGCCGGGTGGGGCACCGGGTTCGTGGCGTTCAGCGACCGTGCCCTGAACCGGATCCGTCCAGCACTGTCCGGCCCGCACGGCACGTCCGGCTGGCCCACCGAGGTCCCGGCGGTGCGTCCGGGGGCCGCCGGCTTCCAGATGTCCCGCATCGACCCGGTCGCGCAGGCCCGGCTCGCGGTGTCGCTCGAGCGCCTCACCGCGGTCGGCGTCGCCGCCGTGCAGGAGCGTGTCACCGATCGCGTCGAGCGCGTGTTCGCCATCGCCGACGAGTTCGGGCTCGAGGTCGAGTCCAGCCGTGACCCGGCCGAGCGTGCCGGCATCGTGGTGCTCCGGCCGACGCAGGGTCGCGTGACGGCCCTGTCCGCCGCGATGCACAACCACGGCGTCACCGCGACCACCCGGCTAGGGGTCGCGCGCGTGTCCGTGTTCCCGTCGACCACCGACGAGACCCTGGACATGTTCCGGGACGCCTGCGTCTCGTACGCCACCATGCAGTAGCAGCGGCGCGCCTGCTGCCCCCCGTCCGGAGCCCGTCCGCAGCACGTGAGTGGTCAGGACACCCCGCTCAGGTCCGCCGGGTGGTCACGAACTGTCGGTCGGAGCGGCCGCAGCCGACAGTTCGTGACCAGCCGGGGCCGCCCGCGCGACGAGTCGCGACCAACGGACGGACTGGAGGCGCGGTGCCAGGCCGCCACGGGCCTCCCGTCCGAAGCTCGCGAGCGGTCACGACACCCCGCTCACGTCCGCCGAGTGGTCACCACCTGTCGGCCGGAGCGGTCGCGGCCGACAGTTCGTGACCAGCCGGCGTCACCGCAGCGAGCGGTGCGAGGCGCGCTCGCGTTGTTCACGCGACCGTAACTCCGGAAACCGCGTGTCGCTGTCGGGGTGTCGGGGGCCGGACGTACGTTGTCCCCATCGGGCACCGCGCCCGATCGAAGCGGCCACAGTCGGTGCTTCGGGACCCGCTCCGTGGCCGCGTTCGAGGACAGGACCGGGCCCGTCGCGGCCCGGGGATGGAGTGGTCGTGACCTCTCAGAACGTCTCTCGCGGAGCACAGCAGCAGCACACCGCGGACTCGTCCACATCGGTCGCCCAGCGCACGTACGTGCTCGACACATCGGTGCTCCTCAGCGATCCGCGGGCCTTGTTCCGCTTCGCCGAGCACGCCGTGGTCCTGCCCGTGGTGGTCGTCAGCGAACTCGAGTCGAAGCGCAACGACCCGGAGATCGGGTACTTCGCCCGGCAGGCTCTCCGGCTGCTCGACGAACTGCGCATCGAGCACGAGCGGCTCGACTTCCCGATCGCGATCGGCGACGGCGGCTCGTTCCGCGTCGAACTGAATCACTCCAACCAGTCCGTCCTGCCGTCGGGCCTGCAGCTCGGCGACAACGACTCCCGCATCCTCGCCGTCGCGTCGAACCTGAAGAACGACGGGCTCGACGTCGTCGTCGTGTCGAAGGACCTGCCGCTCCGGGTCAAGGCGTCGTCGATCGGCATGGCGGCGGAGGAGTATCGCGCCGAGCTCGCGGTCGACTCGGGCTACACCGGCATCGCTGACCTGCAGGTCTCCGGCGAGCAGATGTCCGACCTGTACGAGCAAGAGGAGATCCGCTCCGCGAAGCTCGACGGCGTCCCGGTGAACACCGGGGTCGTCATCCACTCCGAGCGCGGATCGGCCCTCGGCCGCGTGCACGTCGCCGGAGCCGTCGCCCTGGTGCGCGGCGACCGCGAGGTCTTCGGACTCCGCGGACGCTCGGCCGAGCAGCGGCTCGCCATCGACGCCCTGCTCGACTCCGAGATCGGCATCGTCTCGCTCGGCGGCAGCGCCGGTACCGGCAAGTCGGCGCTCGCCCTGTGCGCCGGACTGGAGGCGGTGCTCGAACGGCAGCAGCACAAGAAGATCATGGTGTTCCGGCCGCTGTACGCCGTCGGAGGGCAGGACCTGGGCTTCCTGCCCGGTGACGCCGGCGAGAAGATGAACCCGTGGGCCCAGGCCGTCTACGACACCCTCGGCTCGGTGGTCTCGGACAACGTCCTCGACGAGGTCATCGAGCGGGGCCTGATCGAGGTGCTGCCCCTGACCCACATCCGCGGCCGCTCCCTGCACGACGCCTTCGTGATCGTCGACGAGGCGCAGTCGCTCGAACGGAACGTGCTGCTCACGATGCTCTCGCGCATCGGCCAGAACTCGCGGGTCGTGCTCACCCACGACGTCGCGCAGCGCGACAACCTGCGGGTCGGCCGGCACGACGGGATCGCGTCGGTCATCGAGCGGCTCAAGGGGCACCCGCTGTTCGCGCACGTCACGCTGACGCGCTCCGAGCGCTCCGCGATCGCCGCCCTCGTGACGGACCTGCTGGACTCGCCGGACCTGGTGTAGCGGCGTTCTGAACGGGCAACCGCCAGGAGGCGCGGTGCGGGTCGGAGCCGCACCGCGCCTCCTGGCCGTGGTTGCGACCGGAGCGCGCCCCGCTAGTTCGGGTGGGTCATGCTGAGGACGTCGAGCGCCTCGTCGAGCTGCGCCTCGGTGACCTCGCCGCGCTCGACGTGGCCGAGGGCCACGACGGCTTCACGCACGGTGAGGCCTTCGGCGACGGCGTACTTCGCGACCTTCGCCGCCGCCTCGTAGCCGATGACCCGGTTGAGCGGGGTGACGATCGACGGCGAGGACTCCGCGAAGGCGCGGGCGCGCTCGAGGTTCGCCTGCAGCCCGTCGATGGTCTTGTCCGCGAGCACGCGCGAGCTGTTCGCCAGCAGGCGGATCGACTCGAGCAGTGCCGTGCCCATCACCGGGATGGCGACGTTGAGCTCGAACGCACCCGAGGCACCCGCCCAGGCGATGGTGGCGTCGTTGCCGATGACCCGGGCGCCGACCATCAGGGTGGCCTCGGGGATCACCGGGTTCACCTTGCCGGGCATGATCGAGGAGCCGGGCTGCAGGTCGGGGATGTGCAGCTCGCCCAGGCCGGTGTTCGGACCCGAACCCATCCAGCGCAGGTCGTTGTTGATCTTCGTCAGGCTGACGGCGAGCACCTTGAGCGCACCGGAGGCCTCGACCAGGGCGTCACGCGCGCCCTGCGCCTCGAAGTGGTCGACGGCCTCGGTGATCGGCAGGTCGGTGTCGCTCGCGAGCTGGGCGATGACCCGCTGCGGGAAGCCCTTGGGGGTGTTGATGCCGGTGCCGACCGCGGTGCCGCCGAGCGGGACCTCGGCGACGCGGGGGAGCGTCGCCTGGACACGCTCGATGCCCAGGCGGATCTGGCGTGCGTAGCCGCCGAACTCCTGCCCGAGGGTGACGGGCGTTGCGTCCATCAGGTGCGTCCGGCCGGACTTCACGGCGTCGGCCCAGAGCGTGGCCTTCGCTTCGAGGGACTCGGCGAGGTGCTCGAGGGCGGGCACGAGGGTGCGGAGGAGCGCCTCGGTCACGGCGACGTGCACGGAGGTGGGGAAGACGTCGTTCGACGACTGCGAGGCGTTGACGTGGTCGTTCGGGTGCACCGCCGAACCCGCGATGTCGGACGCCAGTGTCGCGAGCACCTCGTTCATGTTCATGTTCGACGACGTGCCGCTGCCGGTCTGGTAGACGTCGACCGGGAACTGGTCGTGGTGCTGGCCGCCGATGATCAGGTCGGCCGCGCCGGCGATGGCGTCGGCGACGGCAGGCTCGACGATGCCGAGTTCACCGTTCACGATGGCTGCCGCACGCTTGATCCGCGCGAGCGCCACGATCTGCGCCGACTCGAGCCCGGTGCCCGAGATGGGGAAGTTCTCGACGGCGCGCTGGGTCTGGGCACGGTAGAGCGCCGACTTCGGCACCCGCACCTCGCCCATGGTGTCGTGCTCGATGCGGAACTCGGTCGGGGTGGTGTCGGTCACGTCGTCGTGGTCCTTCCTGGGGTGCTCGCCGGTCGCGGTCGCGCCGGCCCGTGCCTACGCCCCGGGGTTGCCGGGGCGGTCGTCGTCGGGGTCGGTCTTCGTCTGGCTCGATCTCTGTCTGGCTCGATCTTCGTCCGCGTCGATCTTCGTCTGGGTCGATCTTCGTCTGACTTGATCTTCGTCTGGGTCGGTCAGACCTGGCCGACGACGGTGTCGATGGTGACTTCTCCGGTGGCGAGGTCGTAGGTCGCCCCGACGACGGCCAATCTACCCTCGGCCACGGCATCGGAGACCGCGCCGGAGCGCTCGATCACCTGGCGGAGGGTGGCTTCGAGGTGTGCGGCGCCGACGGCTTCCTGCGGGAGCTCGGCGTCGGTGAGCCGGACCTTCTCGACGCTCGGGGCGATCGCGTCCACGAGGGCCTGCAGGTGCGGGGCGGGGACGGGCTCACCGGAGCGCGCTGCCGCGACGGCACCGCACCGCGTGTGCCGGAGCACGACGACCAGCGGTGTGCCCAGGGCGACGACCGCGAACTCGATCGAGCCCAGCACGACGTCGTCGACGATCTGGCCGGCGTTGCGGATCGCGAACAGGTCACCGATGCCGGCGTCGAAGACGTGCTCGAACGGCACCCGCGAGTCCGAGCAACCGAGGACGGTCGCGAACGGCGACTGCGATCCTTCGAGCTCGGTGCGGCGGTCCGGGTCCACGCGGCCCATCCGGCGCTTGTCGGCGGCGAAACGGGCGTTGCCGTCGACGAGCAGGCGCAGGGCGTCGGACGGGGTGGAGGCGGCGCGGTCGGGCATGGGGCTCCTCGGTTCGGGTGGGACGGGGTGGTGACTGGCGGGACCATGCCCGTCGTCGTCTACTCGGTCAGTCGTCGTCTACTCGGTCAGTCGTCGTCTACTCGGTCAGTTCTCGGGAGACGGCGGTCGCGACGGTCCGGAAGGCCTTGTCGTCGGCGGTACCGGAGAGCACGATCGTGTTCTTGCCGAACGTCGAGACGAGCGAGTACGCGTGGTTGCCGGCGTCGGTGCCCTCGGCGCGGCGGTCGTAGACGGTCCACTCAGTGTCACCGATCGTGCGGTCACCGGTGGACGGGCGCTGGTCGAGCTGGTTCGACACCCACGAGGCGTTGGCGTCGATCCCCTGCTGCAGGCCGAGGTACTGCTTGTCCGGCGTCACGAAGCCGACGGTCCAGACGTCCACGCCGTCCGTGGTCTTGCTCGCGAAGTCCGCGCGGTTGGCGCTGTAGCCGTCGGGCAGCGGCGGCGCCACCAGGGTGACGTCGTCGACGTTCGCCTTCGCCGCGATCTGCTGGTAGTCGACGGTGCGGTCAACGGTGGTGTCGGGCCGGACGACGACCGCCACCAGGAACAGGACGATGCCGAGCGAGGCGATGAGCGCGATGACCAGGTTGAACGCGGTCTGGTGCTGCCGGCGGGCGGTGCGGGCGGCGTCCTTCCGGGCCCACGTCTCCTCTGCCGTCTCGGGGCGACCGAGCTCGGCGACGATCGGGCGGCCGTTGGGGTCGGTCATCGCCCGGAGCCGTCCTGGGCGTCGCTGGCGGCACGGGCCGCGTCGAGCCGTGCGCGGGCACCGACGAGCCACTCTTCGCACCGGGCGGCGAGGGCTTCGCCCCGCTCCCAGAGCGCCAGTGAACGCTCGAGGGTCGCGGAGCCCTGTTCGAGCTCGCTCACGACGCGCACGAGTTCGTCGCGGGCCGCTTCGTAGCTCAGCGACTGGACGTCGGTCTGCTCGGGTTCCTGCTGGGATGGCACGGGACGATCCTACCGAGCGTCCACCGACGATCCGCCGCCCGGACCCAGGCTGTGGAGAACACCCGTGGCGGTCAGGAGCCGTCCGGGCCGGGGCCGTCCGGTTCGAGTGTGCCCGTGGCCGTGCCGGCACCGAGCGTGACGTGCACCGGCGTCGCTCCGGACAGGTCGTCCGTGCCGCGGACGACACCCCCGTCGGCACGCTGCACGATGGCGTACCCGCGGCGCAGGGTGTCGCGGGGCGAGAGCGCGCGGAGGCGGGCGGTCAGGTGGCCGACCTCGGAGTGCCCGCGCTCGAGCCGGCGGTCGAGCAGTTCGCGGGCACGGGACAGGTCGCGCGCGACCTCTTCCGCACGGGTGTCGACGAGCCACGCGGTCGACGCCAGGGCCGGTCGAGACCGCAGCGCGGCGAGCCGGTCGGCCTCGACCGACAGCGTGTGCGAGAGCCGCAGCCCGAGCCGGGCGCGGGCCGCCCGGACGTTGGCGAGTTCCTCGGCGACGTCGGGCACGACCCGCTTGGCCGCGTCCGTGGGGGTCGAGGCGCGCAGGTCGGCGACCTCGTCGAGGATCGGGCGGTCGGCCTCGTGCCCGATCGCCGAGACGATCGGAGTCGACGCCGAGGCCGCGGCACGGACGAGTCCCTCGTCGCTGAAGCCGAGCAGGTTCTGGAAGTCACCGCCGCCGCGGGCGATGATGATGACGTCGACCTCGGGGTCGGCGTCGAGCTCGAGGATCGCCGCAGTGACCTCGCCCACGGTCCGTTCGCCCTGCACCGCGGTGTGCACGGTGCGGAACTCCACCTGGGGCCACCGCAGCTGCGCGTTCCGCTTGACGTCCTTCTCGGCGTCGGAGTCCTTGCCGGTGATCAGGCCGATGCGGTGCGGCAGGAACGGCAGACGCAGCTTGCGGGACGGGTCGAACAGTCCTTCCTCGGCGAGGGTGCGACGAAGGCGCTCGAGGCGTTCGAGCAGGTCACCGAGGCCGACGTGCTTCATCTCGACGACCTGCATGGTCAGCGAGCCGCCCTTGACCCAGTAGTTCGGCTTGAGCGCGGCGACGACACGGTCGCCCTGCTTGATGTCCGCCGGCACCCGGGAGCGCACACTCGACCAGATGGAGAACGACACGGTGGCGTCGACCTCGACGTCCTTGAGCTTGCCGTACACGTTGCCGCCGGCCACGTTCCACTGCGTGATCTCGCCCTCGACCCACGCGGTGCCGAGCCGGTCGATCCAGTCGCGGAGCTTCGCGCCGAGGAGCGCGACCGGCCACGGGTTGTCGGCCGTCGGCGGGCCCTGTTCGATCGCCATGTCGCTCCTTGTCCTGCTGGGACGTCCATCGTGCCCGAGACCGGTGACAGGGGACGGCCGCGTGTTCTCCACAGGCGCCCCGCGCGCCCAGGTCGCGTGCGTGCTGCTCACCTATCATCGGGGACGTGACGATCACCAACGGCCACACGGTCCCGCTCGCCCCGCCGCGTGTGCACGCGGCACGGGGCCGACTGCGTGACGAACCGGTCGCCGGCCCCAAGAAGGTGCTGCTCGCGGCCCCCCGTGGCTACTGCGCCGGGGTGGACCGCGCGGTCGTCGCGGTCGAGAAGGCGTTGGAGCAGTACGGCGAGCCCGTCTACGTCCGAAAGCAGATCGTCCACAACGTGCACGTGGTGTCGACGCTCGAGCAGCGCGGTGCCGTCTTCGTCGACGACGTGGCCGAGGTCCCACGGGGTTCGCACGTCGTCTTCAGCGCGCACGGTGTGTCGCCGGCCGTCGTCGCGGGTGCCGCCGAGCGCGACCTGCACGCCATCGATGCCACCTGCCCCCTCGTCACGAAGGTCCACCGCGAAGCCACCCGGTTCGCCAAGGCCGAGCGCACCATCATCCTGATCGGGCACGCCGGCCACGAAGAGGTCGAGGGCACGATGGGGCACGCCCCGGACCGCACGATCCTGGTGAACGGCCCCGACGACGTCGCCGCCCTGTCGGTCCCCGACCCGGACAACCTCGTCTGGCTGTCGCAGACCACGCTCAGCGTCGACGAGACGATGGAGACCGTGCGGCTGCTGCGCGAGAAGTTCCCGGCCATCCAGGACCCCCCGTCGGACGACATCTGCTACGCCACCCAGAACCGCCAGGTCGCGATCAAGAAGGTGGCGCCCGGTGCCGACCTGGTGATCGTGGTCGGCTCGGCGAACTCGTCGAACAGCGTCCGTCTGGTCGAGGTCGCGCTCGAGCACGGTGCGCGGGCCGCCCACCGTGTCGACTACGCGGAAGAGATCCAGCAGGAGTGGCTCGACGGTGTCGAGACGGTCGGCGTGACCAGCGGTGCGTCCGTGCCGGAAGAACTCGTGGCCGAGGTGCTCGAACAGCTCGCCGACGCCGGGTACGCCGCCGTCGAAGAGGTCGTCACCGCACACGAAGACCTGATGTTCTCGCTCCCCAAGGAGCTCCGCACCGACGCCTCGGGCAACCCGACGCGCGCGCTCGGCGGGCGGCGGGCATGAGCGGCGCGGACGGCTGGTCCTCGGTCCCGCGTCGCGACCCGGCGAACCACGTCGACGCCGGTGCCGGTGCCGGCCAGGAGGCCCGGGGCGCGTCCTCGACGTCGGCCGCCAGCCCCGCGAGCGGCCGGCCCCAGGGCCGTCCCGCCCCCGGGTACGGTGAGTACGCGCCGGAGGGCTGGGTGAACCCGGTGCTCGTCGAGCAGGAACGCCAGGAGCGTGAGCGTCAGGCACGGGAACGGCAGGAGCAGGCCTCCGCCAGCGGCGTGCGCGACGCTGATCCGAACGACGGCGTCCACGGCGACCGTGCCGGTACCGATGTTCGCTCCGGTGCAGTCCCTGCTGGGGCGCAGCGGTCGATGGCCCGCAGCCGCTTCGGGCGCACGCCCGCCGACTTCGTGCTCACCGTCGGGCTGCTCGCCTTCGGGCTCGTCTCCGTGGTGCAGTCCCTGTCGGTCGGCGAGGTCGCCTCGACCGTACGGCGCACCCTCGAGACCCAGTACACAGCGCTCAACGACCCGAGTGCCCTGAGCACGGCGGCCGCCATCGCCGCGATCGCCAACGTGGTCGTCTTCGCCCTGGTCGCCTGGTGGTCCATCCGTCGGCTCCGCGCACGCAAGCGGACGTTCTGGGTGCCGCTGGTCGGAGCCGTCGTCGCCACGGCGATCAGCACGATCGCGTTCGTCGTCGTGGTCATGCAGGACCAGGCCTTCGTCGACTTCATGCTGCGACAGTCCGGCGCCTGACCCCCTGACCGCCTGACTGCCTGACGGCCTGACGGCCTGACGGCCTGACGGCCTGACCGCCTGACGGCCTGACGGCCTGGTTGCTCGCGGCGCCGGCCTCCGCGCGCCGAGTGGTCGCAACACGCCGCGGGCCCGCCGTCGAGTGGTCACGAGGTGTCGTCCGGCACCGGCGTGACCGACGCTTCGTGACCTCTCGGCCCTGCGCGTACGGGGAGTTGTGACCTCTCGGCAGCCCTTCCGTCGGCCAGTCGCGGTGGGGAGCCCTTCCGGCGATCGTCGTCAGCCTCGCGGGCGCGCGCAGCCCCAACTGCGGTGTGGTCGCAACACGCCATGGGTCCCCCGTCGAGCGGTCAGAAAGTGTCGTCCGGCACCGGCGCGATCGACAGTTCGTGACCCCTCGGCCCTGCTCGTACGGGGAGTCGTGACCACTCGACCGCCCGCGCCGGGGCTGCCGTCGAGCGGTCAGAAAGTGTCGTCCGGCACCGGCGCGAGCGACAGTTCGTGACCCCTCGGCCGGTGCACGCGGGGAGTCACGACCACCCCACCCCACCCCAGCCCGCCGACGCCGCCCGGAGGTCAGCCGGCCAGGAAGGCGGCGACCGCTCCGTGCAGGGCAGCCAGGTCGTCGACGTGCACGAGCTCCCGGATCGAGTGCATCGACAGCAGCCCGACGCCGATGTCGATCGTCGGGATCCCGAGCCGGGTCGCCGCGATCGGGCCGATGGTCGAGCCGCCGGGGATCGTGTTCACGTTGACGAACGGCTGCCACGGCACACCGGCGGTCTCGCACGCGGCTGCCCAGACGGCCTCGCCCTTCGCCTCGGTCATGTAGCGCTGGTTCGCGCTGATCTTCAGCAGCGGTCCGGCTCCGGGGCGCGGACGGTTCGTCGGGTCGTGCTTCTCCGGCTGGTTCGGGTGCACCAGGTGCCCGGCGTCGCTCGACAGCAGCCACGACGCACGGAACGCCCGGGCGGCCTCGGAGCGGGTGGCGCCGAGGCCCTCCTGCACACGGCCGAGGACGTCCTCGAGGAACGGACCACCGGCACCGGACGGCGTCGACGACCCGATCTCCTCGTGGTCGAACGCCGCGAACACCGGGATGTGGTCACCGTCGGTCGGGGCGTCGACGATGCCTCGGAGCCCGGCGTGCACGCTCGTCAGGTTGTCCATCCGGCCGGACGCCAGGAACTCCCGCTCGATGCCGATCCGGGCCGGCGCCTGGGTGTCGGCGAGGAACAGGTCCCACGACACCGCACCCTCGCCGAGCCGGGCGAGCAGCCACTCCACGACGGAGGTCCCACCGGCGTCGCCGTCGACCCCGACGATCGGCAGGGTGTGGCGCTGGCGGTCGATCTCCTTGCCGTCGTTGACCCCGCGGTCCAGGTGGATCGCCAGGTTGGGGATCCGCGCGACGGCGTCGGTGCTGACGAGCCGCACACTGCCGTCGGCGTCGACGACCCGGCCGGCGATCCGCAGGTCGCGGTCGAACCAGGTCGACAGGAGCGCGCCGCCGTAGACCTCGATGCCCAGCTGCTCCCAGCCGCCGGTGCGGACGCCGGGGTTCGGCTTCACGCGGAAGCCGGGGGAGTCGGTGTGGGCGCCGAGGATCCGGAACGGCGTCGTCGGGCCGGCACCGTCGGGCAGGCGCCACGCGATTACGGCGCCGTCGCGGACCACCACGTACGCACCGGCTTCGGTCGGCCAGGCGTCGAGCTCGGACAGCTCGGTGAACCCGGCAGCGACGAGACGGTCACGCGTCGCCGCCGCCGCGTGGAACGCGGTGGGCGAGTCGGTGACGAACTGGGCGAACTCGGAGGCGATGGCGTCGACGGTCACCCGCCCATCGTGGCACGCGGTGGTGGCGACCCGACGCAGAACGGGGCGCGTCCGTCGGACGCACCCCGTTCCTCCAGGCCGGTGGACCCGACCCGACGGACCTGCTCAGCCCTTGGCGTGACCGGCCGAGCCGAGGACCTTCGCGGCCTCGACGACGCGGGCCGCCATGGCGGTCTCGGCGACCTTGCCCCAGGCGCGGGGGTCGTACTGCTTCTTGTTGCCGACCTCGCCGTCGATCTTCAGGACGCCCTCGTAGTTGCGGAACATCGAGTCCGCGATCGAGCGGGTGAACGCGTACTGCGTGTCCGTGTCGATGTTCATCTTGATGACGCCGTTGCGGACGGCCTCGTGGATCTCGTCGTCGGTCGAACCGGAGCCGCCGTGGAACACGAGGTCGAGGGGGTTCTCGCCGGTGCCGTGCTTCGAGGCGACCGACGCCTGGATCTCGCCGAGGAGCTCGGGGCGGAGCTTGACGTTGCCCGGCTTGTAGACGCCGTGCACGTTGCCGAAGGTGAGCGCCGCGATCCAGCGGCCCTTGTCGCCGAGCCCGAGGGCGTCGACGACCTTCTCGACGTCGTTCGGGGTGGTGTAGAGCGCGTCGTTCGTGCCCTCGTGCTGGACGCCGTCCTCTTCGCCGCCGACGACGCCGATCTCGACCTCGAGGATCGCGTTGATGTTCCGCGTCTTCTCGATCATGGTCTTCGCGATCTCGATGTTCTCGTCGAGCGGCACGGCCGAACCGTCCCACATGTGCGACTGGAAGATCGGGTTGCGACCCTGACGGACCTCTTCCTCGCTCGCCGCGATGAGCGGCAGGACGAAGCCGTCGAGGGCGTCCTTCGGGCAGTGGTCGGTGTGCAGCGCGACCGTGATGTCGTAGTTCTTGGCCACCTCGTGGGCGAACTTGGCCATCGCGAGGGCACCCGCTGCGCGGTTCTTGATGGTGTGGCCGGCGAAGTAGTCGGCACCGCCCGTCGTGACCTGGAGGATGCCGTCGGAACCGGCTTCCTGCAGGCCCTGGAGGACCGCGTTGATGGTCTGCGAGGAGGAGACGTTGACCGCGGGGTACGCGAACTTGCCCGCCTTCGCGCGTTCGATCATCTCGGCGTACTGTTCCGGCGTTGCGATGGGCACGTGGATCTCCTTCGACTTCGGTGATGTCCCCGCCGATCGTAGTCAGAAGCTCTGGAGGCGCGGTCCGGGTTACGTGGTCGGCTCACGTCCGGCGTGCACATGCGTGCACGGGCCCGGCGTCCGGACCGTCGGTCGGCCGCCGGTCGGTAGGCTCGGATCGTGACTCCCACTACCGAAACCGGCTCCCTGTTCCTCCAGCCCGACCGCAACCTCGCGCTCGAGCTCGTGCGTGCGACGGAGGCCGCCGCGATCCGTGCGCAGCCGTGGGTCGGGCGTGGTGAGAAGAACCTCGCCGACGGCGCCGCGGTCGACGCGATGCGCAAGTTCCTCGGCACGGTGAACTTCGACGGTGTCGTCGTCATCGGTGAGGGCGAGAAGGACAACGCCCCGATGCTCTACAACGGCGAGCACGTCGGCAACGGTCACGGTCCGGCCTGCGACATCGCGGTCGACCCGATCGACGGCACCTCGCTCACCGCCGCCGGCCGCCAGAACGCCATCTCCGTCATGGCCGTCTCGGACCGCGGCTCGATGTACGACCCGTCTGCCGTGTTCTACATGGACAAGATCGCCGCCGGCCCCGAGGGTCGCGGTGTCCTGGACCTCGAGAAGCCGATCGGTGACAACATCCGTGCGCTGGCGAAGGCCAAGGGCAAGGACCTCGAGGACATGGTCGTCGCCGTGCTCGACCGTCCGCGCCACGACGAGCTGATCCGCGCCATCCGCGCGACCGGTGCCGGCACGCGACTGCTGCTCGACGGTGACGTCGCCGGTGGCATCGCCGCCGCCCTGCCCGGCTCGACGATCGACATGTGCGTCGGGGTCGGCGGCACCCCCGAGGGCATCATCACGGCGTGCGCGATCAAGGCGCTCGGCGGCGTGATCCTCGGCAAGCTCCAGCCGAAGGACGACGAGGAGCGCGAGCGCGCCATCGCCGCCGGCCACGACCTGGACAAGGTCCTCGACCAGGACGACCTGGTCACCGGCGACAACACGTTCTTCGTCGCCACCGGCGTCACCGACGGCGTCCTGGTCGACGGCGTGCGTCGTTCGCGCGGCGTCATCCACACGGACTCGCTCGTGCTCCGCTCGCGCTCGAACACGATCCGCCGCATCCAGGCGGACCACCGTGCGGAGAAGTGGTTCTGAGCCCCAGGCCGTCCTGATCGGCGCAGATCCGTGCTGAACCTCTGAACCCGCCCGAACCACGCGATCCCGTGGTTCGGGCGGGTTTTCATTGTGCGGTGCGGTGCGGTGCGGTGCGGTGCGGTGCGGTGCGGTGCGGTGCTGCGCCGTCAGTCCTCGTCGACCGCCCCGACGAGCTCCGGCGCCGTGAGCAGCCGCGGCTCGTCCTCGATCGAGGACGGGTCCGCGATCACCTTCGACTCGTCGAGCAGCGACAGCCGACGGGCGCTCGGCAGCACCTGGCGTTCGAGGGACCCGACGAACCGGTTGTAGTCGACGACGGAGCCCCGGATCGACCTGCCGAGCTTGTCGACGTGTCCCGCCATCGTGGACAGCCGGCCGTAGAGCTCGCGGGAGACCTTGAAGAGCTCGTGCGCCTCTTGCGAGACGACGTCCTGCTGCCACGAGAAGGCCACGGTCTTGAGCACGGACCACAGGGTCACGGGTGAGGCGAGGGCGATGCGTTTGCGGAAAGCGTGGTCGAGCAGCCCGGGGTCGGCGGCGAGGGCGCTCGAGATGAGCGACTCGGACGGGATGAAGGCGACGGTGAGCTCGGGTGAGGCGTCGTAGCCGGTCCAGTACTCCCGTGCGGCGAGGGCGTCGACGTGCGCGCGGAGGGCCTTGACGTGCTGCGCGATGAGCTGGTCGCGTCGGGCTGCCTCGGCGCCGGTGGCGGTCGCCGGGATCTCGGCGGCCTGCAGGTAGGCGCTGAACGGCACCTTGGCGTCGACGGCGATGGTCTTGCCGCCGGGCAGGTGCACGACCATGTCCGGCCGGGCGGAGCCGACGGCCGTGGTGACGGAGGACTGCACGTCGAAGTCGACCCGTTCGAGCAGCCCGGCGGCCTCGACCACGTTGCGCAGCTGCGTCTCGCCCCAGACGCCGCGCGTGCTGTTCGACGACAGGGCGCTGGCCAGGGTGTCGGCGGTGGCGCGCAGGCGCTCTTCCGACTCGGCGGCCGACCGGAGCTGCGCCGACAGCGCGCCGTACTGCTCGCTCCGCGACTGCTCGAGCTCGGCGATCTTCGTGCGCATCACGTCGAGCGTCTGCGCCACGGGGCTGAGCGCGGAGAGCACCTTCGACTCGTTCTGGTTGCGCGCAGCGTCGACGCCGTGCATGCGCTGCACCAGGTGCTCGAGCTCGGCGGAGCGCCGTTCGAGCGAGTCGACCTGGCGGCGGTACTGCGTGTCCTGGGCATCGAGGCGTTCCTCGGCGTCGCGCCGGGCGGCTTCGAGCTGGCCGCGGAGTGCCTCGGCCGTCGCACGGGCCGATGCGGCGTCGACGCCCGCGCGCGACCGGGCGAGCGACCAGGCGACGACCGAACCGACGGCGATGCCGATCACGAGACCGATGACCAGGGCGAGGATCTGCATGTCGCGACCCTGGCAGAACCCACCGACACCGCGCCTCCCGGCACACCGGCGCAACGGGCCGGGCCAGCGCGACGGACCTCGGGATCCATGTCATGACATTAGGGCAAACAGGGTGTACAGTCGTGATCGTCCGCCGATGAAGCCGCACGGAAGGTCCACCGCGTCGCATGACGAACCAAGCTCCCCACGCCTACGACGTGATCACGATGGGACGCGTCAGCGTCGACATCTACCCGCAGCAGACCGGCCCGCTCGAGGACGTCTCGACCTTCTCGAAGTCCGTCGGCGGCAGCGCCACGAACGTCGCCATCGCCGCTGCTCGCCACGGCGCGGACGCCGCCGTCATCACCCGGACGGGCAACGACCCCTTCGGCCGGTACATCGCCCGCACGCTGCCCGAGTACGGCGTCGCGAACGCCTTCGTCGAGACGGTGGAGGGGCTGAACACCCCCGTCGCCTTCTGCGAGATCTTCCCGCCGGACGACTTCCCGCTCTACTTCTACCGGGCCCCGAAGGCGCCGGACCTGATGATCACGGCGAAGTCCCTGCCGCTGCACGAGATCGAGCGCGCGAAGATCTTCTGGACCACGGTGACCGGCCTCAGCGAGGAGCCGAGCCGACAGGCGCACCACGTCGCCTACGAAGCACGGTCCGCGGCGCAGAACAGCACGAAGACCCACACCGTGCTCGACCTGGACTACCGGTCCATGTTCTGGTCGAGCCCCGAGGCCGCGACCCGCGAGGTCGCGATCGCCCTCGAGCACGCCACCGTCGCCGTCGGCAACCGCGAGGAGTGCGAGGTGGCGGTGGGGGAGACCGACCCGGTCCGCGCCGCTGACGCCCTGCTCGACCGCGGCGTCGAGATCGCGATCGTCAAGCAGGGACCGAAGGGCGTGCTGGCGAAGACCCGCGACGAGTTCGTCGAGTTCCGTCCGCACCACATCGACGTCG
This sequence comes from Curtobacterium sp. MCPF17_018, assembly GCF_003234135.1. NCBI lineage: Bacteria > Bacillati > Actinomycetota > Actinomycetes > Micrococcales > Microbacteriaceae > Curtobacterium > Curtobacterium sp. MCPF17_018. The sequence continues at coordinate 148,329 of NZ_QKSJ01000005.1, read as the reverse complement.
TGAACGGGCTCGGCTCGGGCGACGGCTTCGGCGGCGCCCTGACCCACGGGCTGCTGCAGGGCTGGAGCCTCGAGCGGATCCTGGCGTTCTGCAACGCAGCCGGCGCGATCGTCGCGACGCGGTTCGAGTGCTCGACGGCGATGCCGACGAGCGACGAGATCGAGCAGTTCCTGACCGACAACCCCGCCGAGGGCACGAACCACACGGGTGAGACACACACCGAGGAGAAGACCCATGCCTGAGCTCAGCCCCGCTGACTTCCAGCGCCTCCGCGACATCCGTGCCGGCCAGCCCGACCTGGTGCGTGCCACGCTCGACGCCCGCCGCAAGCGCTCCCTGCTCGCCGACGACGGCAAGCTCTTCATCGTCGCCGCCGACCACCCCGCACGCGGTGCGCTGGCCGTGCGCGACGACGAGTCCGCGATGGCGGACCGCTACGACCTGCTCGAGCGGCTCGTCACGGCCCTCGGCCGTCCGGGGGTCGACGGGGTGCTCGGCACTCCCGACATCCTCGAGGACCTCGCACTGCTCGGCGCCCTCGACGGCAAGGTCGTCGTCGGGTCGATGAACCGCGGTGGACTCCGCGGCGCCACGTTCGAGATGGACGACCGGTACACGGCGTACTCGGCGCAGGCGATCAAGGACTCCGGGCTCGACTTCGCCAAGCTGCTGGTGCGCATCGCCCTGGAGGACTCGGGCACCGCGCCGACGCTCGAGGCCACGGCCCGCGCCGTCAGCGAGGCCGCGGCGCTCCAGCTGCCGATCATGCTCGAGCCGTTCATGTCCGAGTGGCGGGACGGCCGGGTCGTCAACGACCTGTCGACCGACGCCGTGATCACCTCGATGGCGATCGCTGCGGGACTCGGCGAGTCCAGCGCCTACAGCTGGCTCAAGATCCCCGTCGTCGACGACATGGAGCGCGTGATGGCCGCGACGACCCTGCCGACCCTGCTGCTCGGCGGCGACCCGGCTTCGCGCCCGCTGGAGACGTACGCGAAGTGGGCTGACGCCCTGGCCCTGCCCGGCGTCCGCGGCCTGGTCGTCGGACGCACCCTGCTCTACCCCTCGGACGGCGACGTCGCCGCCGCAGTGGACGTGGCCGCCGGTCTCGTCCACAGCCAGGAGGCCCGGGGCGGGTTCTCCACAGATGCCCACGACCCAGCCGCTCGGCTCGCGGGCGCCACCACCATGGACTCGTCCATCCCGGAAGGAAGCAACGCATGACGCTCACCGACACGACCACCACGACCGTCGGGCACTGGATCGACGGCAAGCGCGTCGAATCCGCGTCGGGCAACACCGCCCCCGTGTACGACCCAGCGCTCGGCGTCGCAACCAAGCAGGTCGCGCTGGCCGACGAGTCCGAGATCCAGGCGGCCATCGGCAGCGCCAAGGCGGCGTTCCCCGGCTGGAGCAACCTGTCGCTGGCCAAGCGCCAGGCGATCCTGTTCTCGTTCCGCGAGATCCTGAACCGCGACAAGGCCGAGCTGGCCGAGATCATCACGAGCGAGCACGGCAAGGTCATCGACGACGCCCTGGGTGAGATCGCCCGTGGTCAAGAGGTCGTGGAGCTCGCCACCAACATCCCGAGCCTGATGAAGGGTGAGTTCTCCGACCAGGTCTCGACCGGCATCGACGTCTACTCGATCCGCCAGCCGCTCGGCGTCGTGGGCATCATCAGCCCCTTCAACTTCCCGGCGATGGTGCCGCTCTGGTTCCTGCCGATCGCGATCGCCGCGGGCAACACCGTCGTGCTGAAGCCGAGCGAGAAGGACCCGTCGGCCGCCATCTGGCTCGCCGAGAAGTTCAAGGAGGCCGGGCTGCCCGACGGCGTCTTCAACGTGCTCAACGGCGACAAACTGTCCGTCGACGGCCTGCTCACCAGCGACGACGTCGAGTCGATCTCGTTCGTCGGCTCCACGCCCATCGCGAAGTACGTCTACGAGACCGGCACGAAGCACGGCAAGCGCGTGCAGGCCCTCGGCGGCGCGAAGAACCACATGCTGGTCCTTCCCGACGCCGACCTCGACCTGGTCGCCGACAACGCGATCAACGCCGGCTTCGGTTCGGCCGGTGAACGCTGCATGGCGATCTCGGTCGTCGTCGCCGTCGAGCCGGTGGCGGACGAGCTCATCCAGAAGATCAAGGACCGCGCGGCGACCCTGCGCATCGGCGACGGTCGTCGCGGGTGCGACATGGGGCCGCTCGTCACGGAGCAGCACCGTGACAAGGTCGCCTCGTACATCGAGGTCGCAGAGCAGGACGGTGCGGTGGTTGTGGTGGACGGCCGCACCGTCCGACCCGACGGCGACGAGAACGGCTTCTGGCTGGGCCCGACGCTGATCGACCAGGTGCCCACCACCAGCCGCGTCTACACCGAGGAGATCTTCGGTCCTGTGCTGAGCGTCGTGCGGGTCGCCACCTACGAAGAGGGCCTCGAGCTCATCAACTCCGGCGCGTACGGCAACGGCACCGCCATCTTCACCAATGACGGTGGCGCCGCTCGACGCTTCCAGCGCGACGTGCAGGTCGGCATGATCGGCATCAACGTCCCGATCCCGGTGCCCGTCGCCTACTACTCGTTCGGCGGCTGGAAGAACTCGCTGTTCGGCGACCACAAGGCGTACGGGGCCGACGGCGTGAGCTTCTTCACCCGTCAGAAGGCAATCACGAGCCGGTGGCTCGACCCGTCGCACGGCGGCATCAACCTCGGCTTCCCGTCGAACAACTGACCCGCAGCATGGCGAACGAACAGCACCAGCACGACCAGTGGTTCATCCCGGCGGGCTCCCGGCCCGAGGCGGGCTGGACCGACGTGGTCGACGGTCGCATCGAGGGGTGGGCGCACACCGGGCTCCGGACCGGCGCGCTGACCGACGGGCGCGAGCTGCGCCTCCCGGCCGACGCCGTGGAGCGCATCGTCGTGCCGCTCGCCGGGTCGTTCCACGTGACCCACTCGGGCGCTGCCGGTGACGGCGAGCAGACCCTGCAGGGTCGGGGGAGCGTCTTCGACGGCCCCACCGACGTCCTGTACCTGGGCTCGGGCTCCGCGGCCACCATCACCGGCAGTGGCCGGTTGGCCGTCGCCGAGGCGCCCACCGACACCGTCAAGCCGACCACCTACGTGGCCCGGACGGACGTACCGGTGGAGCTCCGCGGCGCCGGGCAGTCGAGCCGTCAGGTGCACAACTTCGGCACCCCGGCCGCGCTCGACGCCGTCAAGTTCATCGTGTGCGAGGTCATCACGCCGGCCGGCAACTGGTCGTCGTACCCGCCCCACAAGCACGACACGAACGTGCCCGGTTCAGAGTCGAACCTCGAGGAGATCTACTACTACGAGGCTGCGGTGTCCCGTGGGCTCGAATCGATCGCGCCCGAGGCCGCCGACCCGTTCGCCCTGCACCGCACGTACGCCTCGGACGACCGCGCCATCGACGAGTTCCGGCAGGTCCGGACCGGCGACGTCGCCCTGGTGCCGTACGGCTGGCACGGTCCGGCGGTCGCCGCTCCGGGCTACGACATGTACTACCTGAACGTGATGGCCGGGCCCGACCCGGAGCGCGTCTGGAACATCACCGACGACCCGGCCCACGGGTGGGTCCGACAGGCGTGGGCATCGGAATCGATCGACCCACGACTGCCCTACGAAAGGAAGCAGGCGTGACCACCACCACGCGGAAGATGACGGTCGGCCAGGCACTCGTCGAGTTCCTGGCCAACCAGTGGACCGTCGACGGTGACGTCCGCGAACGCACCATCCCGGGGATCTTCGGCATCTTCGGGCACGGCAACGTCGCCGGGGTGGGCCAGGCGATCAAGCAGCTCCACGTCGAACAGCCCGGTCTGCTGCCGTACCACCAGGCCCGCAACGAGCAGGCGATGGTGCACGAGGCCGTCGGCTTCGCCCGCATGCACCGCCGCCGCGCGACCTACGCGTCGACGGCGTCGGTCGGCCCGGGCGCCGCCAACATGCTGACCGCCGCGGCACTCGCCACCACGAACCGGCTGCCGGCACTGCTGCTGCCGTCGGACACCTTCGCCACGCGCACCACGGACCCGGTGCTCCAGCAGATCGAGCTGCCGCACGACACGTCGTTGCAGGTCACCGACGCGTTCCGTCCGCTGTCGCGCTACTTCGACCGTGTGGAGCGTCCGGAGCAGCTGTTCTCGATCGCCCTCGCCGCGATGCGGGTGCTGACCGATCCGGCCGAGACCGGTGCGGTGACGATCGCGCTGCCCGAGGACGTCCAGGCCGAGGAGCTCGACGTGCCCGTCACGTTCCTGCAGCCGCGCGAGTGGCACATCCGCCGTCCCCTGCCCGAGCGTGGCCCGCTCGAGCGTGCCGTGGCCGCGATCCGTGCCGGCCGGCGCCCGGTCATCGTGGCCGGCGGCGGGGTGCTGTACTCCGACGCCGCCGACGAGCTCCGCGCCTTCGTCGAGGCCACCGGGATCCCGGTCGGCACGTCGCAGGCCGGCGGCGGTTCCCTGGTCTGGGACCACCCGCAGTACCTCGGCGGGATTGGCGCGACCGGCACCGCGGCGGCCAACGCGATCGCCGCCCAGGCCGACGTCGTCATCGGGATCGGCACCCGCTACAGCGACTTCACCACGGCGTCACGAACCGCGTTCCAGAACCCGGACGTCACGTTCGTCAACGTCAACGTGGCCGCGTTCGACGCCTACAAGCACGGTTCGCAGCTGCCGCTGATCGCGGACGCAAAGGAGGCGCTGGTCGCCCTGACCGAGTCGCTCACCTCGGACACGGCGTACGTCGTCGAGCCCGGCTACGCCTCCGAGATCGCCTCGCTGAAGGCGGCGTGGGACGCTGCGGTCGACGGTGCCTTCGCGCCGTCCGGCGCAGACCTGCCCGGCCAGCCCGAGATCATCGGCGCCGTGCAGTCGGTCTCCGACCCGCGCGACGTCGTGATCCAGGCGGCGGGTTCGCTGCCCGGCGACCTGCACAAGCTCTGGCGGGTGCGTGACGAGCTCGGGTACCACGTCGAGTACGCGTTCTCGTGCATGGGCTACGAGATCGCCGGTGGCATCGGGGTCCGCCGCGGAGCTCCGGACCGCGACGCCATCGTGATGGTCGGTGACGGCAGTTACCTCATGCTGCACACCGAGCTCGTTACGGCCGTGGCCGAGGGCATCAAGATCATCGTCGTGCTCATCCAGAACCACGGGTACGCGTCGATCGGGCACCTGTCCGAGACCGTCGGCTCGGAGCGCTTCGGCACGAAGTACCGCTACCTCGACGAGACCGAGTCGTTCGAGAACGGCGAGCCGCTGCCCGTCGACCTCGCCGCCAACGCCCGCTCGTACGGCGTCGACGTCATCGAGGTGCAGCCCGGCCCGGACAGCATCGAGGACCTGAAGGCCGCGCTGCGTCAGGCGAAGGCGAACGACCACACCACCCTGGTGCACATCAACTCCGACCCGCTGGTCTACGCCCCCGAGGGCGACGGTTGGTGGGACGTGCCGGTCGCGCAGACCTCCACCCTCCCCAGCACCCAGGCCGCCCGCGCCGAGTACGAGCAGCAGGTCGCCACGCAGCGTCCGCTGCTCGGCTGAACCGTTCACTAGACAGAAAGCGACAGCGACGTCATGACCGACACCGCCACCCCCATCGGCAGCCCCGCGACCGACGCGGCGCCCGCCTCGATCCGCATCGGCACCGCCCCGGACTCGTGGGGCGTCTGGTTCCCGGACGACCCGAAGCAGGTGCCGTGGCAGCGCTTCCTCGACGAAGCGTCCGCCGCCGGGTACGAGTGGATCGAGCTCGGCCCGTACGGGTACCTGCCGACCGACCCGTCCCAGCTGTCCGACGAGCTCGAGTCCCGCGGGCTCAAGCTGTCGGCGGGCACGGTCTTCACCGGGTTCCACAAGGGCGAGGACCAGTTCCAGCGTGCGTGGGACCAGGCCGTCGCGGTCGCGGGCCTGGCAGCGAAGCTCGGCGCTGAGCACCTGGTGACGATCCCCGACCTGTGGCGCTCGGACGCCACCGAAGAGGTGCTCGAGCCACGCACGCTCACCGACGAGCAGTGGGAGCGTCTCGGCAAGGGCCACGACCAGCTCGGCAAGGCGCTGCTCGAGGAGTACGGCGTCCACCAGCAGTTCCACACCCACGCGGACAGCCACGTCGGCACCTACAAGGAGACCGTGCGGTTCCTCGAGGTCACGAACCCCGAGTACACGAACCTCTGCCTCGACACCGGCCACTTCGCCTACTACGGCGGCGACAACCTCAAGCTCATCGCCGCCCACCCGGAGCGCATCGGCTACCTGCACCTCAAGCAGGTCGACACCGACCTGCTGTTCGACGTGCTCAAGAACGACGTGCCGTTCGCGACCGCCGTGTCGCAGGGCATCATGACCGAGCCGCCGCACGGCACCCCGGAACTCGCCCCGATCATCGAGGCCGTCGCCGCGATCAACCCGGACGTCTTCGGCATCGTCGAGCAGGACATGTACGGCTGCTCCGTCGACGCCCCCGGCCCGATCGCCGAGCGCACCTTCCAGCACATCTTCGGCTCGACCTCGGCCGCCCGCGCCTCCTGACGCGCCGTCCACGCAGCGTCAACAAACCCCAGGAGAACACCACCATGACCACCACGCAGAACCTCCGCGTCGCCGTCGTCGGCGCCGGCATGATGGGCGCGGACCACGTCCGCCGCATCACCGCCAAGATCTCGAACGCCGACGTCGTCGCCGTCGTCGAGCCCGACCAGGCCCGTGCCGCCGCGGCAGCGGCCCTGGCACCCGGCGCGATCACCGCCGCGTCCTTCGACGAGGCACTCGAGCAGACCGAGATCGACGCCGTCATCATCGCGACGCCGGGCTTCCTGCACGAGCCGATCCTGGTGACGGCGCTCGAGCGCGGGCTCACCGTCCTGTGCGAGAAGCCGCTGACGACCAGCGCCGAGGACTCGCTGCGCATCGTGGAGCTCGAACAGCAGCACGCCGCCCGACCCGTCATCCAGGTCGGCTTCATGCGCCGGTTCGACACGGGCTACCAGGAGCTCAAGGCCCTGCGCGAGTCGGGGGCGAACGGCGCTTTGCTCGCCCTGCACCACGCGCACCGCAACCCGACGACGCCGCCGAACTTCAGCGAGTCGATGCTCATCCACGACTCGGTGATCCACGAGATCGACATCATCCCGTTCCTGACCGGCGAAGCGATCACGAGCGTCGAGGTGAAGAAGCCGCGCAAGAACTCCCTCGCGCCGGCCGACCTGCCCGAGCCGCAGTTCGTCCTGTTCACCACCGAGTCCGGCACCATGGCGATCGTCGAGATCAACGTGAACGCCCAGTTCGGCTACCAGGTCACCACCGACGCCGTGTTCGAGTCCGGTGTCGCCTACATCGGCCGCGACACCTCGCTCTCGCTCGCCGCAGCCGGGGCGACCTCGCAGGGCGTCACGCCCTCGTTCAAGGAGCGGTTCGCCGCCGCCTACGACGAAGAGGTGCAGCGCTGGGTCGACGCGGCCCGGACCGGTGGCATCGACGGGCCGAGCGCCTGGGACGGCTACACGGCTTCGGTCGTCGCCGAGGTCGCCGTCCGGGCCCAACAGTCCGGCGCGCACGAAGTGGTCGAGTACGCGGTCGCGAAGCCGGCGTTCTACGACGAGACGAGCGACGCGACTGCGCCGGCCGCGCTCGCCGGGGCCTGATCGATGCCGAAGATCGCGCTCGACCCCACCCCGTTCCACCACGACCTGTCGCTGCTCGAGTTCCCGCGCAAGGTCGCGGAGCTCGGCTACGAGTACCTGCAGCTCACGCCGCACAAGGACTTCATCCCCTTCTACCGGCACCCCAAGGCAGACGACGACCTGGTCGACGCGTTCGCCGCGGCCTGCCGTGACGCCGGGGTCCAGGTGGCGAGCGTGCTGCCGGTGCTGCGCTGGTCGGGCCCGGACGAGGACGCCCGACAGGCTGCGGTGCGGAAGTGGAAGCGGGTCATCGAGATCACGAAGCGCCTCGGCGTGGACACCATCAACACGGAGTTCTCCGGCCGCCCCGAGCGCGCTGAGGAGTCCGAGGACCAGTTCTACCGGTCGATGGAGGAACTGCTGCCGATCATCGAGGACGCCGGCATCCGCGTGCTCGTCGACCCGCACCCCGACGACTTCGTCGAGGACGGGCTCGAGGCGCTCCGGGTGATCCGCGGCCTGAACTCGAAGCACGTGGGCTTCGTCTACGTCGCGTGCCACACGTTCCACTACGGCGGCAACATGGACGAGATCATCGACGCTGCCGGGGACTCGCTGCAGCTGGTCCACGTCGCCGACGCGTACGACCACCGTCGCTCACACGGCCTGCGCTACATCACGAACCCGCCCGGCAATCCGGTCCGCGTGCACCAGCACCTGCCGGTCGGCCAGGCGGACGTCGACTTCGACGCCTTCTGGGCGGCGCTCGACCGGGTCGGTTTCTCGGCGCGCGAGGACACCGTCGCGGTCTCGAGCGTCTTCGCCGAGGACGAGAACGCCGACGCGGTGTCGCGGTTCCAACTCGACACGATCACGAAGGGGCTCCACCGATGACCACCACTCTCGAAACGCAGGCGTCCACCGACGCCGACTCCCGCCCCGTCACCCTGCAGGCCGCGGAGCAGACCCCGACCGCCCTGTGGAACGACTCCGCCGACCCGCGCGAACTGTCGACCGCCATCCACGAGTACGGTGCCGTCGGTGCGACCTGCAACCCGGTGATCGCGTACACCTGCATCCAGCAGGACCCGGAGACCTGGGTCCCGCGCATCCGCGAGATCGCCGAGGAGCACCCGACGGCGGGGGAGTCCTGGATCGGCTGGAAGGCCGTCGAGGAGCTCTCCATCGCCGCCGCGGCGCAGCTGCTGCCCGCGTTCGAGGCGTCCGGCGGACGGAACGGTCGACTGTCCATGCAGACCGACCCCCGGTTCCACCGCGACGCCGACGCGCTCGTCGAGCAGGCCGTCCGGTTCTCGCAGCTCGCGCCGAACATCATCGTGAAGATCCCCGCCACCGAGGTCGGCATCGCCGCGATCGAGGAAGCCGCCTACCGCGGGGTCTCGATCAACGCCACGGTGTCCTTCACCGTGCCGCAGGTCGTCGCCGTGGGCGAGGCCATCGAGCGGGCACTCGACCGCCGTGCTGCCGAGGGCCTGCCGGAGCAGGAGTTCGGCCACGTCGTCACCCTGATGGCCGGCCGCTTCGACGACTGGCTGAAGACCGTCGTCAAGCGCGACCACGTGATGGTGGACCCGGGCATCCTCGAGTGGGCCGGTGTCGCCGCGGTGAAGAACGCCTACCGCGTCTTCCAGGAGCGTGGGTTCCGCTCGCGGGTGCTGGTCGCCGCGTTCCGCAACGCACTGCAGTGGTCGGAGTTCCAGGGCGGCGACCTGGTCGTGTCGCCGCCGTTCCAGTGGACGAAGGACATCAACGACAACGCGTTCCCGTTCCGTCCGCACGCCATCGACGACGAGGTCCCCGTGCACGTCATCGAGGCGCTCCGGGCCGCGACGCCGGAGTTCGCCCGCGGCTACGACGTGGACGGCATGACGATCGACGAGTTCGACCGCTTCGGTGCGACCGTGACGACGCTCCGGCAGTTCCTAGACGCCGACGCGAAGCTCGACGCACTGGTCCGCGACATCATCGTCCCCGCTGTCTGAGACGGGACCTGATGCGCGGCGCGATCCGCGGTCGGAATGACGGGTCGCGCCCCGCGCGCTGACGCACCAGCCTGGAGGCCCGGTGCCGGTCCCTGAGACCGGCACCGGGCCTCCAGGCGGTTACTTCATGTGCTGACAAAGTCAGCCGCATCGGCTACGCTCGTTGGCGCGCTCCAACGCGCGTCACCTGAACGAAGGAGTTCTCCATGGACAGCATCGGCGTCGGGCTGATCTCGGTCGGCTGGATGGGGCGGTTGCACTCGCGTGCCTACCGAGCGTTGCCGGACCACTTCCCGGAGCTCGGCGTCCAGCCGCGGCTCGTCGTCGCGGCCGATCCGATCGAGGCGGCACGCGACCAGGCGGTGACGCGGCTCGGGTACGAGCGGGCCGTCGCCGACTACCACGAGGTCCTCGCCGACCCGGCGGTCGACGTCGTGTCGATCTGTTCGCCGAACTTCCTGCACCGCGAGATGGCCGTCGCCGCGGCCGAGGCGGGCAAGCCGTTCTGGATCGAGAAGCCGATGGGGCGGTACGCCAGCGACTCGCGCTCCATCCACCAGGCGGTGCAGCGCGCCGGCGTCATCACGAGCGTCGGCTTCAACTACCGGCATGCCCCGGCCATCGAGCGCGCCCGGGAACTCGTCCGCAACGGGCGGCTCGGCCGGATCACGAACGTGCGCGGGTCGTTGCTCGCCGACTACTCGTCCGACCCGGCGGCCCCGCTGACCTGGCGCTTCGAGCGTGAGCGCGCCGGATCGGGTGTCCTCGGCGACCTGCTGTCGCACGGACTCGACCTGGCGCAGTACGTGGTCGGGCGGATTGCCTCGGTCAGTGCGCTCGCCGAGACGTTCATCGAGTCGCGGCCCCGCCCGGCTGCCGGCATCGTCGACCGCAGTGCCGCTGCGACCGGTGAGCTCGGTGCCGTCGAGAACGAGGACTACGCCGCGCTGCTGTTCCGGTTCGAGGACGGTGCGGTCGGCACGATGGACTCGAGTCGCGTCATGCGTGGGCCGCACGCCGAGTACACGCTCGAGATCTACGGCACCCGCGGTTCGGTCCGGTGGGACTTCCAGCGCCTCAACGAGCTCGAGGTGTACCTGGACGGCCAGGAGGCCGACGGGTACGCGACGCACTACGTCGCTCCCGGGGACGGCGAGTTCGCCCGGTTCCAGCCGGGCGCCGGCACCGCGATGGGCTACGACGACCTGAAGACGATCGAGGCGGCGCAGTTCATCGCGAGCGTGCAGCGCGGGGAACAGCTCGCGCCCTCGGTCGCCGACGGGCTGGCTGCCGCGTCGATCGTCGAGGCCGCGGAGGCCTCGCTGGTCGACGGCTCGTGGCACGACGTCGCTCGTGTCGACGGGCCGCTGACGTACGGGGCGCCGACGCCGAGGTTCTAGACACCTGGCCGTCCTTGCTTGTTAGTATGTAAGGACAAAGTCCGAGCAACCAGGAGGCACCATGCCGCTCGTCCGTATCGACCTCGCCACCGGCCGCACGCCGGAGGCCGTCCGTGGCATCGCTGACGCCATCCACCAGGCCATCGTCGACGTGTACGGGATCCCGGTGCGGGACCGGTTCCAGGTGATCACCGAGCACCCCGCGCAGCAGATCATCGCCGAGGACGCCGGGCTGGGGTTCGAGCGCACCGAGGGCGTCATCGTCATCCAGGTGTTCACGCAGCGCGGGCGGAGCGACGAGGCGAAGGCGGCGCTGTACCGGGCGATCCACGACGCCCTCGCGGCGATCGGTGTCGCGTCCGAGGACGTCTTCATCGGCTACGTCGAGAACGGGCCGCAGGACTGGTCGTTCGGCTTCGGCCGTGCCCAGTACGTCACGGGCGAGCTCGGGGTGCCCGCGCTCGGTTGAGGTGGTGCGGGCGTGGGCGCGGTGCGGGTGCGGGTGCGGGGTGGTGCGGGTTGGTCACGACACCCCGCTCAGTTCCGCCGAGTGGTCACGAACTGTCGGTTGCCGGGCCTCCGGGCGACAGTTCGTGACCACTCGGCACACCGCCGACAGTGTGTCGTGACCCCTCGCCGAGCAGCCCCGGGCGACAGAACGTGACCGCTCGGCCGAGTGACCGGTCGGCCTACTTGTCGACGAGTGTGACCTCGAACGAGTACCGGTCCGGGCGGTAGCAGTGCACGCCGTACTCGACCGCACGGCCCGAGGCGTCGTACGCGGTGCGGCTCATCGTGAGCACCGGGTCGCCGTCCTCGATCTCGAGCAGGCCGGCCTCTTCGTCGGTGACCGCACGGGCCCCGATCCGTTGCTTCGCCACCCGCATCGTGACACCTCGGCCGCGCAGCAGCTGGTACAGCCCGTACGCCTGCAGGTCCTCGTCGGTCAGGTCGAGGAACTCCGGCGGCAGGTAGTTCTCGAGGATCGCCATCGGGACGTCCTCGGCGAACCGCACCCGCCGGATGTGCGCGACGGTCGTGCCGGGCTCGATGCTCAGTGCCGCGGCGACCTCGTCGGACGCGGGGACGTCGTTGCGCTGCAGGAGCTTCGTCGCCGGAGCCTGCGCACCCTGCGCCAGGTCGTCGTACAGGCTCGTCAACTCGACCTTGCGGGTCACCGGCCCGTGCACGACCTGGGTCCCGATGCCGCGGCGGCGCACCAGCAGACCCTTGTCGACGAGGTCCTGGATCGCGCGACGGATCGTCGGCCGCGACAGACCGAGACGCTCACCGAGGGCGATCTCGTTCTCGAGCCGGGCCCCTGGTGGCATCGCGCCGGAGCGGATCGACTCCTCGATGCGCGAGGCGACCTGGAAGTAGAGGGGCATGGGACCCGACCGGTCCAGGTCCATGAACAGGTCGGACGGCAGCTGGCCTTCGTTGGTCATCGCGGTCCTTCACACGTGCGGAGATGCCGGCGTCGGTGCCGACGGCATTGTCGTGACAATACCACCGGGGATGTGGCGCCCCGGCCGCGCGCAGCGGGCGTTGCGTCAGTCGGCGAACACCGTCAGTCAGCGCAGACCGTCAGTCGGCGAACACCGTCAGTCAGCGCAGACCGTCAGTCGGCGAACACCATCGGTCGGTTCGACAGCCGCGGCTGGTTCGCGCCCTTCGGCTTCTCGGCGCGCGCGCGGACCGGGGCGATCGTCACCCGGGTCACCGCGCCGAGCGCCTCGACCGTCTCGACGCCGTGGTGCCCGGCGGCGTGCACGACGATCGCGGCGCAGGCCTCGGCGTCGGCGGCGGCGTCGTGGTGCTGGAACCCCTCGAACCCGGCCGCCATCGCGGCGACCGGCAGGCGGTACGAGTCGAGCGTGTAGGTCTTGCGGGCGACCGCCAGGGAGCACAGCGAGTGGTGCTCGGCCAGGTCGATCCCCGTCGCGGAGCACCCACCGGCGATGACGCCCATGTCGAAGCGGGCGTTGTGCGCCACCAGGACGTCGCCCTCGGCGAAGGCCACCAGGTCGGGGTACTGCTGCTCCCACGTCTTGGCGTGCGTGACGTCCTCGGCGACGATGCCGTGGATCCGCGTGTTCCACTCCAGGAACGCGTCGTGCCCGAACGGCGGGCGGATGAACCACGACGCCCGATCGACGACCCGGCCGGCTCGGACCTTCACGAGCCCGACGGAGCAGGCGCTGGCGGGCGAGCTGTTGGCGGTCTCGAAGTCGATCGCGGTGAAGTTCAACGGCACGGTCCCGATCGTCGCACGGGGTGCCGACATCGCCCTCCGTTCCCGTCGGCGTTGCGTGTGGCTACTCTCGCCACATGGGGAACGAGGCCGACCGACGTCCGCTCGTCCTGGTGCTCGCCGGTGCCGGCTACGGGCAGCAGGCGCCGCTGCTCTGGTGGACGAGCGAGATCGCCGTCGCGGCGGGGTGCGAGGTCGTTGCGCCACGATGGCAGGTCGACGACGCTGCCGGTGCCGATCCGGTCGGGTTCGTCGAGACCGCTGTCGCCGCGGCGCTGGCGGACCGGCTGCCCGACCTCGTCGTCGCGAAGTCGTTCGGCTGCTTCGCCCTGCCGTGGGCGATCCGCCACGAGGTGCCCGGCGTCTGGCTCACCCCGGTGCTGACGCATGACGACGTGGCCACAGCGCTCGCCGCCGCCACCGACGTGCACGTCGCGATCGGGGGTGGAGACGACACGATGTGGCGCCCCGAGCGGGTCTCGGGGACTGCTGCGTGCCTCCAGACCGTCGACCGTGCCGACCACTCGCTCCAGGTGGCCGGCGACTGGCGGCGCTCGCAGCGGCTGCAGGCCGACGTCTTCGACGTCGTCGAGCGGCGCGTCACGACCCTGCGGCCCAGGACGGGCGGGTCGCGTCCCCTGGTCTGACGGACGGACTGGAGGCCCGGGTCGGCTCCGACAGGCCGCCGCCGGTAGGCTGTGCTCCCGTGGCTCTCACCATCGGAATCGTCGGTCTCCCGAACGTCGGCAAGTCGACCCTGTTCAACGCCCTGACCAAGAACCAGGTCCTCGCCGCGAACTACCCGTTCGCGACGATCGAGCCGAACGTCGGGGTGGTGAACCTGCCCGACTCGCGGCTCGACCAGCTCGCCGAGCTCTTCCACTCGGAGAAGACCGTGCCGGCGCCGGTGTCGTTCGTCGACATCGCGGGCATCGTCAAGGGCGCGAGCGAGGGCGAAGGCCTGGGCAACAAGTTCCTCGCCAACATCCGCGAGGCCGACGCCATCGCGCAGGTCGTCCGCGGCTTCACCGACGACGACGTCGTGCACGTCGCGAACAAGGTCTCCCCGAAGGACGACCTCGAGGTCATCAACACCGAGCTGATCCTCGCCGACATGGAGACCATCGACAAGGCACTCCCGCGGTACGAGAAGATGCTCAAGCTCAAGCAGGCCGAGCCGATCGTGCTCGAGACCGCTCGCGAGTCCCGTGCCGCGCTCGAGCAGGGCACGCTGCTGTCCGCCACCAAGATCGACCTGTCACCGATCGCCGAGCTCGGCCTGCTCAGCGCCAAGCCCTTCATCTTCGTGTTCAACGTCGACGAGGCGATCCTGACCGACGAGTCGCGCAAGGCCGAACTGGCCGCGCTCGTCGCCCCGGCGCAGGCTGTGTTCCTCGACGCCCAGGTCGAGTCGGAGCTCATCGACCTCGACCCGGCCGACGCCGCCGAACTGCTCGAGTCGACCGGTCAGACCGAGTCGGGCCTCGACCAGCTCGCCCGCATCGGGTTCGACACCCTCGGGCTGCAGACCTACCTGACGGCCGGTCCGAAGGAAGCCCGTGCGTGGACGATCGGCAAGGGGTGGAAGGCTCCCCAGGCTGCCGGCGTCATCCACACCGACTTCGAGAAGGGCTTCATCAAGGCCGAGGTCATCTCGTTCGACGACCTGATGGAAGCCGGCTCGATCGCCGAGGCCCGCGCTGCCGGCAAGGCCCGCATCGAGGGCAAGGACTACGTCATGCAGGACGGCGACGTGGTGGAGTTCCGCTTCAACAACTGATCTGCCGGCGTGGTTCGTCGTGCGCCAGGATGAGCGCATGACGAATGCACAGGCAGGGTGGTACGACGACGGCTCCGGCACCATGCGGTGGTGGGACGGTTCCGCGTGGACGGAGCAGGTGCAGCAGCAGGCACCCGTGGCGTCGGGTGTCGGTGGAGTGATCGGCCGGATCCAGGCCGAAGCCGCTTCGGGTGGTCAGCCGCGTCCGGCGCAGAACGGCATGAGCTACGTCGTGCTGCAGGTGGTGCTCAAGGAGAAGTTCTTCGGCACGGGTTCGGGCAACCTCACCGAGCTCGAGAAGGCGATCAACGCGCAGGCTGCGCTCGGGTACCGGCTGCACACGATCACGACGGCTTCCTCGGGGAGCACTGGCTTCGGTGGCGGGGACCGGGTGCAGGCCACGATGGTCTTCGAGCGCCTGAACTGAGGCGAGCGGTCCGAGTCGTCGGGACGCCCGGTGGGGTCAGTCGACGAGCGCCAGAATCACCGCGGGGATGCGGTGCTCGATCGCGTCCCAGACGATCTCCTTCCGTGCCTTTCGGTAGTCGTGCGACAGGATGTTGCGGGTCTTGCGGACGGCCGCGAGTGACAGGTCGGACGGGAGTCGTGCCTCCCGGTCCTGGGGGATGCGACCGAGCAGGTCGTCGAAGTGGATGATGACCGCTTCGGCTGCTCGGTAGGTGAGGCTGCGGGTCGCGTCGAACTCGCTCCGCCCGTGCTCGACGATCATGGAGCACTCGGCGAGCAGGTCGAGGAAGCTAGTCTGCAGCGACGGCCACCGCTCTTCGAGGGCAGCAGGGTCACGGTCGTTGCGGGGCCGAGGCGTGAACCGGGGAGCCGGCATCACAGCGGCACGGCTTCGTCGAGGACGTGGGTGAAGTGCTCGTCGTCTTCGAGGTCGTCGGTGAGGACGTCGACCTCGAAACCGGTGATGCGCTCGACCTCGTGCGCGAATCCACCGAGATCGAACAGCGATGCCGCGGGGGTCAGGTGGACCAGCAGGTCGATGTCACTGCGTTCGGTGTCCTGCCCGCGGACCGCGGAGCCGAAGACGCGGACGTCGTCGAGGTGGAAGCGCTTCGCCTCGTCGAGGATCGCGTCGGCGTAGACGGCGAGCGGGATGCTCGGGCGGGTGTGGGCCGCTTCGAGGATCCGCCGGAGCGACTCCGGGCGCGGCCGCTTCCGTCCGCTCTCGTACGCCGAGATGGTGGGCTGCTGCATGCCGGCGGCGGCAGCGAGACCGGTCTGCGAGAGACCGAGGTCCTCGCGGGCAGCGCGGATGAGTTCCGCGGCACGATCGACCCGCATGACGACCTCCCTATAGCTCTCGACTATAGAGGACGCGCCCTTGCTGCTGAAGTGGCATGGGGGACTAGATTCGGCTCGTCCAGTGCCCGAGGAGGCCCCCATGCCGTACGTCGTCGACTTCGTGAACGTGTCCACGGTGGGGCTCGAGACATCGCCGGTGGTGGATGCGCTCGCCGGACTCCGTGCGAACGAGGCCCGTTACTTCAAGAACAAGTACGACCACGACCTCACTACGCGTCCTGCCGCCGAGGCTCCCGAGCTGGTCGAGTACGTCGCCCGCGTACTCGTGGAGGAGCGGGGGCTCGTGATCGCGTCCCCGCCACTCGAGGCCACCGAAGCAGTGGTCGACGGCGTCCGCTGGACCTACGTCTTCTACGAGTCCGGCCTGGTGATCAACGTGCTCTACACACTCGAACCGGGCGGCAAGCGAGCGGTCGGGTTCAAGCTCTCCGACGGCATGGACGTGCCGGAGGAGCTCGCCGACAAGTTCAAGTTCGCCCGGCAGCGGTCGAAGCTCGCGGGCACGATCCGCGGCTCGTTCTTCGTGATCAAGGGCGAGTACTGACGCGTCGCACCGTGGCTGCCCCGGGAACGACGAAGCGCCGCCGAGCGGACTCGGCGGCGCTTCGTGGTGGTGCTGGTGGGACCTAGGCCGCGAGGGCCATCTCGCCCGCCTGCACGGACTGTGCCTGCAGCAGGGTGCGGCTGGCCTCGCCCGCCCAGGAGCGGCCCGGGACGGTCCAGCCGGCCTCGCCGACGGCGTCGAGCCGGGTGCCCCGGGTGACGAAGGTCCCCAGGTCGTCGGCCGCGATGCGCACGAGGTACTCGCGCTGCGAGCGGTCGTCGCGCACCGGGAACTCGGCGATGCGGTCCGGGGTGATCGTCGGGGCCGCGAGTGCGGTCCCGAACACGGTGATTCGTTCGTTGCTGGTCATGGTGCTGTACTTCCTGGTCATTCGGCGCCAGGGCGACTCGGTGTCGGCGGACGTCTCAGTCCAGCGCGACGCATCGAGTGCGGGGCGCGCACGTCGAGTTTCAACGTGCAGCTCGTCCGTTCGGATCGAGCGGTGTCTCGAGTGGAATGCGACTCGGGTGAGTCGGTGTCGAGAGATTGGTGTGCGCGAGTCAGATGGGTTCGCTGCAGTGCACCAACCAGATACTATACGCCCACCCCGCCGAGAAGTCCAGCAAGCGACCGGAACGAGCGTCAGGACGCCAGGAAGGCCGCCCAGCGGTCCCCGCCTGCGGCGACGTTCCCCGAGCCGTCGAGGCGGGCCGCGGCCGAGGAAGGCTTGCGCGAGGCCTGTTCGTGGATCAGCCCGTCGAACGACGCCGAGAAGTCCAGGCGGGGCAGCGCGGCCGTGACGTCCCGCAGGTCGTCCGACGACCACTTGTCGAAGCCGACACCGGAGACGTCGAGCGAGGTCGCCACCTCGAGCAGGTGCCCTTCGGCGTCGACCTCGGGGTCGACGGATCGCCACATGTGCCGCTCGATGATCTCCCCGACCCGACGGGCTCGCACGGCGTCCCACCCGGCACCGAGCGCGAAGACCGAACCCACGGCGCCGCCGGCGTCCTCGAAGGGCACCCGGTGGGCGTCGAACGACGGGGTGACGCCGAGGTCGTGCAGCATCGTCGCGACGAAGAGCAGCTCGGGGTCCGGTTCGAGGTCGACCGTCGGGGCGAGCAGGACGGCCCAGGCCCACGAGCGCAGGCAGTGGTGCACGAGGGCGGGTTCGGACCATGCCCGCACGACGTCCAGTGCGCGCGCAGCGACGGGGGAGGGCGGGGTGAGCAGGGCTTCGACGTCGAGCGACATGGCACGACAGTAGCGGCAGGAACGAGCCGTAACGGGGCGGAAACGTGCCGGGCCAGAACCGGAAACAGCGCCACGTTAGCTTTCGGTTCACTGAGTACCCGCTCAGCACCCCTCCACTCCACCCGAAGGAACTGCGCCCATGCAGCACCGACCACGGCTGCGCCCCCGCGCGACGATCGTCTCCTCGACGCTCGTCGCCGCCGGGGCGTTCGGCCTCGCCGTCCTGACGGCCGCTCCGGCCCAGGCAGCACCCACCGCGACCACCGCCACCATCGACGCCCCGGCCACCGTGACCGTCGGCACGGCGATCGACGTCGACCTGACGATCCCGGAGACCGCCGACGTCTACGCGTACGAGATCACGCTCGAGGCCGACTCCGTGCAGTACCGGGACGACAGTGTCACCGGCCCGGACGGCGGCTTCGACAGCGTCGAGCAGGACGGCGACGCCCTGACGATCGTGCACACCCGCCTCGGCACCTCGCCGGCACTCGAAGGCGACCTGGCCACCTCGATCTCGCTGACCCCGACGGCCGTCGGCAGCGTTGACCTCGACATCACGAGCATCACCCTCGTCGGCTCCGACGGCACGTCGACGACCCTCGTCGACCCGGCGAGCACCACCGTCGTGGTCGCGGCGGCCGCAACGGCCACTCCGACGCCCGCCCCGAGCGCCACGCCGACCCCGGGAGCGACCACGCAGCCCGGCACCGGCACGGGCGGCGGCCCCGGCGACCCGACCGCACCGGGCGCCGACCCGACCGACGGCGCCACCGCCGTGGCAGGAGCCGGCGGGGACCGTCCGACCGGAGGCGACCTCGCCTGGACCGGCGCCGACGTCGCGCCGTGGATCGCCGCGTCCATCGCCCTGCTCGCAGCCGGCGGCACCCTGATCACCCTGCGGGCCCGTCGTGCCCGCCGCGACCGCACCGGAGCCTCCGCATGACCGCCACGAAGCAGGCCGCCACGAAGCAGGCAGCCACGAAGCAGGCCTCCCGCAAGCAGGCCCCCAGCAAGAAGCGCACCGCCGTCGCCGGCGCATCGCTCGTCGCCCTCGTCGGCACCGTCCTCGCCGCGACCCCCGCGATCACGGCCACCGCAGCACCCGCGGCCGTCGACGCCAGCCCCGCCGCCATGCTCGCGCCGTACTACACGGACCTCGACCTGACCGGCGACGACCAGGTCACCCGGGCCGACCTCGCCGTGCTCACCGACCACCTCGGTGCGACGACCGCGAGCACGGACTGGGCGACGGTCAGCGCCGCGGACACCGACGCCGACGGCACCATCACCGTCGCCGACCTGGCCGGGTTGTCCCAGCGGATGATCTACGACGACGGCCCGTTCGAGCTCGTCGAGGCGTCGACCATCGACATGCAGGCCGCGATGAACGCCGGCGTCACCACGTCGGTGGCGATCACGCAGGACTACCTCGACCGCATTGCCGCGTACGACCGCACGAAGGTCGACACCGCGTCGACCGGGCGTCCGCTCAACTCGATCGTCACCACGAACGCCGACGCCCTGGCCGCCGCGAAGACCGCGGACGCCGAGCGCGCCGAGCACGGGATGACGAGCATGCTGCTCGGCGTGCCGATCGCGGTGAAGGACAACTACGACACGAAGGACATGCCGACCACCGGTGGCTGCGGCTGCTGGGACGACAACCAGACCGACACCGACGCCGCCATGGTCTCCGGCCTGCGCGACGCCGGCGCCGTGATCCTGGCGAAGGCGAGCCTCGACGAGTTCGCCTTCGGCTTCGTCTCCGAGTTCTCGTCGAACCAGCCCGCCGGCTCGTCGCTCCTGGTCGCCAGCCCGTACAACACGGCGCAGACGGCCGGTGGCTCGAGTGGCGGCACCGGGGCGGCGATCTCCGCGAACCTCGCCGGGATCGGCTTCGGCACGGACACGGGCGGCTCGATCCGCGTGCCGTCGACGTACAACCAGCTCGTCGGCATCCGGCCCACGGTCGGCCTGACCAGCCGCGACGGGATCATCCCGCTCGCCTTGTCCCAGGACACCGGTGGCCCCATCACCCGCTCGGTGACGGACGCGGCGGTCGCGCTCGACGCCGTGACCGGCGTGGACGCGGCGGACCCGGCGACGAGTGCGCAGGCCGGCAAGGTGCCGACGTCGTACACATCGTCGCTCGACGCCGACTCCCTGCAGGGCGCCCGCATCGGCTACGTGACGAGCATGGTCGGCACGAACGCCACGACGAAGCGCCTGTTCGACGCCTCCGTCGCGAAGCTCCAGGCCGCCGGTGCCACCGTCGTCCCGATCACCGCGACGACGGCCTTCAACCGGGTCCTGTCCGAGGGCAGCGGCAGCACGAACGAGTTCAAGCACGACCTGGACGAGTACGTCGCGAAGCACCTCGACCCCGACGTCGCCGCACGCTCGCTGCAGGGCATCCTGGCCTCGGGCGAGTACGTGCCGAGCCGCAAGAGCACCTACCAGTCGCGTGACCTGATCACCGACGCGCAGTACCAGGCGTGGGCCGGCCCGACGGGGTCGCACACGACGCAGCTCGCCACCGGCAAGCAGCTCGTGACGCAGATGCTCGACGACCAGGACCTCGACGCACTCGTCTACCCGTCGGGAACGCCGTACAGCACGCAGTCGACGAACATGCGCCTCAGCCCGAACACCGGCATGCCGGCGATCACCGTCCCGATGGGCCAGGCGACCGCTGCCGACAACACGATCACCGGCGCCGGCGTGAACCTGGAGTTCCTCGGCCGCTCGTTCGACGAGAGCACGGTCATCGGCCTCGGCTACGCCTTCGAGCAGGAGACGCACGCGCGCACCGCGCCCGCGCTGTACCCGGCGCTCGGTTGAGCTGAGCGGGTCGCGATCGCGACCACGTGACGCGCAGGAGGCCCGGTGCCAGCTGGCACCGGGCCTCCCGTCCGTCCGCTCCGTCAGTTCAGGACCGGGGTGTCCTCCGGTACGACGCCGTCGGCGTACAGGTCGGTCGCCAGGTCACGGAGCGCGCGCAGCGCGACCCGCTGCGTGAGCGGGCCGTACGAGATGCGGGCGACGCCGAGTGCCTCGTACTCCGCGGCGGCCAGTGCGCCGGGCAGGCCGATGACCGAGAGCTTGCCGCGGCCCAGACCGGCGACGAGTCGCTCGACCACGGAACGCTCGATCGCCCCGGGCACGAAGACCAGGGCGGCGCCGTTGTCCAGGAACGCCTTGCCGCGGGCGATCGCGTCCTCGATGCTCTCGTCGATCGGGCGCTCGCCGCCGCGCACGATCGCGTCGGTGCGGGCGTTCAGCTGGAAGTCGACGCCCTCGGCCTGTGCCGCAGCGGTGATCGCGGCGACGCGGGCGACCGCCTCGTCGAAGGGTCGAAGCCGGTCCTCGACGTTGGCGCCCACGATGCCCGAGCCGATGGCGCGGCGGATCGTCTCGGCGGGATCCTCGTAGCCGTCATCCAGGTCGGCGGTGACCGGCAGGTCCGTGGCGGCGGCGACGATCGCCGCCCCGGACAGCGCGAGGTCGAGGGGCATGCCGCCGTCCTCGTACCCGTACGACGCGGCGATCGAGTGCCCGGCGGTGGCGATCGCCTTCGTGCCGGGCAGGTCGCTGACGACCTTGGCGGTGATCGCGTCCCACACGTTCACGACGCGCAGGATCTCGGGGGCTTCGTGCAGTTGCTTGAGGGTGACGGCCTTGTCGGCGGTGCTCGTGCTCATGCTGCCGAGCGTAGGCCGACGGGGCGGCGCCGGGCCGCGAGCCCACCCGAAGACGACGTGGGATGACGTCGGGAGTCGCGCCGGGCCTCCGGGCAGGGGCATGCTGGGACGCATGGCGAGCGACGAGCAGGACCCGGTCGGCACGCTCCGTGGGGTCCGGACGAGCATCAAGTGGACGCGGTACGCGCCCGACGTGCTGCCCCTGTTCGTCGCCGAGATGGACCACGACGTCGCGCCGGCGATCCGGCAGGCCCTGATCGAGCGGGTCTCGCAGTCCGACCTCGGGTACCTCGACGGCCCCGGGCCGCTCGCTCCCGCCTTCGCGCAGTTCGCGCTGGACCGCTGGGGCTGGGAGATCGACCCGTCGCGGATCCACCTGGCCACCGACGTCAGCGTCGGGATCGTCGAGTCGCTCCGGCTGGCGCTGCCCGACGGCGGCCGCGTCGCGATCACGCCGCCGGTGTACCCGCCGTTCTTCGAGCTCGTCGAAGAAGCTCGATGTCAGGTCGAGGAAGTCCCGCTGCTCGAGCAGTGGGGGCAGTACCGGCTCGACCTCGAGGGCCTCGAGCGCGCGTTCGCCGACGGGGTCGGCGTCTTCCTGCTCTGCAACCCGCACAACCCCGTCGGACTCGTGCACGACCGGGCCGACCTCGTCGCGATCGCCGAACTGGCCGCGAAGTACGACGTCCTCGTCATCAGCGACGAGATCCACGCGCCCCTGACCCACCCCGGCGTGCAGTTCACCCCGTTCGCCGCCGTCGCCGAGCCGCTCGGTGCCCGCAGCGTGTGCGTGACCTCGGCGAGCAAGGGGTGGAACCTCGCCGGTGTGAAGTGCTCGGTCATCGTCGCCGGCGATCCCCGGACCGCCGCGCTCCTCGACACCCTGTGGGAGGAGGTCGCCTGCCGCACGAGCATCCTCGGGCTGCACGCGAACCTGGCGGCGTTCACCCTGGCGACGGACTGGCTCGACGACGTCGTGGCGCGCATCGTGGCGAACGACCGACTGCTCGCCAAGCTCCTCGCCGAGCACCTGCCCGGGGTCGTCTACACGCGGCCGCGCGCCGGGTACCTGGCGTGGCTCGACTTCCGGGGCATCGGCCTCGGCGACGACCCCGCGGTGCCGCTGCGTGAGAACGCGTTCGTCGCGCTGAACTCCGGGCTCGGGTTCGGGTCCGAGGGGCGCGGGTTCGTCCGGCTCAACCTGGCGTGCTCACCGGAGACCCTGCGCGAGGCCGTGTTCCGGATCGCCTCGGCGTACCCGTCGAGCGCGCAGGAGGGGCTGGTCTGGCACGTCGCCTGACCTGCGGAACGGCGTCGTTTGCCGGCTACGCAGCACCGAGTGAGCACAAGACGTCGGGTCGGCGGCGCGCACTCGATGTCTTCTGCTCACTCGAGCCCGCCGGCGTCAGTCGATGTACTGGTTGCGGCCGACGACGCGGATGCGCAGGTCGTCGTCGCGGTCCATCGCGAGGAGCTCGCGGGCCACGAACCCGACGGACGGCCACCGGGACACCTCGGTCACCATGAAGCCGTCGATGAAGACCTGCCACGCGCCGGCCTCGCGGACCGCCTGCACCTCGTACGTCGCCATGCCGCGAGCGTACCGGGACCGGGCCGCCGTCAGTGCAGGCCGAACATCAGCGCAGGCCGAACGTCAGTGCAGGCCGAACGTCAGTGCAGGTCGAGGGTCATGTGCACGTCGGCCCGCACGTACGGGCTCGGGGCGATCTCGTCCTCGCGCAGGTGCCGGAAGCCGAACGCCTCGTACAGGTGCACGGCGCTGGTGAGCTGCGCGTTGCTCTCCAGGTCGATGCGGCGTGCGCCGAGTTCGCGTGCCCGGTCGAGTGCCGCGGTGATGAGCTTCCGCCCGGTGCCGTGCCCCTGGTGGTCGGGGGAGACGGCCATCTTCACGAGCTCGAACACGCCGGGGGTGGTGGGCACGACCCCGATGCACCCGATGACCTGGTCGTCGAGCCGGGCGACCAGGACGGCCCCGCCCCGCTCCACGACCCGGCCGACGGGATCGGAGAGGAACACGCGGTCCTCGTCCTCGAGGGTGAAGTACCGGGTGATCCAGGCCTCGTTGAGCGTGCGGAACGCTTCGGCGTCCGCGGGGGTGGCGAGGTCGGCGATGGTGACGGTGGAGGTCGCTTCGGGCATGCAACCATCCTCGATGGACGATGCAGTCACGTCCAATACTCGTTCGCGCTGATCGATACGCTGGGTGCATGGATCGAGAACCCGACGTCGACCTCCGGCAGCTGCGGGCGTTCCTGGCCGTCGCCGACGAGCTGCACTTCGGCCGAGCTGCCGAGCAGCTGCGGATCGCCCAGCCCGCGCTGTCCCAGCAGATCCGGCGGACCGAACGCGCGCTCGAGGTCGACCTGTTCGTCCGGACCAGCCGCAGCGTGGCCCTGACCGCCGCCGGCCGGGTGCTGCAGGGCCGTGCGCGGTCGTTGCTCGGGCAGGTGCGACGGGACCTCGACGAGACGGTGCGGGTCGGTCGGGGCGAGGTCGGTCGGCTCGACGTCGGGTTCGTCGTCTCCGCGCTGCCCCTCGGTCCGATCGAACGCGTGCAGGCGTTCCGGGAACGCTACCCGCTGGTCCGGGTGGAACTGACCGAGGGGTACTCGTCGACCCTGCTCGCCCGGATCGTCCGCGGCGAGCTCGACCTCGCCGTCGTCCGCGATGCCGACCCTGACCCCGCCGTGCGACTGCTGCCGTTCCGGTCCGAGGCCTTCGTCGCCGCTGTCCCGCGCGGCCACCGGTTGGCGGATCGGGATCGCATCCGCGGCACCGAGCTGGTCGACGAGCCGTTCGTGTTCTTCCCGGCGGTCGCGGGGGCCCTGGCGACCGAGCGCAACCTGGCACCGGTCACCGCCGGCGGCCGCCGGCCCGTCGTCGTGCAGGAGGCCACGACCTGGGCGACCGTGCTGCACCTGGTCGGGGTGGGCCTCGGTGTCACGGTGGTGCCGGAGAGTGCCGCGCTCGCCGCACCCGACACGGTGGCGCTCCTGCCGCTCGAGGGCAGCGACCACCGCAGCGAGCTCGCCTGGGCGATGCGCGCCGACGACGACCGCGAGATCCTGCGCAACTTCGTCGCCGCGGACTGACCGAGCGGACCGGGCGCGCGAGCGGACGCCGGTCGCGCATCCTCGCTCAGCCGAGCGACAGGACGGGCGCCCGGTGGTCACCGAGCTCGTCGATGCGCCACGGCCGAGCCCCGCGCAACGTCAGGCCGAGCTGGACGAGCACGAACCCGACGTGCGGCTCGACGTCGGGGTCCCACGGCCCCTCGACGCCCAGGCCGAACGCGCCGAGTTCGTCGTCGGCCTCGTCCCGCAGCGTCAGCCGCCACCGGCCGTCGCCGAGCTCCTCGACCACGGCCCAGCGGGCGGTGCCGAACCGGCTCACGCCGTCTTGGTGATGTCCGCGGTGAAGTTCTGCACGCGCTGCAGCAGGGAGGCGCCACGCATCGCGATCGTCGCCGGCGGGTTCAGGTGCGGGGGCGCGGTGCGGATCAGCATCGGGCACCCGAGGTCTTCGCAGATGTACGTGCCGATCGTGTTGCCGTTGCGCCCGGACTCACCGGCACGTGCGGCGGAGAACAGCCGGACCTGGGTCGCGGGCTGCGGCGAGTGGCAGAACGAGCACATCGCGGCGATGCCGGGGCGCAGCGAGCCACCGGCGGACCGGACGACGATGCCCACGGGGCGCTCGTCGATCCAGGACACGATGTAGCCGCGGCGGGCGGCCTGTGGATCGCGCCAGCCCAGGAACTCGCGTTCGTCCCAGAGTGTCTCGTGCAGGCCGGGGATCGGCAGCTGTGCGAGCTCGTCGGGGGTGGCGTTCACGAACGACGATCGGATGTCGGCTTCGGTCAGTGGCTTCACGGTGCTGACACCCTATTCCTCGCCTCCGACAGGGCGCTACGACAGCCTGGAGGCGCGGATCGCCCCGAGCGCGCTGCTCCCGTCCGCCACCAGCACCGCCCGGCGCAGGGCGTCGCGTCCGACGCGACGGGCCGCCGCGTCGTCCGCGGCGAACTCCACGAGCACACGCGTCGACCGCGCCATGGCGCGCGCACCGGGCACCCACGGCACCGCACGTTCGATCGATTCCGCGACCGCGACCGCAGCCGCGTGGTGTTGGGTCAGGTGGGCGCGTTCGTGGGCGACCACGGCCTCCAGTTCGTCGGTGCGCAACCGGTCTGCCAAGCCGGTGCTGACGAGGACGCCACCGCTCCGACCCGGCACGGCGCACGCCAGTGCGTGGTCGGCCTCGACGACGGCGACGGGGGTGCCGTCGATCTCGCGGTGCGGGGCGACGCCGGAACGCATGGCCTGCCGGACGGCCTCGTGTTCCGGGCCGGGGCGCACCCGGACCGCGACGACGAACGCGACGACCGCGAGCAGCGCGACGCCGACGTTGAAGCCGTGCGTGGGGGAGCCGTCCCCGCCGAACAGCTCCGTGACCGGACGGTCAGCGAGCACCACGAGGGTGATGCCGGCCACGAAGCCGACGACGCCGAGCAGGACAGCGACCGACCAGCAGACCAGCGCGGTGCGGGGCAGGTCGATCGTCCAGGCGGAACGGGTCAGGACCCGGGGCGCGAACACCACCACCGCGAGTGCGAGGACGATGAGCGTGATGCCGGCGACGACCACGGTGCGCAGCCGGTCAGGAGCGGGCGCGGGCGTCGAGGGCGCGGCGCAGGGCCTCGAGGTCGTCCGAGGCGAGCGAGCCGGTGAACTGCAGCAGCGCGGCCTCGCGGTCGGACGACGCGGCCAGCGCGCTCGACATCAGGGACGCGGTCTGCTCGTCGCGACTGTGCACCGCGCGGAACGTCAGGGGAGCGTCGTCGTGCTGTTCCCGTTCCACCTGGCCCTTCCGGCCGAGCCGGTCGAGCACGGTGAGGACGGTCGTCAGCGCGGGGCGGGGCTCCGGGAACGCGTCGAGCACCTGGCGTGCGGTGAGCCCGGAGTCGGCGGAGCGGAGTGCGTCGAGCACCGCCTGCTCCAGCTGCCCGCGGGGGCGCGATCGTTGTCCGGCCATCCCCGCATTCTACGAGATGTCGAAGGCTGGACCACGACACACGCTCGTAACGCGGTCTCGGTATGCTCTGGGCGGACAACTGAACACACCGGCCGCTCATCCGTCGCGGGAGACGCCGTGCACGTACCTCCGGGTACGTCGTGCCCCCGGGCGCACGCACGGCACCGAAGGAGCAATCCCCCCGTCAATCTCTCAGGTCCCACACCGCAGCGGACAGGCCACTCTGAAAAGCAGACGCTCGGTCGTCTCGCCCACGGTGAAAGCCGCCGGACCTCACGGGCCGCGGTGAAACTCTCAGGCCCATGACAGAGGGGGAGTTCCACCCGGCGATCGTCGCCGGGTCCTGCCGATGCCAGGAGAACTCCGCCATGAGTCCGTCCCCACTGCCCACGCCGGGTCCGCGTTCGTCGCCGCTCGAAGCCGTGCACGAAGCCGCCGGAGCGACCTTCACCGACTTCGCCGGGTACCGCATGCCCGTGCGCTACTCGTCGGACCTCGCCGAGCACCACGCCGTGCGCCAGGCCGCCGGGGTCTTCGACCTGTCGCACATGGCCGAGATCGGGGTGACCGGCACCGAGGCCGTCGCCTTCCTCGACCACGCGCTCGCCGGGTCCTTCGGCACGATGCCGATCGGCCGCGCCAAGTACTCGCTGCTGCTCGCCGAGGACGGCGGGATCCTCGACGACCTCGTCGTGTACCGGACCGACGACGACGTCTTCCTCGTCGTCGCGAACGCCTCCAACCGCGATGTCGCCGTCAGTGCGCTCACCGCGCGGGCCGACGGGTTCGACATCGAGGTCTCCGACGACTCCGACACCACAGCCCTCGTCGCCGTGCAGGGACCAGCGGCGGCCGGCACGCTCGACGCCCTCGTGGTCGCCGACCGCCTGCAGCCCGAGACCCCGCTCGACGAACTCGGCTACTACCGGGTGCTGCACGCGCTGTTCGACGGTGCCGACGTGCTCGTCGCGCGCACCGGGTACACCGGCGAGGACGGCTTCGAGGTCTACACCGACCCTGACACCGCCCCGGTGCTCTGGGATGCCCTGCTCGAGGCCGGTGCCGACCGCGGGGTCGTCCCCGCAGGGCTCGCCGCACGCGACACCCTGCGGCTCGAGGCCGGCATGCCCCTGTACGGGCACGAGCTCGGCACCGACGTCCGTCCGGCCCAGGCCGGCCTCGGCCGTGTCGTCGCGAAGGACGGCGACTTCGTCGGTGCGGCCGGCGTCACCCCGTCCGCGGACGCCCGGGTGCTCGTCGGCCTGGTGACCGAGGGCCGCCGTGCTCCCCGAGCCGGCTACGACGTCGTGCTCGACGGCACGGTCGTCGGCACCGTGACCTCGGGCGCGCTCTCACCGACGCTCGGACACCCGGTCGCGATGGCCTTCGTCGACCCGGGCGCGCTCGCCGCCGTGTCGGACGGGGCACAGGTCCTCCACATCGACGTCCGCGGGACTGCCGTCCCCAGCACGGTCTCCGCGTTCCCCTTCTACCGCCGCGCCTCGAAAGGCTGACCCAATGACCGACCAGACCGCACTCCAGTACACGGCCGACCACGAGTGGCTGCTCGTCGAGGGCGACACCGTCACCGTCGGCATCACCGACCACGCCGCCGAGCAGCTCGGTGACGTCGTCTACGTCGAGCTCCCCGCCGTCGGCACCGCCACCACCGCCGGTGAGCAGATCGGCGAGATCGAGTCGACCAAGAGCGTCGGCGAGCTCTTCGCCCCGATCGAGGGCGAGGTCGTCGAGGTCAACGACGCCGTCGTCGACACCCCCGACACCGTCAACCAGGACCCGTTCGGTGCCGGCTGGCTCGTGAAGATCAAGGTCGACGGCACCTCGTTCCCCGAGGACCTGATGGACCACGACGCGTACCGGGCCTCCATCGCATGACCGCGTTCGAGAACCTCCAGACGACCTTCGCCGACCGCCACATCGGCACCACCCCGGCCGACCAGCAGGCCATGCTCGACGTCGTCGGGCAGCCGTCGCTCGACGCCCTGGTCCGTGCGGCGATCCCGGAGTCCATCCACGTCGGCCCCGTCGCCGACTCGGTGATCCCGGCCGCCGTCGGCGAGACCGAGGCGCTCGCCGAGCTCCGCGCGAAGGCCGGCCGCAACACCGTCCGCCGCGCCATGATCGGCCTCGGCTACCACGGCACCCACACGCCCGCGGTGATCCAGCGGAACGTGCTCGAGAACCCGAGCTGGTACACGGCGTACACGCCCTACCAGCCGGAGATCTCGCAGGGCCGCCTCGAAGCACTGATCAACTTCCAGACGATGGTGTCCGACCTGACCGGCATGGCCACCGCCGGCGCCTCGATGCTCGACGAGGGCACCGCGGTGGTCGAGGGCATGCTCCTCGCCCGGCGCGCGTCCAAGGTCAAGGGTGACGCGTTCCTCGTCGACGCCGACCTGCTGCCGCAGACCCGTGCGCTGCTCGACCACCGTGCCGACGCCGTGGGCATCACGCTGCGCGCGTTCGACGCCGCCGACGGCCCGAGCGACGACCAGCTCGACGGCGCGTTCGGCGTCGTCCTGCAGTACCCGGGCGCCTCGGGCCGCATCGTCGACCCGTCGTCCGTCATCGAGCGGGTCCACGCCGGTGGTGGCATCGCCGTCGTCGCAGCCGACCTGCTCGCGATGACCCTGCTCGCCAGCCCCGGCGACCTGGGTGCCGACGTGGCCGTCGGGACGAGCCAGCGCTTCGGCGTCCCGCTCGGCTTCGGTGGCCCGCACGCCGGCTACCTCGCGGTGCGCGCCGGCCTCGAGCGCCAGCTCCCCGGTCGCCTGGTCGGGGTGTCCTTCGACGCCGACGGAGCGATGGCCTACCGCCTCAGCCTGCAGACCCGCGAGCAGCACATCCGCCGCGAGAAGGCGACGAGCAACATCTGCACCGCGCAGGTCCTGCTCGCCGTGATGGCCTCGATGTACGCGGTCTACCACGGGCCCGAGGGCCTGCGGTTCATCGCCGGCCGGGTCGCGCGGACCACCGGTGCGCTCGCCGCCGTGGCGCGTGACGCCGGGGTCGAGGTCGTGCACGACGCCTTCTTCGACACGCTCACCCTGCGGGCCGTCGGTCGCGCCGAGCCGATCGTCGCGGCAGCGCAGGACGCCGGCTACCTGCTGCACGTCGTGGACGCCGACACGTTCCAGCTGTCCGTCGACGAGACGACCACGCCCGACGACGTCGTGGCGCTGGCGGGCGTGCTCGGGGCGGTGGACGTGACCGTCCCCGCGACCGAGACGGCCGTGCGCGACGCGGCCACGGGCCTCCCGGCCGCCCTGCAGCGCGAGAGCGACTACCTGACGCACCCCGTCTTCAGCGCACACCGTAGCGAGACCCGCATGATGCGGTACCTCAAGCACCTGTCCGACAAGGACTACGCGCTCGACCGCGGCATGATCCCGCTCGGCAGCTGCACGATGAAGCTCAACGCGGCGACCGAGATGGCGGCGGTGACCTGGCCGGAGTTCGCGAACATCCACCCGTTCGCACCGCGCGAGGACGTCGAGGGGTACCTCGACATGATCGGCGACCTCGAGTCGTGGCTCGCCGAGGTCACCGGGTACGACACCGTGTCCCTGCAGCCGAACGCCGGCAGCCAGGGCGAACTCGCCGGCCTGCTGGCCATCCGCGGGTACCACCAGGCCAACGGCGACAGCGAGCGCACGGTCTGCCTGATCCCGTCGAGCGCCCACGGCACGAACGCGGCGTCCGCGGTGCTCGCCGGCATGAAGGTCGTCGTCGTGGCCTGCGACGAGAACGGCAACGTCGACCTCGAGGACCTCCGCGCCCGCGTCGCCACCTACGCCGACACCCTCGCGGCCCTGATGATCACGTACCCGTCCACCCACGGCGTCTACGAGCACGACATCCGCGAGATCTGCGACGCCGTGCACGACGCCGGCGGCCAGGTCTACGTCGACGGCGCGAACCTCAACGCGCTGCTCGGCCACGCCCGCTTCGGTGACTTCGGCGGCGACGTGTCGCACCTCAACCTGCACAAGACCTTCTGCATCCCGCACGGGGGTGGCGGTCCCGGCGTGGGACCCGTCGCTGCGAAGGCGCACCTGGCACCGTTCCTGCCCGGCCACCCGTTCGCGCAGCAGGCCGACCGGCGCTCCGGCGCGATCACCGCCGAGGCGGACGGCCGCCTTGCGCACGCCGGCGGCCCGGTCAGTGCGGCACCGTACGGCAGCCCGAGCATCCTGCCCATCACGTGGACGTACGTCCGGATGATGGGGCTCGAGGGCCTCACGCGTGCGACCGAGGCCGCGGTCCTCGGGGCGAACTACATCGCGGCTCGTCTGCGCGACGCGTTCCCGGTGCTGTACACGGGCGACGACGGACTGGTCGCGCACGAGTGCATCCTCGACCTCCGTCCGCTGCGTGACACCACCGGCATCACGGTCGACGACGTCGCGAAGCGCCTGGTCGACTACGGGTTCCACGCGCCGACGATGTCGTTCCCGGTGGCGGGCACGCTCATGGTCGAGCCGACCGAGAGCGAGGACCTCGCCGAGCTCGACCGCTTCGTCGACGCCATGCTCGCGATCCGGGCCGAGGCCGCAGCGGTGGAGCACGGGGAGTGGCCGGCGGACGACAACCCGCTCGTGCACGCGCCGCACACCGCCTCGTCGGTGATCTCGGGGGAGTGGGCGCACGCCTACACCCGGGAGCAGGCTGTCTACCCGCTGCCGGGCATCAGCGGCCGGAAGTACTGGCCGCCGGTGCGTCGCATCGACCAGGCGTACGGGGACCGCAACCTGGTGTGCGCCTGCCCGCCGATCGAGGCGTTCGCCTGATCCGACCGGCGCCGACACCCCGTCGTCGCCCCGCGCTCGGTCGCCGAACGCTTCGTGCCCCGTCCGGTCCTCCGGGCGGGGCACGGTCGCGTCCGGCGCAGCGTCGGACGGTCACGACACCCCGCTCAGTTCCGCCGAGTGGTCGCGAACCGTCGTCCGGGCCTGCTCCCACCGACAGATCGTGACCACTCGGCGCGCCACCCACGGCAGGTCCCGACCGCTCGACGCACCCCCTCAGCCGTACCCCTGAGCGATGCTCGCCCGTCCCCGACTTGCACAGAAGTGTGGCGGAGTGCAACGGATTTCATGCAGATGCAACAAAAACGCACCCTCCATCGCCAGGCGCGCAAATCTTGCATCTTCTCGCAACGATCGTGCAAGTTGGTTACCGGCGTGTAACCGTTCGCCCCAGGGTTTGGACGCCGCTGTTCACCTTGCCTACAGTGCAAAGGTCAAACGCGCCCGGGTGACACCGCTGTGCCCTTGCGCGTCCCATGCACCAGGAGGAACCTTGATCAAGAAGCGCGCCGGGCTCTCAGCCCTCGCCGTGCTCGGGGCCACAGCACTCGCCCTGACCGCCTGCTCCAGCAACAGCTCGTCGAACGGCGGTGACTCGGGTTCGGCGAACGCGTCCGGGATCGTCACCACGAACGGCAGCGAGCCGCAGAACCCGCTGATCCCGTCGAACACCACCGAGACCGGTGGCGGCAAGATCATCGACTCGCTCTTCGAAGGCCTCGTCTCGTACGACGCCGACGGCAAGCCGGTCAACGAGGTCGCGAAGAGCATCAAGACCGATGACTCGAAGACCTTCGACATCACGCTCAACACGAACTACACCTTCACCAACGGCGAGAAGGTCACGGCCGAGTCGTTCACCAAGGCGTGGGACTGGGCTGCACAGAAGTCGAACGCCCAGGGCGCGAGCTACTTCTTCGAGAACATCGAGGGCTACGACGCCGAGAAGGACTCGAAGCTGACCGGCCTCAAGGTCGTCGATGACGACGAGTTCACCGTCACGCTGAAGTCGGCGCAGTCGGACTTCCCGCTGTCGCTCGGTTACTCGGCGTTCGTCCCGCTGCCCTCGGCGTTCTACGACGACACCAAGGCGTTCGGCGAGAACCCGATCGGCAACGGTCCGTACAAGCTCGACGGCAAGAGCGCCTGGACCCACAACCAGTCCATCAAGCTCGTCACCAACAAGGACTACGAGGGCAAGCGCAAGCCGAAGAACGGCGGTCTGACCATCACGTTCTACACCTCGCAGGACACCGCGTACTCCGACGCCCAGGGCGGCAACCTCGACGTCCTCGACGCAGTGCCGGACGCAGCCTTCGCGACCTACAAGTCCGACTTCCCGGACTCGAACGTCAACCAGGCCGCCGCGATCTTCCAGGCGATCTACCTGCCCTACTACCTCGACCACTGGAAGGGTGAAGAGGGCAAGCTCCGCCGCGAGGCCGTGTCGATGGCGATCAACCGCAAGCAGATCACCGACAAGATCTTCGACGGCACCCGCACCCCGGCCAAGGACTTCACCTCCCCGGTGATCGACGGCTGGAGCGACGACCTCAAGGGCGCAGACGTCCTCAAGTTCAACAAGTCCGAGGCCAAGAAGCTCTGGGCCGAGGCCGACAAGATCTCGAAGTACGACGACACCCTCACCATCACGTACAACGCCGATGGTGGCCACGAGGCCTGGGTGACCGCGGTCACGAACTCGATCTCGAACACGCTCGGCATCAAGGCCGAGGGCAACGCGATCCCGACGTTCCAGGAAGCCCTGGACCTCCAGACGAACGACAAGCTCACGGGCGGCAGCCGCACCGGTTGGCAGGCCGACTACCCGTCGCTGTACAACTTCCTCGGCCCGACCATGGGTGAGGGCTCGTCGAACAACTACTCGCGGTACGACTCCAAGGAGTACAACGACCTCCTCGCCGAGGGCCGTTCGGCTGCGACCGTCGAAGAGGGCAACAAGATCTTCGACCAGGCACAGGAACTCCTGTTCGAGGACCTGCCCGAGATCCCGCTCTGGTACTCCAACGTGACCGGTGTCTGGAACGCGGACAACGTGTCGAACGTGAAGTTCGGCTGGAACTCGGTGCCGCTGTACTACGACATCGAGGTCCAGAAGTAACGCTGGTCTCGTAGAGACCACCACGCGAGCAGGTATCCTGCCTCGCGACCACCGGACGGGGGTTCGGGGACCACACGGTCCCCGAACCCCCGTACCGCGGCGGTAAGACCTTCCCCACACCGCGGGCGCTCGCCCGCACCGGACATCCGTGCCGACCCTCGGACCGTCCACCCCTCACCACAATGAACCTGATCGACATCGCTCCGGACCGGGCAGTGATCTGATGCTCTGGTACCTCGGCAAGCGCCTCCTGCAACTCATCCCCGTGTTCTTCGGGGCCACGTTCCTCATCTACTTCATGGTCTTCTCGCTGCCCGGCGACCCGATCGCCGCGCTGTTCGGCGACCGCCAGCCGTCGCCGCAGGTCATCGAGACGCTGCGACAGCAGTACAACCTCGACAAGCCGTTCATCATCCAGTACCTGCTCTGGATCGGTGGCGTGTTCCGCGGTGACCTCGGCCTGACGTACTCGGGCCAGCCGGTCAGCTCGCAGCTCGCCCAGGCCTTCCCGATCACGGCTCGACTGGCCATCCTGGCGCTCGTCTTCGAGGCCGTCGCCGGCATCGTCGTCGGTGTCATCGCCGGTCTGCGCAAGGGCAAGCTGTTCGACGCCACCGCACTCGTCGTGTCGCTGCTGCTCATCTCGGTGCCGACCTTCGTCGTCGGGTTCGTCCTGCAGTACGTGTTCGGCATCAAGCTCGGCCTGTTCCGGGTCACGGTGTCCGGTGACGCACCGTGGTCGGAGCTCGTGCTGCCGGCGATCGTGCTCGCCTCGGTCTCGTTCGCCTACATCGTTCGTCTGACCCGAGCGAGCGTCGCCGAGAACACCAGCGCCGACTTCGTGCGGACCGCCACCGCGAAGGGCCTGCCGCGTCGTCGTGTCGTCGGCGTGCACATCTTCCGCAACTCGCTCATCCCCGTGGTGACCTACCTGGGTGTCGACATCGGCAACCTGATGGTCGGCGCGGTCGTCACCGAGGGCATCTTCAACATCAACGGCGTCGGCGGCACGGTGTTCCGCGCCGTCAAGCTCGGCGAGGGCCCCACGGTCGTGTCCTTCGTCGCCGTGATGGTCATCATCTTCATGCTCGCCAACCTCCTGGTCGACCTGCTCTACGCCGTCCTGGACCCGAGGATCCGCTATGCCAAGTAACGCCGCACCCCGTTCGGCGACGCACTACGTCGCCCCGATCGAGGAGACCCCCCTGCAGGCGGTCGACCAGGTCAACGAGGACGAGAAGACCCGATCGCTGTGGACGGACGCGTGGGAGTCCATGCGGACCCGACCGACGTTCTGGATCTCCTCGGTCCTGATCCTGCTCATCGTCGTCGTCGCGATCTTCCCCGGGCTCTTCACGCACGTCGACCCGCGGGCGTCGAACCTCAACTTCAGTGACGAGGGCGCGCGCCCCGGGCACCCGCTCGGCTACACCCGCCAGGGCTACGACGTCTACGCCCGCGTGATCTGGGGCGCACAGAACTCGGTCATCGTCGGCATCGTCGCGACGGTCCTGGTGTCGCTCGTCGGCATCATCATCGGTTCGCTGGCCGGCTTCTACGGTGGCTGGCTCGACACGATCGTGTCCCGGATCGCGGACATCTTCTTCTCGATCCCGACCATCCTCGGCGCGATCGTGATCATGTCGGTGATCCCCGCCCGGAACGCCATCACCGTCGCGCTCGTCCTCGCTGCCTTCGCCTGGCCGCAGATCGCCCGCATCATGCGTGGTGCCGTGCTCAGCGCCAAGCAGTCGGACTACGTGATGGCTTCCGCTGCCCTCGGCGTCAGCCGCTTCAAGACACTGGTCCGCCACGTCATCCCGAACTCGCTGGCTCCGGTCATCGTCGTCGCGACGGTGTCCCTCGGCACGTTCATCGTCGCCGAGGCCACGCTGTCGTTCCTCGGTATCGGTCTGCCGCCGTCGGCGCTCAGCTGGGGCCTCGACATCGGTACGGCCCAGACCTCGATCCGGACCAACCCGGCGACGATCTTCTGGCCGTCCGCCGCCCTGTCCATCACCGTGCTCGCGTTCCTGCTCCTCGGTGACGTGGTGCGCGATGCGCTCGACCCGAAGGCGAGGGCCCGCCGATGAGCGAGACACTGACCCAGCCGAACAGCAGCCGCACCGGCGGTTCCGGTGCACCGCTGCTCGAGATCCGCGACCTGCAGGTCGGTTTCAAGACCCAGAGTGGCCTCGTGCAGGCCGTCCGCGGCGTCGACCTCACCCTCGAGCAGGGCGAGCGCCTGGCCATCGTCGGAGAGTCCGGTTCCGGCAAGTCGACGAGCGCCCAGGCGATCATCAAGCTGCTCCCCGGTACCGGTCAGGTCACCGGTGGCTCGATCAAGTTCAACGGGCGTGAGCTCGTCGGTCTGAGCGACAAGGAGATGTCGGAGATCCGCGGGAAGGAGATCGGCTACGTCCCCCAGGACCCGATGTCGAACCTCAACCCGCTGTGGTCGATCGGCTTCCAGGTGGAAGAGGCGATCCGTGCGAACGGCATGGCGACCGGCAAGAAGGCCGTCCGTGACCGTGCCGTCGAGGTCCTGCAGGAAGCCGGCCTCGGCGACGCGTCGACCCGTCTGAAGCAGTACCCGCACGAGTTCTCCGGCGGCATGCGGCAGCGCGTGCTCATCGGCATCGGCCTGTCGAGCCGCCCGCAGCTGCTCATCGCCGACGAGCCGACGAGTGCGCTCGACGTCACCGTCCAGCGCGTCATCCTCGATCACCTCGAGACCCTGACGCGCGACTTCGGCACCTCGGTGCTGTTCATCACGCACGACCTCGGACTCGCCGCCGAGCGTGCCGAGAAGCTCGTCGTGATGTACAAGGGCCAGGTCGTCGAGGCCGGTCCCTCGAAGGAGATCCTGGCCAACCCGCAGCACCCGTACACGCAGCGTCTCGTCGCGGCGGCCCCGTCGCTGGCCAGCCGCCGCATCCAGTCGAAGGTGCAGCACCAGCGGGTCGACATCGCCGACGCCGGCAACGACGACGCCGAGCTGATCCACCGGGCCCAGGAGCGCGAGCACCGTCCGACCGAGGACCTCATCGTGGTGAAGAACCTCGAGAAGGTCTACAAGCTGCGCGGCAAGAACCGCGCCACGCGCGAGCTCAAGGCCGTCGACGACGTGTCGTTCTCGATCCAGAAGGGCACCACCACGGCGCTCGTCGGCGAGTCCGGTTCGGGCAAGTCGACCGTCGCGAAGCTCGTCCTGCAGCTCGAGAGCATCACGAGCGGCACCGTGCAGTTCGACGGCATCGACATCGGCGCGCTGAAGGGCAAGGACCTCTTCGACTTCCGCCGCCGCGTGCAGCCGGTGTTCCAGGACCCGTACGGCTCCCTGGACCCGATGTACAACGTCGGGAACACGATCGCCGAGCCGCTCGCCACGCACAAGGTGGGCGACAAGGCCTCGCGTCGCGCCCGGGTGCTCGAGCTGCTCGACCAGGTCGCGCTGCCGAAGTCGATGGTGAACCGCTACCCGAACGAACTGTCCGGTGGTCAGCGACAGCGCATCGCCGTCGCTCGCGCGCTGGCGCTCAAGCCGGAGGTCATCGTCCTCGACGAGGCCGTCTCCGCGCTCGACGTGCTCGTGCAGGGTCAGATCCTCGATCTGCTCACCGAGCTGCAGACCGAGCTCGGATTGACGTACCTGTTCATCACGCACGACCTCGCGGTCGTCCGCCTCGTCGCGGACAACGTCTGCGTCATGCGCCGTGGGCAGATCGTCGAGAAGGCGACGACCGACGAGGTCTTCGCCGCCCCGAAGGAGCAGTACACGAAGGACCTCCTGGCCGCCATCCCCGGCGCCGGGTTCGAGTTCGGACGCTGATCCACCTGGACACGAACGAGGCCGGACGCCCCGTCGTCCTCCGCGCTGGTCGCGGGGGCGCGGTGGCGTCCGGCCTCGTCGCCGTCCTGGGTCTGTTCCTGCTCGGCGATGCGGCGTTCCGGGGGAGCTGGGACGTGTTCCTCCGCGCCGCCGGCCCGATCGCCGTGCTCGTCTGGGCGCTCTGGGTCCTGACCTACCGCCCGTGCATCGTCATCGACGAGCGCGCGGTCACCGTGGTCAACCCGCTGCGCCGCACCGTGGTGCCGTGGCACGCCGTCGCCGACGTGCGGCTCCGCTGGCAGATCGTGATCGAGACGGTCGCCGGCCGGAAGGTGCAGTGCTGGGGCGGGCCGTCGCTGCCGCGGCCGAAACCGGCCCGGCGCGGCGAGCGGGCCGTCCTGCGACAGCCCGACGAGATGACGGTGCTGCTCGACCGCTGGTCCGAGCACCGCGAGCGCGCCGGTGCCGGCGACGCCGTGCGTGGCTGGGACGTGCCGGCCCTGGCGGTCGGTGCAGCCGCGCTGGCGCTGCTCGCCGCCTCGCTGCTCAGCCTGTGGCTGGGAGCCTGATACGGCTCGCGATCGCGACCACAGGACGGACGGGAGGCCCGGCGCACGACGTGCTCCGGGCCTCCCGTCCGTCTGCTGGTCACGTCCACGGCGTGACCAGCGTCGTCAGACGACCGCGCCGACCCGCTCGGTGAGCAGGTGCTCCTGGTCGGTCTGGATGCAGGCGACACCGCGGCCGTGCACGGGCTCGAGACCCGGGTCGATCGTGCGGCACTGCTCCTGCCGGCCCTCGTCGAGGAGCTGGTAGAGCGGGCAGCGCGTGCGGAACCGGCAACCGGCGATGCGCTCCGTGGGGGAGGGCAGGTCGCCGTCGAGCAGGATGCGCCCGCGGGCGGCCTCGGCCATGGGGTCCGGCACCGGCACCGCGGACAGCAGGGCCCGGGTGTACGGGTGCTGCGGGTCCGAGAACACGGCGTCGCCGTCGCCGTACTCGACGATGCGGCCGAGGTACATGACCGCGACGTCGTCGGCGATGTGCCGGACCACGGACAGGTCGTGCGCCACGAACAGGTACGACAGCCCGAGGCGGTGCTTGAGGTCCTCGAGCAGGTTGATCACACCGGCCTGCACGGAGACGTCGAGCGCGGAGACCGGCTCGTCGAGCACCAGGATCTTCGGCTCGACGATGAGCGCACGGGCGATGCCGATGCGCTGCCGCTGGCCACCCGAGAACTCGTGCGGGTACCGGTCGATGTAGCTCGGCTCGAGCCCGACCAGCTCGAGCACCTCGCGCACCCGCCGGCGGATCTCGTCCTTCGCCACGCCGTGCACGGTGAGGGGTTCACCGATCACCGAGCCGATGTCGAGCCGGGGGTCGATCGACGCCATCGGGTCCTGGAACACGACCTGGATGTCGCGGCGCAGTGCCAGGCGGTCCTTCTTGGACAGCGAGGCGGTGTCGACGCCGTTCACCCGGATGGTGCCGTGCTGGGCACCGGCGAGCTCGAGGATCTCCATGATGGTGGTCGTCTTGCCGCAGCCGGACTCGCCGACCAGGCCGAGCACCTGCCCGCGCTTGAGCGTCAGGGAGATGCCGTCGACCGCGTGCACCTCGCCGATCTGCCGGCGGAACAGCGCGCCCTTAGTGAGCGGGAACGTCTTGACGACGTCCTGCAGCTCGAGCACGACGTCGTCGCCGTGGTCGACGGCCGCCTCGGGGACGTCCTCGGGGCGGGGGAAGATCTCCGAGCGCTCGAGGGTGCCCGCGGCGATCTCGTCGCGACGGATGCACGCGGCGGTGTGGTCGTCGAGCAGCGTGCCGTTGCCGATCGTCGTGACGGCGCCGGTCAGCACCGGGTTGTCGGCGCTCTGCGGCACCGACGGAGCGACGAGGGCGGGCTCGCCGTCGCGGCAGGCGTCGATGACGGCGGGGCAGCGGTCGGCGAACGGGCAGCCCGTCGGCTTCTGGGTGAGCAGGGGCGGGCGGCCGTCGAGCGGGACGAGCCGCTCGGTGCGGGCGGACGTCATGTTCGGCATCGAGCGGAGCAGCCCGATCGTGTACGGCATCACCGGCTCGCGGAACAAGGGGAGCACCGGCGCCGTCTCGACGATCCGGCCGGCGTACATCACGGCCACGCGGTCGGCGTTGCCGGCGACGACGCCGAGGTCGTGCGTGATGAGCACGACGGCCGCACCGGTCATGTCCTTGGCGGTCTGCAGCACGTCGAGGATCTGCGCCTGGATCGTCACGTCGAGCGCGGTGGTGGGTTCGTCCGCGATGATCAGCTTCGGGTCGTTCGCGATGGCGATGGCGATCATCGCCCGCTGTCGCATGCCGCCGGAGAACTCGTGCGGGAACGCGTCGAGTCGTCGAGCCGGGTTCGGGATGCCGACGATGCGCAGGAGTTCCTCGGCGCGGGTGCGTGCGGCGTGCTGGGTGAGGGAGCGGTCGTGCAGGCGCAGGCCCTCGATGATCTGCTGGCCGATCGTGTACACCGGCGTCAGGGCGGACAGCGGGTCCTGGAACACCATCGCGATGTCACGACCGCGCAGCGCCGACATCTCGCGGTCGTTCCTGCCGACGAGCTCCTGTCCGTCGAACCGGATGCTGCCCTGCACCTGGGCGGACGACGGCAGCAGGCCCATCACGGCCATCGAGGACACCGACTTGCCGGAACCCGATTCGCCGACGATGCCGAGGAACTCGCCGGGAGCCACCGAGTAGTCGACACCCCGGACCGCGTAGACGGGCTTGGTCTTCGGGTTGAACGTGACCGACAGGTCGGACACGGTGAGCAGCGGCTCAGTCACGGTTGGCTCCGGAGGTGGGGTCGATGGCGTCGCGCAGGGCGTCGCCGAGCAGGCTGGTCGAGAGCACGGTCGCGACCAGCGTCGCGGCGGGCAGGACGAAGAGCCACGGGCGGGTGACGGCGGACTGGCTGCCGGCGGCGAGCAGGGTGCCGAGCGAGACGTCGGGGATCTGGATGCCGAAGCCGAAGAAGCTCAGCGAGCTCTCCGCCAGGATCGCGGCGCCGACGCCGAGCGTGGCGTCGATGATGAGCAGCGACGCCACGTTCGGCAGGATGTGCCGCCGGATGATCGTGAACGCCGGGACGCCCATGAACCGGGCGGCCTTGACGTAGTCGCGTTCGCGCAGCGACATCGTCTGACCGCGGATCACCCGGGCCATCACCATCCAGCTGAACACCGCGAGGCCGACGATGAGGGCCACCCACGTCAGGTTCTTGAACACCGGGCTGAGCAGCACGAGCGCGTAGAACGACGGGATCACGAGCAGCAGGTCGATGACCCACACGAGCAGCCGGTCGGTGACGCCGCCGAAGTACCCTGCGATCGCGCCGACGACGCCGGCGATCAGGGTCGCTGCCGGACCGGCGATCAGGCCGATGAGCAGCGACTTCTGCAGGCCGACCAGGGTCTGCGCGTAGATGTCCTGGCCGATGTCGTTCGTGCCGAACCAGTGCGCGGCGCTCGGCGGCATGCCGAACGCCAGCCCGTCGGAGTCGACGGCGTTCCAGTGGTACAGGTACGGGCCGAGGAACGCCCAGAGGATGATGAGGAGCAGTGCGCTGCCGCCGATGCGCGCGCGCCAGGTGCCGAACACCTTGCGCCAGAGCGGGGTGCGGCCGCCCTTCACCTCGATGACGTGCGCCGGCGTACCGGCGTCGCCGTCGCCGGGGTCACCGGCGGTGGTCGTGGTCGTGGGGTCGAGAACAGACACGGGTCACACCCTCACTCGCGGGTCGAGCGCGGCGTACAGCAGGTCCGCGAGGGTCCCTGCGATGAGCACGAGGATCGCCGTGAAGAGGATCGTGCCCGATGCCGCGTTGATGTCGTTGTTGCTGATGCTCTGGACGAAGTACTCGCCCATGCCGTGCCAACTGAAGACCAGCTCGGTGATGCTCGCGCCGGTCAGGATGAGTCCGAACGAGTACGCGAAGAAGGTCGACATCGGGATGAGGGCGACCCGCACACCGTGGCGCATGATCGCCGACCCGCGGGTGCGGCCCTTCGACCGTGCGGTGCGGATGAAGTCGTTCGACAGCACGTCGAGCATCGCTGAGCGCTGGTAGCGCGAGTACGTGGCGACGGCGCCGATGGTCAGCGAGATCGTCGGTAACAACAGGTGCACGAGCCGGTCGCCGAGCACCGGGAAGAACCCGGTCACCCCCGGCGTGTACTCGCCGGTGAACCGGATCACCTGGGTCCCGACGCCCTGGTTGAGCGAGGTCGCGAGGATCATCAGCACGACCGCGATGACGAAGGTCGGGGTGGCGAGCACCGCGAACGACAGGTACGTCGACACCTGGTCGGAGGTGCGGTACTGCCGGACCGCGTTCCAGACGCCGAGCAGTACCCCGAGGATCGCGCCGAGCAGTGTGCCGATCACGAGCAGCCGCAGGCTCGTGCCGGAGCGGGCGATGATGTCGGCCGTCACCTCGGTGCCGCGGGTGCTCATGCCGAGCGAGCCGTGCGTCACCAGGCCGACCCACCAGTCCCAGGTGCGGACGAGGAGCGGGGTACCCGGATCGGCACCGAGCTTGCGGAGCGACGCCTCGATGGTGCCCTGCGGCACGGCCGGGTTGCGCCCCAGGAACCGGGCGGCCGGGTTGAGCGTCGTGCTGGCGAGGATGTACCCGAGCGTGGTCGCCACGATCGTCAGGACGATGTAGTTGACGATCCGCTTTGCGATGAAGGCGAGCATGTGGTTCGTGACCTCTGGGTGCGGCCGTCCGACCGGACGGCGTTGTCGGTGGCGACAGGCTAGCCGTTCGGGCGACCGGGTGGGACAACGGAAGTGACGCTATGCAACATTCGTTACGAGCGTGTTTCGATTCGTCGCACAGACCCTTGTGCCGCCTTCGGATGTGGCTAGGGTTCTCAACCAACAGACGCGACGGCGGGGGCCGTACGCGGTCCAGCGCGATCTGCGCGAACCACAAGGGAAGGGAATCCTCGCCATGCGAAAGAGGATCAAGGGCATCGCCGTCCTCGCCACCGCTGCGGCTGCCGCCGTCGTGCTGGCGGGCTGCTCCGGCGGCGGACAGGCTGGCAACAGCAGCTCCGCGGTCGCCGAGTCGTCGCTGAAGTCGACCGGCTGGACCGTCGCGGACCGCGCTGACGTCAAGGACGGCGGGTCGATCACCCTGCCGATCGACACCGCTCCGGCGAACTGGCAGCTGCTCAACCTGGACTCGGGGACGGTCGACGACACCACCATCTCGCAGACCTACCTGCCGAGCTTCATCCAGTTCAAGGAGAACGGCGAGTGGGAGGCGAACAAGGACTTCGTCGACTCCATCGAGCTGACCAAGGACTCGCCCCAGACCGTCGAGATCAAGATCAACCCGAAGGCCGTGTGGTCGGACGGCACCCCGATCAGCGCGAAGGACGTCATCGCGAACTGGAAGGCGCTGAACGGCACGAACGAGGCCTTCGCGCCCCTCGCCACCAACGTGTGGGAGGACGTGGACTCGGTCAGACAGGGCTCCGACGAGCGTGACGTCATCATGACGTTCTCGAAGACCAACGCCGACTGGGCGTCGGTCTTCACAGCGATCTACCCGTACTGGGCCGTCGACACCCCGGACCACTTCAACAAGGCCTGGGCCAAGGGACCGTACGCCGCCGACGGCACGACCTACGTCTCCGGTGGCCCGTACATCCTGAAGTCCTTCGACGCCAACGGTGGCGTCGTGACCTTCGAGAAGAACCCGAAGTGGTGGGGCGACGAGGGCAAGCTCGACACGATCGTCTTCAAGACGGTCTCCCGTGACGGTGTCGCCCAGGCGTACGGCAACAAGGAGCTCGACGCCTTCAACCTGAACGGCAGCGCTGACAACCTCAAGACGGCGAACTCGCGCTCCGACTCGAAGATCGAGCGGTCGCTCGGCACCACGCAGCGGCAGATCACGCTGAACGGCACGTCGGACGTCTTCAAGGACCAGGACGTGCGCCAGGCGTTCGCGCAGGCGATCAACCGCAAGGTGCTCGCCCAGGCGATCCTGTCCCCGGTGAAGAGCCCGGGTGACGTGCTCAACAACCTGACGTACCTGCCCGGTCAGCAGGGCTACCAGGACGACGTGTCGAGCGTCTACGGCTACAGCACCGACAAGGCGAAGTCGAAGCTCGAGGACGCCGGTTGGAAGATCGGCTCGGACGGCTACGCGACCAAGGGCGGCAAGGAGCTCGACGTCCGCTTCGTGATCCCGTCGGACAACCCGAACTCGGCGAACGTCGCGCAGCTCGTGCAGCAGCAGACCAAGCTCGCCGGCTTCAAGGTGACCATCGACACCGTGCCCACCGACGACTTCTTCACGAAGTACATCACCACGACGACCCGTGACTTCGACGCCACGTACTTCGCGTGGCAGGGCACGCCGTTCCCGATCTCGTCGCTGAAGTCGATCTACTACCCCGCCGACGCCGGCCAGAACTACACCGGCGTGACGGACGACTCGCTCGGTGCCGCCTGGGACAAGGCGAACGGCGAGCTCGACCCGGATGCCCGCATCAAGGACGCGCAGGCCATCGACAAGAAGATCGTCGCGGTCGCCGGCACCATCCCGCTGTTCGCCGAGCCGTACGCCTGGGGCGTGCGCAAGGACCTGGTGAACTACGGTCCGGCGCAGTTCCAGCAGTCCTCGGTCAAGTGGCAGGACGTCGGCTACACGAAGTAGTCGGCACCGCGCGCACGAACGACAGCGCGCACGAACGACACCGTTCACGAACGACACCCCCGACGTCGCACGACGTCGGGGGTGTCGTCCTGCGTCGGCCTACCGTCCGACCGGCACGGCGACCAGAGCTGCGCGACCGCTAGAACCGTGCCGCTGCCAGCGACGCCGCGACCCCGAGCACGACCATCGCCAGGATCGTCCAGCCGTGGGTGCGGTGCGTGATCGGCGCAGCCGTCACGGTCGACGGGGGCGGGCCGTCCTGCTCGGCCGGGGCGGGCACGTGGGCCAGCATCCGCGCGGCCGCAGCGTCGACGTCC
This sequence comes from Curtobacterium sp. MCPF17_018, assembly GCF_003234135.1. Lineage (NCBI taxonomy): Bacteria > Bacillati > Actinomycetota > Actinomycetes > Micrococcales > Microbacteriaceae > Curtobacterium > Curtobacterium sp. MCPF17_018. The sequence continues at coordinate 103,545 of NZ_QKSJ01000005.1, read as the reverse complement.
AGGCGATCCGGGCCTCCCGGCTGGTCACCGGTGTGCGCGGCGAGACGCGCCGTCGGGCGGGTCGCGATCCAGACGCGACGGACGCCCTCGCTGGTGACCACCTCGATGCCGTACTTCGTGCGCACCTCGCCGATGCGTGACCAGGTGTAGGTGCTGGTCCGCCGGACGTCCACGATGCGCAGGTGCTCGGGCGTCAGCTCGATCCGGGGACGCCACAGCGCCGCCCACGCGACGAACGCGACGGCGATGCTCGGGATCGGCACGAGCAAGGGGGCGCCGCCGCCGAGCAGGGCCAGCGGGACGAGCACGACGGCCACGACCCAGAGGACGACGGCGAGGGCGCGCAGGCCGGGGGCGACGATGGTGATGGGCACCGGACGAGGGTACGAGATGCCTCCCCGGAGACGCCCGGGGAGCGGGTGTGACACACCGGCGCGTATCTCCGGACGACCCGATTCCCCGGGGAGGCAGATCCTGGACGGACCCTCGTGCCGTCCATGGTCGTCGCCCCCAGTTTGGGTGTCAATACCCCATCTCGGCGCACTCAGTGGACTCCCACGCCGACGGTCACGAAACGAGTAGTTCGATCTGTTCGCGGATGGTCTCGGCCTTCGGGAACCGCAGGCCGACCAGGCCGATGTGCCGCCACCGGACCACGCCGTCGGGGCCGATCACGAAGACCGATCGGCGCAGGCCGATGCCCGGTGCCTGCACCCCGTATGCGCGGATCGCCGAACCCGCGGTGTCGCTGAGCAGCGGGAACGCGAGCGAGGACCCGCGGGCGAACCCCTCGTGCGAGTCGAGTGCCTGCGGGCTGATGCCCCACACGGTCGCGCCGAGGTCGGTGAACTCGTCGAGTTCGGCCTGGTAGCTGCAGAGCTGGGCCGTGCAGACCGCCGTCGCGTCGCCCGGGTAGAAGGCCAGCACCACGGTCCGGCCGATCTCGGCGGACAGGTCGTACTCGTCGTCGGTGCGGACGCCGCCGCGCACGACCATCCCCGGCAGGGTGAACGACGGGGCGGACTCGCCGATCGCGGGGATGCTCATGGGTCCAACGGTAGGGCGGCCCGGCGGGGGTTGCCCCTCGGCGCGCTGTGCGGGGGCTGTGGATGCGCTCCGTGACGCGCTGAACGGCCAGTGGCGCGTCGACGCGCCGCTGCCGTGGTCTACGAGAACATCTGCGGGAACGCGTGCGCCACCCAGGGGTACCCGACGAAGACCACCGCGTCGAGCAGGGCGTGCGTGATGACGAGTGGCAGGAGCCGGCCCCACCTCGTGTAGATCCAGCCGAACACGATGCCCATCACCGCGTTGCCGATGAACGCCCCGAACCCCTGGTACAGGTGGTAGCTGCCGCGCAGCAGGGCGGTCGACAGGATCATCTGCCAGCGGCCCCAGCCCAGGTCGCCGAGTCGGGCGTAGAGGTACCCGATCACGATCACCTCTTCCTGCAGGCCCGAGCGGATCGCGGACAGCAGCAGGACCGGGACCGTCCACCAGTAGGAGTTGAGCGCGGCGGGGTCGACCGCGACCGTGATGCCGAGCGCCCGCCCCGTGAAGTACAGCGCCAGCCCCGGGATCCCGATGCACAGGGCGATGAGCGCCGGGCCACCCAGGTCCGGCTTCGCCCGGAACCGGTCGATCCCGAGCCGGCCGAGGTGCGGCCGCGACGTGCTCCACAGCAGGTAGCAGACGAGCGCGACCGGGGCCAGGTCCACCGCGATGCCGAGGAGCTGCCGGGCGAGGTCGACGTACTGCACCGTCGTCGACGAGGTGTTCAGGGCCGTCGACTGCTCGCCGAGCGGGGTCGTCTGCGACAGGTCGTCGATGATCTGCAGGATCGAGTAGAGGGCGCTGGCACCGAGCGAGAGCAGCAGGACGATGGTGATCTCGACCCACGTTCGCCGACGGCTCATGCGCTGTACTCCTGTCGCTTGCGAACTACCGGTAGACTGGCGTGTCGGGCGTTCTGCCCACGGGTGCGGTGCTGTGAAAACACTGGCCCGACACTCTCCCAGAAATTGAAGGATGTCCTGTATGGCGCTCGCCACCCGGTCCGACCTGCGCAACGTCGCCATCGTGGCACACGTCGACCACGGCAAGACCACCCTCGTCGACGCGATGCTCACGCAGACCAACTCGTTCGACGCCCACTTCGAGGGCGAAGACCGGATGATGGACTCGAACGACCTCGAGCGCGAGAAGGGCATCACGATCCTCGCGAAGAACACGTCGGTGCTCTACAACGGCAAGCACGCCAGTGAGTTCGGCGCGGGCGGTCCCATCACCATCAACGTGATCGACACCCCCGGCCACGCCGACTTCGGTGGCGAGGTCGAGCGCGGCCTGTCCATGGTCGACGGTGTCGTCCTGCTCGTCGACGCGTCCGAGGGCCCGCTGCCCCAGACCCGCTTCGTGCTCCGCAAGGCCCTCGCAGCGAAGCTCCCGGTGATCCTGCTCGTCAACAAGACGGACCGCCCCGACTCCCGCATCGACGAGGTCGTCTCCGAGTCGCAGGACCTGCTCCTCGGCCTGGCCTCGGACCTGTCGGACGAGGTCGACGACCTCGACCTCGACGCGATCCTCGACGTCCCCGTGGTCTACGCCTCGGGCCGCAACGGTGCCGCGTCGCGCAACAAGCCGAACGACGGCGAGCTGCCCGACAACGACGATCTCGAGCCCCTGTTCGAAGCCATCCTGCAGCACGTGCCGGCGCCGAAGTACGACGACCAGCACCCGCTGCAGGCCCACGTCACCAACCTCGACGCGTCGCCGTTCCTCGGTCGCCTCGCGCTGCTGCGCATCTTCCACGGCACGATGAAGAAGGGTCAGACGGTCGCGTGGGTCAAGCACGACGGCACCGTCGTCAACGCCCGCATCACCGAGCTCCTCATCACCAAGGCGCTCGAGCGCTACCCGGCCGAGTCGGCCGGCCCCGGTGACATCGTCGCGGTCGCCGGTTTCGACACGATCACCATCGGTGAGACCCTGTCCGACCCCGAGGACGTCCGTCCGCTGCCGACCATCACGGTCGACGACCCGGCGATCTCGATGACGATCGGCACGAACACCAGCCCGCTCGTCGGCAAGGTCAAGGGCCACAAGCTGACCGCCCGCATGGTCAAGGAGCGCCTCGACCGCGAGCTCATCGGCAACGTCTCGCTCAAGGTCCTCGACATCGGTCGTCCGGACGCGTGGGAGGTCCAGGGTCGCGGCGAGCTCGCACTGGCCATCCTCGTCGAGCAGATGCGTCGTGAGGGCTTCGAGCTCACCGTCGGCAAGCCCCAGGTGGTCACGAAGCGTGACGACAACGGCAAGCTGCTGGAGCCGTACGAGCACATGACGATCGACACGCCGGAGGAGTACCTCGGCGCGATCACGCAGCTCATGGCCGCTCGCAAGGGCCGCATGGAGAACATGACGAACCACGGCACCGGCTGGGTGCGCATGGAGTTCATCGTCCCGTCGCGTGGCCTGATCGGCTTCCGCACGTCGTTCCTGACCGAGACCCGCGGTACCGGCATCGCCAACGCGATCTCGCACGGCTACGACGAGTGGGCCGGCTCGATCCAGACCCGCATCAACGGCTCGATCGTGTCCGACCGTTCGGGTGTCGTCACGCCGTTCGCCATCACGAACCTCCAGGAGCGGATGACGTTCTTCGTCAACCCGACCGAAGAGGTCTACGAGGGCATGGTCATCGGCGAGAACTCGCGCGCCGACGACATGGACGTCAACATCACGAAGGAGAAGAAGCTCACGAACATGCGTTCGGCGAACGCCGACTCCTTCGAGTCGATGACGCCGTCGCGCCAGCTCTCCCTCGAGGAGTGCCTGGAGTTCGCGCGCGAGGACGAGTGCGTCGAGGTCACCCCCGACGCCGTCCGCATCCGCAAGGTCGAGCTCGACGCGCAGGCCCGCCAGCGCTCCTACGCCCGTCTGAAGCGTCAGGACGCGTAGGCACCAGCACGCGCAACACCCGCGGAGGCCCGTCCTCCGTCCGACGGCCCGGTCACCTGCAGCAGGTGGCCGGGCCGTTCGCGGTTGTACCGTGGGCACCGTGACTCTCGACCTGCTCTCGATCTACCAGGACCTGCACGCCCACCCGGAGCTCGGCTTCCAGGAGCACCGCACCGCCGGTGTCATCACTGCGAAGCTCGCCGAGATCGGTGGGATCGAGGTGACGACGGGCGTCGGCGGCACCGGCGTCGTCGGTGTCGTGTCGAACGGCGAGGGCCCCGTGGTCTGGCTCCGCGCCGACATGGACGGCCTGCCCGTGCAGGAGCGGACCGGCCTGGCCTACGCCAGCGAGCACGTCGGCACGGACGACGAGGGCCGCGAGGTCCCGACCATGCACGCCTGCGGCCACGACATCCACGTCACGTGGTTGCTCGGCACGCTGGAGCGCCTGGTCGCGACCACGGGGGACTGGCGCGGCACGGTCGTCGCCGTCTTCCAGCCCGCGGAAGAAGTCATCTCCGGCGCCCGCGCGATGGTCGAGGACGGCCTGGTCGAACGGTTCCCGAAGCCGGACGTCGTGCTCGGGCAGCACTCCGCGCCCGCACCGGTCGGCATCGTCGCCGTCGGCACCGGCCCCGTGATGGCGTCGAGCGACCGGCTGACGGTGACCTTCAACGGTCGTGGGGCGCACGGTTCGGCCCCGCAGGCCTCGCTCGACCCGGTCGTCACCGCGGCCTCGGCCGTCGTGCGGCTGCAGACCGTCGTCGCCCGCGAGGTCTCGCCGAGCGACGCGGGAGTCGTCACCGTCGGCAGCTTCCACGCCGGCACGCGGGCGAACATCATCCCCGACGAGGCCGTCATCGAGATCTCGACCCGGGCCCGCAACGAGGAGACCCGCCAGCGCATCATCGCCTCGATCGAGCGCATCGTCCGTGCCGAGAGCACGGCCGGCGGCCTGTCCGAGCCGACGATCGTGCGTGCACCGGGCGCCGAGGTCACCGTGAACGACGCCGAGGCCGCTGCCACCGTGCTCGAGGCCATCCGCGCCGAGGTGCCGGGAGCCCGCGACCTGGAGATCGGGCTCGCCATGGCGTCGGAGGACGTCGGCCAGCTCGCCACCGCCGCCGGAGCGCCGCTCGTGTACTGGTTCACGGGCATCACCGACCCGGAGCGCTTCCGCCGCGGCGAGGAGATCCCGAGCAACCACTCGCCGTTCTACGCGCCGCAGGCCGAGACCGCGATCCCGGTCGGCGTCGACGCCCTGGTCGCGGCGACGCGCGCGTACGTCGACTGACCCGTTCGTCGGGAAGGAGGCCCGGGGCGGCCCCGCCGCGCACGTGACCGCCGCGGGGACGGCACGTTCACAGCCAACTCGCGCCGGGCCTCCCGGCTCGTCCGTTACGGTCGCGCCATGCGCTCCCTCCGTACCCCGCTGATCGCCGCGGTCGCTGCCGGCATCGCCCTGGCCGGGCTCACCGGCTGCTCGACCCAGGCCGTGCAGCAGGCCACCGACCTCGGGTCCTCCGTCGCGTCGAACGTGGCCGACGGGGTCGCGGGCATCGACGGCAAGGCGATCCAGGACGGCATGTCCTCGGTCGCGGGTGGCATCGACGGCGCGCTCAACACGGCGCTCAAGGGCGCGGACGTGACCTCCGACGGCAAGGTGCCGGACGGGTTCCCGTCGGCCGACGTTCCGCTCGTCGACGGCACCGTGCTCGGCGGGGGAGCCGGACCGAACGGCTCGGGGTGGGTGGCGCAGGTCCGGGCGGCCTCGGTCGACGACTTCCAAGCCGCCGTGCAGCAGCTCACCGAGGCCGGGTACACCGAGTCGGCGAAGCGTGTGGACTCGTCGAGCGCGTTCGGCATGTTCCGGAGCGACGCCCACCGCGTCGTCCTGACCTTCTCGGAGAGCAAGGACAGCGGCGGCGTCACGGCGACCTACATCGTCACGCCCCGCTAGTCCCGTACCCTGGGGGACGATGTCGAAGGCCCCCGCCACGCGCCCCGAGCGCGTCCTGATCGTGCACGCCCACCCCGACGACGAGACGCTCTCGTCGGGCGGGACCATCGCGACCCTGCTCGAGCGCGGCGCCGGAGTGACCGTGCTCACCGCGACCCGGGGCGAGCGCGGCGAGATGCTCACGGAGCAGTTGGCCCCGCTGGCGGGCGACCCCGCGCGGGTGGCACGGCACCGGGAGACCGAGATCGCCGCAGCCCTCGCCGCCCTCGGCGGCCCGCAGCACCTGTGGCTCGGCGGGCGCGGTGCCCGGCCGACCGATCTGCCGGAGCGTCGCTACGTCGACTCCGGCATGCAGTGGGGACCGGACGGGCGGGCCACCGCCGCGGACGACGCCCCGGCCGACTCGCTGACCGCGGCCGACCTGGGCGAGGTCGTGGACGACGTCCGCGCCGCGATCCGCTCCACCGGTGCCGACGCCGTGATCAGCTACGCCGACGACGGCGGCTACGGGCACCCCGACCACGTGCGCGTGCACCACGCGGCGCGGTACGCGGCCCGAGCCGAGGAAGTCCCGTTCTCGATGATCGTCGACCCCGCCGGCGGTCAGGCCGACGTCACGGTCGACGTCCTGCCGGTCCGGGCCAAGGTGCGTGCGGCGGTCGAGCAGTACCGCTCCCAGGTCGCCGTCGACCCCGTGGACCCCGCCGACCCCGCGGACCTGTCGTGGGTGATGCCGCACGGCGTCCGGCAGCACGCCCCGGCGGTCGAGGCGTTCCGGCACGACGCGGCCCCGCAGCCGGCGGCGCCGCAGAGCTACGCCGAGATGTCCGGTCAGGGCAAGGCCGCGGCGGTCGTCGTCTCGCTGCTGCTCGGGATGCTCGCCGGCGGCCTCGGGACGGTCACGCACCAGCAGACGATCGGCGCGTTCCCGGTCGGACTCGTCGTCACCACCCTCATCGTGCTCGGTCTGACCGTGGGCGTGCGGCTCGTCTACCGCTCGCGGGCGATGACGGCCGCGATCGGCATCGGGATCCTCGTCGCGACGCAGGTGCTCGTGTCGGTCGGCGGGGAGAGCTCGCCGCTCGTCCTCGCCAACGCGGCCGGGTACGTGTGGACCTTCGCCCCCGCGGTCATCGCCGCCCTGGTCCTCGCGTGGCCGGACCTGTCGGGGCTGCGGTCCCGGACGGCCCCGGGCCGCGAGTAGACTCGAACCCGCTCGTCGAAGGGAGCACCCGAACCGTGACCTACGTGATCGCCCAGCCCTGTGTCGACGTCAAGGACCGAGCCTGCATCGACGAATGCCCGGTCGACTGCATCTACGAGGGTGACCGCTCGCTCTACATCCACCCCGACGAGTGCGTCGACTGCGGTGCGTGTGAGCCGGTCTGCCCCGTCGAGGCCATCTACTACGAAGACGACCTGCCCGACCAGTGGGCCGACTACTACAAGGCCAACGTCGAGTTCTTCGACGAGGTCGGGTCGCCCGGTGGCGCCGCGAAGGTCGGCGTGATCCACAAGGACCACCCCGTCGTCGCGGCCGAGCCCGTCCGCGGCTGACCGGACCCCTCGTGGCGCTCGACCTCCCCGACTTCCCCTGGGACCAGCTCGTCCCGTTCAAGCAGCGCGCCGCGGCGTACGAGGGCGGCATCGTCGACCTCAGCGTCGGATCGCCCGTCGACCCCACGCCCGAGGTCGTCCGCACCGCCCTGGCCACCGCGACCGACGCGCACGCCTACCCGCAGGTCGCCGGCACCCCGGCGCTGCGGCAGGCCATCGCCGACTGGTACGGCCGTCGGCACGGTGTCGCCCTGACCGAGGCGAACGCGCTGCCGACGATCGGCTCGAAGGAGTTCATCGCGGGCCTGGCGCTCTGGCTCGGCATCGGCCCCGGTGACACCGTGGTGTTCCCGGCCGCGGCGTACCCGACGTACGAGCTCGGCGCCGCACTGGTCCGGGCCGATGCCCTCGCCTCGGACGACCCCGCGGCGTGGCCGTCCACCACGAAGCTCGTGTGGCTGAACTCCCCGGGCAACCCGGACGGCCGCGTGCTGACCCTCGACGAACTCCGTGCCGCCGTGGTGCGCGCCCGCGAGCTCGGGGCCGTCATCGTCGGCGACGAGTGCTACGCCGAGCTCGGGTGGGACCCGGAGTACGCCACCACCCCGACGCCCACGATCCTGGACCCCCGGGTGGTCGGTGATTCGCTCGACGGCGTGCTGAGCGTGTACTCGCTGTCGAAGCAGTCGAACCTCGCCGGCTACCGTGCGGCCTTCGTCGCCGGTGACGCCGCGATCCTGGCCGACGTCCTGGCCGTCCGGAAGCACGCCGGGCTCATGCCGCCGCTGCCCGTGCAGCAGGCCATGGTCGTCGCGCTGCAGGACGAGAGCCACGTGCAGCAGCAGAAGGCCCGCTACCGGGCGCGCCGGAACATGCTCCGGGGAGCACTCGAGGACGCCGGGTTCCGGATCGACCACAGCGAGGCCGGGCTCTACCTCTGGGCCACCCGTGGCGAACCCGCACTCGACACCGTGGCCTGGCTCGCCGACCGCGGGATACTCGTCGCACCGGGCACGTTCTACGGCGCAGCAGGGGGCGAACACGTCCGCGTGGCCCTGACCGCGACCGACGAACGCATCGCCGCAGCGTCGCAGCGACTGGCGAGCAGCCGTCGCCTCGGCACCGCGTAGCACGGACACGAGTACTCCGGGTGGGACCCGCAATCCGTGGGAACCACCAAATCGTCACCTGGGATGTGTGCACGACCGACAGGTGCCGCGATTAGGCTGTCCTCGTGACTGACACTGCCAATGACGCTCAGAAGACGGCCACACCGCCCACCACGCCCGTCCCCGTGAGTCCCGCCGCCGAACAGCAGGGCGCGACCGCGACGCTGACGTTCCCGGGTGGCACGGCGGAGTTCCCGATCCTGCAGAGCGTCGACGGCGCGTCCGCGATCGACATCTCGACCTTCAAGAAGCAGACCGGGATGAACACGCTCGACTACGGGTTCGTGAACACCGGTGCGACGAAGAGCGCGATCACCTACATCGACGGCGACCAGGGCATCCTGCGCTACCGCGGGTACCCGATCGACCAGATCGCCGGCAACTGCACCTTCCTCGAGGTCGCGTGGCTCCTGATCTACGGCGAGCTGCCGACCCCCACCGAGCTCGAGCAGTTCGACGCCCGCATCCGTCGGCACACCCTGCTGCACGAAGACCTCCGCCGCCTGTTCGACGCCCTGCCACACTCGGCGCACCCGATGTCCGTGCTCTCGAGCGCCGTGAGCGCCCTGTCCACGTACTACGAGGACGACATGGACGTCGACGACCCCGAGAAGGTCGAGCTGCAGACCGTCCGGCTCCTCGCCAAGCTCCCGGTCATCGCGGCCTACGCCCACAAGAAGGCCATCGGGCAGGCGTTCCTGTACCCGGACAACTCGCTGTCCTTCGTCGACAACTTCCTGCGGCTGAACTTCGGCACCATGGCCGAGACCTACAAGCCCAACCCGGTGCTCTCGAAGGCGCTCGAGCGGCTCCTCATCCTGCACGAGGACCACGAGCAGAACGCCTCGACCTCGACGGTGCGCATGGTCGGCTCGACGAAGGCGAACATGTTCGCCTCGATCTCGGCCGGCATCAACGCCCTGTACGGCCCGCTGCACGGCGGTGCGAACGAGGCCGTGCTCGAGATGCTCCAGCAGATCAAGGACTCGGGCGAGCCCGTCACGCGCTTCGTCGAGCGGGTGAAGAACAAGGAGCAGGGCGTCAAGCTCATGGGCTTCGGACACCGCGTCTACAAGAACTACGACCCGCGCGCCAAGCTCGTCAAGGAGTCCGCGCACGAGGTCCTCGAGTCCCTCGGCGTGCAGGACGACCTGCTCGACATCGCGATGGAGCTCGAGCAGATCGCGCTCGAGGACGAGTACTTCGTCAGCCGCAAGCTCTACCCGAACGTCGACTTCTACACCGGCATCATCTACAAGGCGATGGGCTTCCCGCCGCGGATGTTCACCGTCCTGTTCGCCATCGGTCGTCTGCCGGGCTGGATCGCCCAGTGGCGCGAGCTGAACAACGACCCGCTGAACAAGATCGGTCGCCCCCAGCAGCTCTACGTGGGCGCGCCCGAGCGCGACGTCCCCACGCGCTGACCGACTCCGAGCGCCCCGCCCCACGGTTCCGTGGCGCGGGGCGCTCGTGCGTGTGCGCCGGTTGGTATTCCGCCCGCTTGCAGGGAGGCGGGACGCGCCACTCGCCTCCGCCGAGTGGTCGCGAACTGTCGTCCGGCGGGTGTCGAACCGACGGTTCGTGCGCCCACGCCGCCCGCGGGCGGCGTGTCGTGACCGCTCGCGGGGCGGGGTGGGGCACTGGACGCAACGGCCTGGAGGCCCGGTGGCGGTCTCGTGGACCGGCACCGGGCCTCCAGGCGGTCGGGTCGGGCGCGGGGAGGCGGGGCGCGCCGCTCGCCTTCGCCGAGTGGTCGACAACTGTCGTCCGGCGGGTGTCGAACCGACGGTTCGTGCGCGCTCGGCGCCCGCGGGCGGCGTGTCGTGACCGCTCGCGGGGCGGGGTGGGGCTCTGGACGCAACAGCCTGGAGGCCCGGTGGCGGTCTCGTGGACCGGCGCCGGGCCTCCAGGCGGGCGGGTCGGGCGCGGGGAGGTGGGACGCGCCGCTCGCCTTCGCCGAGTGGTCGCGAACTGTCGTCCGGCGGGTGTCGAAACGACGGTTCGTGCGCCCACGCCGCCCGCGGGCGGCGTGTCGTGACCGCTCGCGGGGTGGGGCTCTGGGCGCAACGGCCTGGAGTCCCGGTGGCGGTCTCGTGGACCGGCACCGGGCCTCCAGGCGGGTGCGTCGGCCGCGGGACGCTACGCGTGCAGCGCGGTGTTCAGCTGGATGCCCTCGCCCTTGCGCTGCAGCGCCTCGACGGCGCCGCTGACGCTGTTGCGGCGGAACAGGATGTTCGGGGTTCCGGAGAGCTCGGCGGCCTTGACGGTCTTCGGGGTGCCGTCGGCGTTCGGGGCCGCGCCGACCAGCACCACCTTCGTGCCTGCCGTGACGTAGAGACCGGCCTCGATGACGGAGTCGTCGCCGAGCGAGATGCCGAGGCCCGCGTTCGCGCCGAGCAGCGCGCGTTCGCCGAGCGAGACACGGTGCGTGCCACCGCCGGACAGGGTGCCCATGATCGAGGCGCCGCCGCCGATGTCGGTGCCGTTGCCGACGACGACGCCCTGCGAGACGCGGCCCTCGATCATGGCGTCGCCGAGGGTGCCGGCGTTGAAGTTCACGAAGCCCTCGTGCATGACGGTCGTGCCCGGCGCCAGGTGTGCGCCGAGGCGGACGCGGTTCGCGTCGCCGATCCGCACGCGGTCCGGCACGACGTAGTCGACCAGGCGCGGGAACTTGTCGATCGCGTGCACGGCGATGCCGGCGCGCTGCAGCGACGGGCGCAGGCGCGTCAGGGACTCGGGGTGCACCGGGCCGGCGTTCGTCCACGCGACGATCGGCAGGTGGCCGAAGACACCGTCGAGGGAGACCTCGTTCGGGCGGACGTGCAGGTGGCTCAGCAGGTGCAGGCGGAGGTACGCGTCCGGGGTGCTCGTCGGGCCGGCGTCGATCGTGATCTCGGTGGTGACGGGCTCGATCCGGACCTCGCGGCGGGGGTCGTCACCGACGTGCGCCTGCAGCTCGGCAGGGAACACGGCGTCGGAGGGAAGCGCGCCGAGGTGCGTCTCGGGATACCAGGTGTCGAGCGTCGTGCCGTCGGCGGCGATCGTCGCGAGGCCGTGGCCCCAGGCGTGGGTCGGGCGGTCGGTGGCAGTCGTGTCGGTCACGGCTCCAGGGTACCGAGCGCCGGTCGGCAGGCACCGTCCGTCCGGACTGCCGGGGCGGTCGGGTTGCCGACCGTCCGGACTGCCGGGGCGGTTGGGTTGCCGACCGTCCGGACTGCCGGGGCGGTGCGAGGGGTGGCCGGTAGGCTGCCCGCATGCCGGAGCACCTCGACCTCACCGCCTCGTCCATCGACATCACCCGTGCCATCTGCGACATCGAGTCGGTGTCCGGCAACGAGCAGGCCCTCGCCGACGCGATCGAGGCCGTGCTCGCACCGCTTCCGCACCTCGAGGTGATCCGTGACGGCGACGCGATCGTGGCGCGGACGAACCTGGGCCGCGACCGCCGGGTCGTCATCGCCGGTCACATCGACACCGTCCCGCTCAACGACAACCTGCCGACCGAGTTCCGGACCGCCGAGGACGGCACCGAGATCCTCTGGGGCCGCGGCACCGTCGACATGAAGGCGGGCTGCGCGGTGCAGCTCAAGCTCGCGTACGACCTGGTCGACCCCTCGGTCGACGTCACGTGGGTCTGGTACGACCACGAAGAGGTGAGCGACGCCCTGAACGGTCTCGGCCGCCTGGCCCGGACGCGACCCGAACTCCTCGCCGCCGACTTCGCCATCCTGGGCGAGCCGTCCGGGGCGCAGATCGAGGGCGGGTGCAACGGCAACCTCCGCGCCGAGATCCGCACGTTCGGCAAGCGCTCGCACAGCGCCCGGAGCTGGATCGGCGACAACGCCATCCACAAGACCGCCCCGATCCTGGCCACCCTGGCCGCGTACGAGCCGCGCACCGTCACGGTCGACGGGCTCGAGTACCGCGAGGGCCTGAACGCGGTCGGCATCAGCGGCGGCATCGCGGGCAACATCATCCCGGACGAGGCGATGGTGCACGTGAACTACCGGTTCGCCCCCTCGCGCTCGGCCGACGAGGCCGTCGCCCACATCCGCGAGCTGTTCGACGGGTACGAGGTCACGATCGTCGACCTCGCCGCCGGTGCCCGCCCCGGTCTCGACGCCCCGCTCGCGCAGGACTTCGTCGCCGCCGTCGGTGGACCGGAGCCCCGTCCGAAGTACGGCTGGACCGACGTCGCACGCTTCTCGGCGCTCGGGGTCCCCGCGGTCAACTACGGCCCCGGCGAGCCGGTCTTCGCCCACCACGACGACGAGCAGGTGCCGGTCGCGCAGATCACCGCGGTCGAGGCCGGGCTGCGTCGGTGGCTGACGGCCTGACGACGGCGGGGGCCACCCGGAGGACCCCTGCTCGGAGCCGCTGGCGGGCCCGGTACCGGGTCGTCCCGTGGTGGGTGCGCATCACGGTCGTCTATGTGCTGGCGCGGCTCGTCACCGGTGCCATGATGCTCGCGTTCGCGGGTGTGCAAGCGGCGAACTCGTTCACCGTGCAGAGCCCGGGCTACCTGTCGTTCGCGGCGATCTGGGACGGCGCCTGGTACCGCGTGATCGCCACGGGCGGGTACCCGTCGACGCTGCCGGTCGATGCCGCCGGGCACGTGACCGAGAACGCGTGGGCGTTCATGCCCGCGTACCCGTTCCTGGTGCGGGCGCTCATGACGCTCACCGGAGCGTCGTTCGAGTTCGTGGCGGTCTCGGTGTCGTTGCTCGCCGGACTCGGGGCCGCGCTGGTGTTCCGCCGGCTCATGGGCCGGTTCCTCGACCCCGCACGGGCGACGTTCGCCACGGTGCTGTTCTGCGTCGCACCGGTGTCGGCGATGTTCCAGGTGGCCTACGCGGAGGCGATGGGGCTGTTCCTGCTGCTCGTCGCGCTGTTGCTCATGGTGGACCGGCGGTGGTGGGCGATGCTGCCCGTCGTGCTGCTGCTCGGCATGACGCGACCGACGGGGCTCGCCTTCGCGTTCCTGGTGGTGCTCTTCGTGGCCGCGTGGGCGATCCGCCCGGCGTGGGTGCGCTCGTCGGAACCGCTGAGCCTCCGCCGGCTCGTACCGCCCGCGGTGGTCGCCACGGTGTCGGGTCTGGTCGGTCTGGCCTGGCCGGCGATCGCGTGGGCGGTCACCGGAGTGCCGAAGGCCTACACCGACACCGAGCTCGCCTGGCGGTCGTCGTACATCGGGTGGAAGGAACTCGTGCCGTTCGCGCCGTGGGTGCAGGGGTTCGGGTGGTGGTTCGGGCAGCCGGCCGGAACGGTGCTGCTCGTCGTCGTGCTCGCCGGGTTCGCCGCGTTCGTGTGCATGCCCGCCGCACGCTCGATCGGCATCGAGCTCCGACTCTGGGGCGTGGCGTACCTCGTGTACCTGCTCGCGGTGTTCTTCCCGCAGTCGAGCACGTGGCGCATCCTCGTGCCGATCGCGCCGTTGCTCGGTATCGTCGCGCTGCCACGGTCGCGGGTGTACCGCGTGGCCGTCGTCGTCGCGTTCGTCGGGCTGCAGTGGGTCTGGTTGTACTCCACGTGGTGGATCGACGGCTACGACTGGACCCCGCCGTGATCGATGCGGGGCGCCGGAGGCCGGTGGATCCGCGTTCTGCGGAGCATCCGGACGGCACATCCGACACCCCCAACCTGGGCGGTTTCGCAGTTGCCCCCTCCGTACGGGATAATGGCGTTGCATTTACTGCACGAAAGGGGACATCTGATGGCAGCCATGAAGCCGAGGACCGGTGACGGGCCGATGGAGGCTGTTAAGGAGGGTCGACTCATCATCGTGCGGGTTCCGCTCGAAGGTGGAGGCCGCCTGGTCGTCTCGGTCAACGATGCCGAGGCCAAGGAACTCCACGACGCACTCGCTGAGGTCGTCTCGGCCTAGTACGTCGAAGCACCAGAACGGAAGGCCCGGAGCGTGTACGCTCCGGGCCTTCCGTCTGTCCGCTGCCGATCCCGCGACGGGGGCATCCGCGGCCCTGTCGGTGGGCTCCGTCAGGATGGGGCCGTGCCGAGGACGAGACTGCCGATCCGCCGTGTCGAGGAGTACGCGCCCGACCCGATGCGGCGCGACGTCTGGCCGGCCACGCTCGCGCCCGTGCGGCAGCTGCTCGACGACGGGCTCGACCTCGCTCCGGTGACGGTGCTGGTCGGTGAGAACGGTGCTGGCAAGTCCACCCTGGTCGAGGCGATGGCGCTCGCCTTCGGCATGGGGCCAGAGGGTGGCTCGACGAAGTCCGGGCACAGCACCCGCCCGAGCGAATCGCAGCTCTGGGAGCACATCGCCCTGCACCGGGAGCCCGGCGCGGTGCGGTCCGGCTTCTTCCTGCGCGCCGAGACGATGCACGGAGTCTTCACCTACCTCGAACAGCACCCCGGGGGAGCCGAGCCGCTGTTCCATGAGCGGAGCCACGGTGAGTCGTTCCTCGACTTCGTGATCCACCGGTCGCAGTGGCCCGGGCTCTGGATCCTCGACGAGCCGGAATCCGCCCTGTCGTTCTCGGGGTGCCTGGCGCTGATCGGGCTCCTGCAGTCCATCGTCGAGACGGGTGTCGGCCAGGTCGTGCTCTCGACCCACTCACCCGTGCTCGCCGCGTTCCCCGGGGCCGAGATCCACGAGGTCGGCGAGTGGGGCCTGCGGCGCACAGAATGGCGCGACCTCGACCTGGTGCGGAACGAGCGTGCGTTCCTCGAGTCGCCCGAGCGGTACCTGCGGCACCTGGACTGACCTGCGCGTACGCCGGCGGGTCGAGCGCTAGTTGGTGACCTTCGTCAACTGCAGCAGTCCGTCACCGGCGGGCGACAGCGCGCTGCGCACCGCACCCGAGGTCGACACCTCGGTCAGGAGCAGCCGGAAGTCCGTGGTGGCGCGGTCGCGCTTCACCGGGTCGGCGACGCGTCCGCGCCAGAGGGCGTGCGGCACCAGGACGGTGCCACCCAGACGGGCGAGCCGCAGCCCGTGCTCGACGTACTCGATCACGTGCTCGGGGTCGGCGTCGACGAGCACGACGTCGTACGAGGCCTCGTTCATGCGGGGGAGCACCTGGTTCGCCCGACCGGGGATGAGCCGGATCCGAGCGGGAGCGGTGCCGGCGCTGATGTACGCGTCGCGGGCGAACTGCTGGTGGTCGACCTCGACGTCGATCGTCGTCAGGGTCGCGTTCGGGGTGCCGGCGAGCAGGTACAGGCCGGAGACCCCGAGACCGGTGCCGATCTCGATGATGCTCGTGGCTCGCGAGGCTGCGGCGATGACCCCGATCTGCGCACCGATCGCGGGCGAGATCGCTTCGACCCCGAGTTCCAGGGAGTGCTCACGAGCACGGGCGATCGCCTCGGTCTCCGAGACGATGTCCTCGGCGAACTTCCAGTTCGACTCTTTCTCTGACACGCACACTCCGTTCGGGAGACAACTCTAGAGGTGCAACGCAGCAGCACGCGTTAGGCTCGCTCGCGTGGACATCCCGCTCGACAAGATCCTGATCATCGGGGTCATCGGCGTCCTCTTGCTCGGGCCGCAGCGCCTGCCGATGTACGCCCAGAAGCTGGCCGAGTTCGTCAAGGCCGTCCGTCGGTTCGCCGACACCGCGAAGGAGCGGATGCGCGACGAGATGGGTCCCGAGTTCGACGACATCGAGTGGCAGAAGCTCGACCCGCGCCAGTACGACCCGCGCCGCATCATCCGAGACGCCCTGCTCGACTCCGGCACCAGTGCCGCAGCCGTCCAGACCGCGCAGGTGACGGCCTCGAAGGTGCGCGCAACGGCTCCCGTCGTGCCCCTGGCCGCCGGTGAACCGGCACCCTTCGACGCCGAAGCGACCTGACGCCCGTCACGTCCCAACGCGACGGACTGGAGGCCCGGTGCCAGCCGGCACCGGGCCTCCAGTCCGTCGCGGGGTCGCGTGGCGATCCCGATGGCGAGTGGAATCGGGCGTACCTGGTCGGAAGGAACGACGAGGTATGCCCGATCCGACCAGGTACGCCGGGCTCTGCCTTACTTCAGGGCCGCCAGGAAGCGGTCCGTCCAGGCGAGCGGCGCAGACCCGGCCACGGAGTTGCAGGTCGGCGATGCGGTGCTCTGCGCCGTCGGGCAGGGGGTGTCCCGGTCGAGCGACCAGGTGTGCACCCCGGCGAGCCCGTGTGACTTGGCGTACGCGGCGACGGTGTCGGCGTCCGCGAGGGTGAAGACCTCGTCGGTGGTGTCGTTGACGCCGATCATCGGGGTGACCTCGATCTTCGACGAGGCGATCCCGTAGGTGTGCTGCAGGTTCGTGACCGCCTGGATCGTGGACTGCCCCATCTGACACGTCGACCCGACGATGACGCAGTTGGCCGTGGTCGCGGTCCGAAGTCCATCGTCATGAGGTTGATCGTGTAGTTCGACAGGGTCGAAGCCTTGATCGCCTTGACGGTGGCGTCGCCGGTGCTGTTCAGCCCGCCGAACGAACCGTCGGACGCGGCCAGGGTTGCGAGCGTGAAGGAGAAGCGCAGGCCCGGGTACTTCGACTGCGCCAGGGCCGCAGCGCTCACCAGGTTCTGCACGTCTGCCGCGGACTGCCCGCTCTCGATGTCGAAGTCGACGCCGATCATGTGCGGGGAGGCGTAGCGGGCGATGAAGGACTGCAGCGCGGCGCCGGAGCACTTGAACGAGCCTGCGGCGCCACCGGTGCTGACGATGTAGTTCACCCCGGCCGCGTCGAGCTTCGCGATGTTGGCGCTGGCGAACGCGTCGGCAGCGACTCCGCCCCAGTTCTCGCTGCCGCAGGTGCCGGTCGCGAAGGCGAGCGTGATGGCCTTGAGGCCCGGTTCCCGCGTCGACACCAGGCTGTTGCTCGACCCGACGACCGGGATCCGCGTGCCGGTGACCGCGGTGTTCATGACGTTCGTGTTCCAGTCGAGGTTCACGGTGATGTCCTTGTACGGGCTGAACACCAGGCCGCTCGCGGTGCCGGTGCTGCCGTTGCCGGGCGTGGTGGTCCCGCCACCGCCCGGGGTCGTGGTCCCGCCGCCGGTGCTGCCGCCGGTGCAGGCGCCGGCCGACGTCCACGGCTGACCGCTGCCGGTCGCCCCGGAGTGGGTCGCCGGCTCGTCGCCCTGTGTCCACCAGTTCGCGGTGTAGTTCGAGCCGTTCTCGCTCACGGTTGCTCCGCCGTTGTAGGCGGTGCCGGCGCTCCAGGCGGTCGCGCAGGTCGTCGCGGCGAGGGCGGGTGCCGCAGCGAGCGAGCCCCCTGCGACGATGACGGCGGCGATGGCGGCCACGAGGCCCGATCGCACGCGGGTGTTCTGGTTCACACGGTTCTCCTGTCCTCGGTCGGACGTCGTCGTCCGGCGGGTGGAGCCCTCACGAGACATTCCGCAAGGGCATTGTGTAATGCCCTTGCATAATGCGCCGCGGTAGAACGACCTGTCCATGAACGAACGCACAGGATGCGTCGAACGGACCAGGGGTCGAGATCAGTCTCGTGTGGCGACGATCGTGTACGTGGTCGGGATGCGGTCACGGTCGTGCTCCGGCCAGGCCCACGAGCCGGTGCCGGTCTCGACCATGCGGGGGCTGAACCGCCACGGCAGGGTCCGGCCCTCGTCGAGCCGTCGGAGCCGCAGTCCGGCGCCGAGCAGGGCGTTCACGATCTCGGACAGCGGGTGCGGCCACTCGAAGGTGCGGGTGTTCGCCACCGCGCCGTCGCCGGCGTAGGTACCGGCGTCGTCCCACTGCTGGGCCGTGCCGTCGGGGAAGTACCGGTACCGGGTGACGAGCTCGTCGGCGTCCTCGTCGAGGGCGTACATCGCCGGGTGGCCGTCGCGGATGAAGAACACGCCGCCGGGGCGCAGCAGGCCAGCGACCTGCGCAGCCCAGCGGTCGAGGTCGGGGAGCCAGCAGATGGTGCCGATGCTCGTGTACACGACGTCGAAGTCACCGGTGACGGCGGCCCGGGCATCGAGGACGTCGGTCTCGACCCAGGTGACGTCGAGGCCGAGCCGTGATGCGAGTCCGGCGGCCGAGGCGAGGGCCGCGGGGGAGAAGTCGACGCCGGTCAATCGGGCGCCCTCGCGGGCGAGCGACACCGTGTCGGTGCCGATGTGGCACTGCAGGTGACAGACGTCGAGGCCCGCGAGTGAGCCGTTCGGTACCCAGGGCGTCAGGGCCGGCAGGTCTTCGCGGACGACGTCGGAGCGGTGGCCGGGGTCGGACAGGGCATCGATCGCGTAGGCACCCTCGTGGATCGGCACCCGGTCGTCCCAGTTCGCGCGGTTGGTGGCGCGTGCGTGGTCCCAGTCGACATCGACGTGATCCGTGCTCATGACCCCGAGCCTAGGACAGCGACAACCCGAGCTTCCGGCCGGCGAGCCCGCGTCCCATCGTGGTGATCCGGTGGGCGATCGCCGTCAGGGCAACGGCTGACGGGTCCTCCGGGGCGCCGAGCACCACCGGCACCCCCGCGTCGCCGCCCTCGCGCAGCGGCACGGACAGCGGCACGCTGCCGAGCACCCGAACAGGGGTGTCCTGCCCGCGGGAGAGTCGTGCGGCGGTCTCGGCGCCACCGCCCTCGCCGAACAGGTGCAGGACCGAGCCGTCGGGCTGCACGAGCCCGGCCATGTTCTCGATCACGCCGATGACCCGCTGCCCGGTCTGCCGAGCGACGATCCCGCTGCGCTCGGCGACGTCGGCGGCGGCGGCCTGCGGGGTCGTCACGACCAGGACCTCGGCGTGCGGCAGCAGCTGCCCCACCGAGATCGCGACGTCGCC
This sequence comes from Curtobacterium sp. MCPF17_018, assembly GCF_003234135.1. NCBI lineage: Bacteria > Bacillati > Actinomycetota > Actinomycetes > Micrococcales > Microbacteriaceae > Curtobacterium > Curtobacterium sp. MCPF17_018. The sequence continues at coordinate 84,152 of NZ_QKSJ01000005.1, read as the reverse complement.
GGTGCCCGGAGGCAGGTCGAGCAGCAGGACGTCGAGGTCACCGAACCACACATCGGTCAGGAACTGGTTCACGGTGCGGTGCAGCATCGGTCCGCGCCACGACACCGCGGTCGAGACGTCGTCGACGAACATGCCGATCGAGACGACCTTCACGTCGTGCGCCACCGGCGGCAGGATCATGCTGTCCACCCGCGTCGGGCGGGGTGCGACCCCGTGCTCGTCGGTCAGGCCCATCAGGCCGGGGACGCTGAAGCCGTGCACGTCGACGTCGACGACCCCGACCCGCAAGCCCCGGAGGGCGAGCGCGACGGCGAGGTTCACGGTGACGGTGGACTTGCCGACGCCGCCCTTGCCGCTCGTGACGGCGATGACGCGGGTGAGCGAGTCCGCGGTGAACTGGACGCCCTTCGGCCGACCGGCTCGCAGCCGCTCGGTCAGCGCGGCGCGTGTGGCCGGGGCCATCACGGACACGTCGACGTCGACTGCCGCGACCCCCGGGACGGACCCGGCGGCGACGCGGACGTCGCGCTCGATGGTGTCGGCGGCGGGGCACCCCACGATCGTGAGCTGCAGGTCGACGCGCACCGCGCCTCCTGGCTGCACGTCGACACCGCGGATCATGTCGAGCTCCGTGACGGGGCGGCGGATCTCGGGGTCGATGACGCGGCCGAGCGCGGCGAGGACCGCCGTGCCGAGCTGTTCGTCGGTGGGGGCGGCGTCAGCCACGGGTGGAGCTGTCGTGTTCGTCCGCGTAGCCGGCCTCGTCGGCGTCGCGGCGGTCGAGTTCCTCGAGCAGGGAGCGGAGCTCGGCGCGGATGAAGTCCTTCGACGCCATGTCCCGCATCGCCAGGCGCAGGGCCACGACCTCGCGGGCCAGGTACTCGGTGTCGGCCAGGTTGCGTTCGGCACGCTGGCGGTCCTGCTCGAACTGCACGCGGTCGCGGTCGTCCTGCCGGTTCTGCGCGAGCAGGATCAGCGGGGCGGCGTACGAGGCCTGCAGCGAGAGCACGAGCGTCAGAGCCGTGAAGCCGATGGCCGCCGAGTCGAACTGCCACGGCTTCGGCGCCAGGGTGTTGTAGCCCATCCAGACCACGCAGAACAGCGTGAGCCCGATGAGGAACCAGGGCGTGCCCATGCCGCGGGCGATGCCCTCGGTCGCGCGACCGAAGGTGTCCCCGCGACCACGGCGGCGGCTGGGGAGCACACGCGTGCGCATGCCCTTCGGGGAGTCGAGCCGGACCTCTTGCCGGTCACGGTCGCGACGGTTGTCATCCGTTCGGGCCACGGGTGGTCCTCCTTCCCGTCGTCACGGGTGTCCTGCGCGGGCGTTGGCGTGGAAGCGGTGAGGGTTCCCCCTCGCCCTGACTTCGCCAGTCGTCCGGCAGGACGTGGTCGAGGACATCGTCGATCGTCACCACCCCGACGAGACGGTGGGCGTCGTCGACCACGGGGACGGACAGCAGGTTGTAGGTCGCCATGATGCGGGTGACCTCGGCGGCGCTTGCGTCGACCCGGACCGGTTCGGTCTGCTGGTCGATGAGCGTGCCGAGCCGCTCGTTCGGCGGGTAGCGGAGCATCCGCTGGAAGTGCACGAGCCCGAGGAACCGACCGGTCGGCGGCTCGTACGGCGGCAGGGTGACGCAGACGGCGGCGCCGAGCACCGGCGCGAGCTCGTGGCGGCGGACCAGCGCGAGGCCCTCGGCCACGGTGGCGTCGGCCGAGACGATCACCGGTTCGGTGGTCATCAGACCACCGGCGGTGTCCGGCTCGTACTCCAGGAGCATGCGGACGTCCTGCGCCTCCTCCGGCTCCATGAGCTGCAGGAGGGCTTCGCTCCGCTCGTCGGAGAACTGGGCGAGGACGTCGGCCGCGTCGTCCGGCTGCATCTGGTCGAGGACGTCGGCGGCACGGGCGTCCACCAGCCGGGTGAGGATCTCGATGCGCTCCTGGTCGGGCATCTCCTCGAGCACGTCGGCGAGGCGGTCGTCGGGAAGTTCCTCGGCGACCTCGAACCGGCGCTCGGCGGGCAGGTCGAGCAGCGTCGACGCCAGGTCGGCCGGCAGCAGGTCGGAGTAGGCGGCGATCACGTGCTCGGCGGACTGGGCCTCGCCGGGGAGCTCGTCCTCGGTGACCTCGTTCCACGTCGCGAACGTCGTGGGGCCCTTGCCGAACGGCGACGGCGTGGTCTTCGGCTTGCGGAGGAAGAGCTGCGCCACCTCCCAGTCGCCCTGCCCGCGGTCCTCGATCGCGACGTCCTCGATCGTGGCGCGGATCCGCTGGTTCTTGATGAGCACCTTGCGGCCGAGCATCTCGGCGATGACGCGGACCTCGCCGCCGCGCTGCTCGAAGCGGCGCATGTTGACCAGACCGGTCGTGATGACCTGCCCGGCACCGATGGAGGTGATGCGGCCGATGCTCACGAAGATGCGGCGCTTGCCGGGCACCTCGACGATGAGCCCGACGACGTGCGGGGGATCGGCCCGGCGGTAGACGACCAGGACGTCCCGGACCCTGCCGACGCGGTCGCCCGCGGGGTCGAAGACGGAGCACCCGGCGAGGCGGGCGACGAAGACCTTCGTGGCGCTCACCCGACCCAGCGTAGTCGCTCGGGTGTGGGCGTTTCGCTCGCGCGGTCAACGGCGCCGTCGGCGCCGACCGGTCGGCGGCTTCCCTGAGAGTGCACGTGCGATTGCAAGGTGTGCGGTGAATGATGGCTGTGTGAGCAATCAGAGCCCCTTCGCCGGCAGGACCGCCCAGGCGTTCCCGACGCTGCCCAAGGGCGACGTCCTGGGAACGTACGACAGCTACCCCGACGCGCAGCGCGTGGTGGCGAAGTTGGCCGAGGCCGACTTCCCCGTCAACCAGCTCTCGATCGTCGGCAACGACCTGAAGACGGTCGAACGGGTCACCGGCAAGATGACCTACGGCCGTGCCGCCATCGCCGGCGCGCTGTCCGGGCTGTGGCTCGGCATCTTCTTCGGCATCGTGCTCACGCTGTTCTCGCCGAGCGCCGGCGGCCTGATCCTGGCCGCCGCGATCATCGGTGCCGCGTTCGGCATGCTCTACGGCATCGTCTCGTTCGCGATCACGAAGCGGCAGCGCGACTTCACGAGCGTGCACCAGGTGCTCGCCACGAACTACCAGATCGTCGTCAACCCGCAGCTGACCGGGCAGGCGCAGCGGATCCTCGGCGAGCACGGGGCGACCCCGTCCACGCACTGGAACGACGCTCCTCAGCAGCAGCAGCAGCAGCAGCAGCAGCAGCAGCCGTGGCGTCCGGGCCCCGGTGGGGTCCCGCCGCAGCAGCAGTCGCCGTACGGCGGACACGCCACGCCGCACCAGCAGCCGGGAGGCCCGCAGAACCCCGGCACGTCGGCCCCCGGCGCGCAGACCGGTGCGCCTTCGGGCCCGCCGCGCTACGGCACGAACGACGGACCCCGGTACGGGGAGACCCCGGAGACGGCTGCCGCCCCCGCGGCCTCGCCGGTGCCGGAGCGCCGGCCCGAGGAGCCGCCGCGCTACGGTGAGCGGGTCGCCGGTGCCACGCCGCCGGAGCCCTCGTCCTCGCCGGACCCACAGCGCGACGGTGACGGGGACGGGGTCAGCGACCGCCGCTAGCGGCGCTTCGGCTGGCGCGATCGGGCTTCGACGGGAGTGCTCCGTGGTCGGGGACCCGGTCGGGCGCCAGGTCGTTCGACACGCCGTTCACGTCTGCCGAGGTCACGCGGACTGTCGCCGCCGACCACCGCGGGCGGCACGTCGTGCGACCTCAGCGGCGCGGTCCGGGAGATCCGGGCGGTCGGGGCGGTCCGGGCGGTCGAAACACCCCGCGCGCACGGCGTCGACCGGTCGGAGATCGTCGTTCGGCGTCGGCCCAGACGACGGCTCGTGACCGCTCGGCCTCGGGCAGACGGCACGTCGTGACCGGGCGCGGTGCGGGTCCCGGGCGCGGCACAGCAGCGCCGGCACCGTGCGGCATCACACGGCACGCACGGCAGGCATCGCACGGCACGGCATCGCACGGCACTTCACCGCACGGCAGCGCACGGCGCCGCACGGCACGGACTCGCCGGGCAGGCTCGGTACGGCTAGAGGACCTTCGAGTAGCAGACCGACAGGGGCGCCCCGACGTAGGGCCCGAAGTTCGCGATCCGCCGGAACCCCTCGCGCTGGTAGAAGCCGACGGCGCGCTGCTGCTCCGTGCCCGTCTCGAGGACGAGCGCCGGAGACCCGAGGTCGAGTGCGGCCTCTTCCAGCCGTCGCAGCAACGCAGCCGCGACGCCGGTCCCGCGGGATTCCGGTCGGACGTACATCCGCTTGATCTCGGCGATGCCGTCGTCGACGATGCGCAGGCCGCCGCACCCCAGGGGAGTACCGGATTCGTCCCGCGCGACGAAGAACACCGCGATCGACTCGGCGGTCGGCTTCTCACCCGGTTCGGTGTCGCCGCCGTGCGCCCGGTCGATCTCCAGGCGCTGAGCAGCGCGGAGTCGCTGGGCGTCGGGCGAGTCGAAGTGCTCGACCTCGATCGAGAAGGTGTTCGGGGAGGCCTCGGGCATGGTCACCCGATCAGGCTAGCGGCCCGAGCGGGCGATCCACCCCTCCACTTCCGAGGGGGTCCGGGGGATGCCGACGGACAGGTTCTCGGCTCCGTCCTCGGTCACCAGGATGTCGTCTTCGATGCGGACACCGATGCCACGGAACTCCTCCGGCACGGTCAGGTCGTCCTGCTGGAAGTACAGCCCGGGCTCGATCGTGAAGACCATGCCGGCCTGCACGGTGCCGTCGAGGTACATCTCGCGGCGGGCCTTGGCGCAGTCGTGCACGTCGAGCCCGAGGTGGTGGCTCGTGCCGTGCACCATGTAACGGCGGTGGAACTGGTTGTCCGGCTCGAGCGACTCGGCGGCCGAGACCGGCAGGAAGCCCCACTCGGCGGTCTTTCGCGCGATGACCTCCATCGCGGTGGCGTGCACCTGGCGGAACGTGATGCCTGGCTTGACGATCGCGAACGCGGCATCGGCGGCTTCGAGCACTGCTTCGTAGACCATGCGCTGCACGGGCGAGAACGTGCCGCTCACCGGGAGCGTGCGGGTGATGTCGGCGGTGTAGAACGAGTCGACCTCGACCCCGGCGTCGATGAGGATGAGGTCGCCCGGCTGCACGGCGCCGTCGTTGCGGGTCCAGTGCAGGATGCAGGCGTGGTGGCCCGAGGCGGCGATGGTGTCGTAGCCCACGGTGTTCCCGTCGGCGCGCGCCCGGCGGTTGAACGTGCCCTCGACGATGCGCTCACCGCGCGGGTGCGCGAGCACGGCGTCGAAGTCGGCGATGACGTCGTCGAACCCGTGCTTCGTGGCGTCGACGGCCTTGCGGAGCTCGCGGACCTCGTACGCGTCCTTGACGAGTCGCAGCTCGGACAGGTCACGGGAGAGCAGGTCGTCGGTGGCCGGCGACCCCTCGGTCTCGTCCGCGTCACCGATCGCCGCGCCGATGCGGGCGTCGAGGGAACGGGTCAGGTCGTCGTCGGCTTCGCGCACGAGCAGCGCCGACGCGTCGATTGCATCGGCGACGGCCGTGAACGCGCCGAGGTCGGCCGTGGCCAGCCCGAGGTCGGCGGCGACGGCGTCGAGCGAGGGGCGCGGACCGACCCAGAACTCCCCGATCTCGGGGTTGGCGTAGAACTCTTCCGAGTCGCGGCCGGCGGTGGCGCGGAAGTACAGCGTGGCGTCGTGCCCGGAGCCGTTCGGCGTCATCACGAGCACGGAGCCGACGACGGTGTCGGTGCCCCAGCCGGTCAGGTGCGCGAAGGTGGAGTGCGGGCGGAACGGGTAGTCGCAGTCGTTCGAGCGGACCTTGGCCTGCCCGGCCGGCACCACGATCGTGCGGCCCGGGTGCAGCTCGGAGATGCGCGCGCGACGCTCGGCGGCGAACGCGGCCTGCTCGCGGGGTTCGGGCTGCTCCTCACCACGGTCGGCCCACTGCGACCCGATGAAGTCCTTGAAGGTCGAGGACCCGGGGGTCGTGGATCGGTTGCTCGTCGCGCGGGGAGTCGTGTCGGCCATGCGTCCATCATCGCACCGCCCGGGGACACCCGGCCTGTGCGGCTGCTCACCTGTGGATAGCATTGTCCACGTGCCAGACCCGTTCATCGACCTGCACGCGCACTCCAGTGTCTCCGACGGCACCGAGCGTCCCGCGGAGCTCGTCCGAGCGGCCGCGGCCGCCGGACTCGACGCCGTCGCGCTGACCGACCACGACACGACCGCGGGGTGGGCGGATGCCGCGGCCGCGGCGCACGAGCTGCCCCTGACCCTGCTGCCGGGCCTCGAGCTGAGCACCCGGATCGGCTACCGCAGCGTGCACGTGCTCGGTTACCTGGTGGACCCCGAGCACCCCGGATTGGTCGAGGAGACGACCCGGATCCGCGACGGCCGGCTCTCCCGCGCGCACCGCATGGTCGACCGCATCGCCGAGGACCACCCGATCACCTGGGCGGACGTCCTGGCCCAGTCCAGCCCCGGTGCCACGATCGGCCGTCCGCACATCGCGGACGCCCTGGTCGCCCGCGGGCTCGAGTCCGACCGGTCCGCGGCGTTCCGCGGCATCCTGCACCCGGCGTCCGGCTACTACGAACCCCACGAAGCGCCGTCGCCCCTGCGCGGCGTCGAACTCATCCGGCAGGCCGGCGGCGTGCCCGTCATCGCGCACCCGGCGGCGTCCTCGCGCGGGATCGTCATCGACGAGCCGATGCTCCGCGACCTCGTCGACGCCGGGCTCGGCGGGCTCGAGGTCGACCACCGCGAGAACCTGGCACACGGCAAGCGCACCCTGCTCGACTGGGCGACGCGCTACGGCCTGTTCGTCACCGGTTCGAGCGACTACCACGGCACCGGCAAGCCCAACCGGCTGGGGGAGCACCGCACCGCACGCGTCTCGTTCGACGCGATCGTGTCCGAGGCCACCGGCAGCGCTCCGATCGTCGGCCCCGGTTCGCGTCTGGCCTGACGGCAGCCCGCCGCGTCTTCGGCCCGGCCGACGGTCCACGCGTCGGCGTCCAGGTGAACCGTCGCTGCGCGCGTGACGCCGGTCCGCGGCTGGGGACGACGAAGGGCCCGTCGCGTCAGCGACGGGCCCTTCGGCCTGGAGGCGCTACTCGCCGTCCGACGTGCCCTGCGGTGCCGAGGCGGTCGCCGAGGCATCGCCGGTCCCGGCTCCGCGACGGCGGCGACGGCGGCGACGCTTCGCGGCGCCGTCGGTGGTGGAGCCACCCTCGGCGGCCGAGCCGTCCTCGGTGCCCGCCGCGGCGGTGGAGGCGACCGACTCGGTGGCCGGAACCTGCGGGGCGGACTGCTCCGAGCCTCCTGACCGGGTGCGGCTGCGCGACCGCGAACGCGAGGCGTCACGCGAACCCGAGGCCGGGCGGTCGCCGGTGCGCTTCTCGACGGGGGCGCCGGCAGAGGCGGCGTGCGACGACGAGCCGGGCAGACGGCCCTTGGTGCCCTTGGGGATGTCGAGTTCCTCGAACAGGTGGGGCGACGACGAGTAGGTCTCGACGGGCTCAGGGATGCCGAACTCGAGGGCCTTGTCGATCAGCGTCCACTTGTGCAGGTCGTCCCAGTCGACGAACGTGACCGCGATGCCGGTCTTGCCAGCGCGGCCCGTGCGGCCGGCACGGTGCAGGTACGTGTCCGGGTCGTCCGGGATCGTGTGGTTGATCACGTGCGTGACGTCGTCCACGTCGATGCCGCGTGCGGCGACGTCGGTGGCGATGAGCACGTCACGCTTGCCGGCCTTGAACGCCGCCATCGCGCGCTCGCGCTGCTCCTGGTTGAGGTCGCCGTGCACCGCTGCGGCGTTGAACCCGCGGTCCTTCAGCTCCTCGACGAGCTTCGCCGCGGCACGCTTGGTGCGGGTGAAGATCACGGTCTTGCCGCGGCCCTCGGCCTGGAGGATCCGGGCGATGACCTCGTCCTTGTCCAGGGAGTGCGCGCGGTAGATGAGGTGCTTGATGTTGGCCTGCATGAGGCCCTCGTCCGGGTCGGTCGCCCGGATGTGCACCGGACGGCTCATGAACCGGCGGGCGAGGGCGACGATCGGCGCGGGCATCGTCGCCGAGAACAGCATCGTGTGCCGCACCTCGGGGACGGCCTGGAAGATGCGCTCGATGTCCGACAGGAACCCGAGGTCGAGCATGCGGTCGGCCTCGTCGAGCACGACCTCTTGCACGTGGGAGAGGTCGAGCAGACGCTGCCGCTGCAGGTCGATGAGTCGCCCGGGCGTGCCGACGACGATCTGGGCGCCGGCCTTGAGCTGCTCCACCTGGCCTTCGTAGGCCTTGCCGCCGTAGATCGAGACGACCGTGGTCGGGCGGTTCGAGGCCGCGAGCTCGAGGTCCTCGGTGACCTGGACCGCGAGTTCACGGGTCGGGACGACGACGAGCGCCTTCACGCCGTGCGCCGGGTCGGCACCGAGCCGCTGGATCAGCGGCAGGCCGAAGCCGAGCGTCTTGCCGGTACCCGTCTTGGCCTGGCCGATGATGTCCTGGCCGGTCAGGCCGAGCGGGATGGTCTGTTCCTGGATCGGGAAGGGCTCGATGATGCCCTTGCCTGCCAGTGCATCGACGATGTCCTGGTCGATGTTGAGGTCTGAGAAAGTCAAAGAATCACCTTAGTTCTGGTGGAAGTCCCGGCCAGTCTACCGACGGGCGCGTGGTCCGGGGCGCTCCGGGGTGCGTCGGGGCGTCGGGGCGGGCGACCGGCGGGTGCCACGGGACGTGCCCTCTATGCTGGTCGGGTGGTCTCGTGGTGGAACCGGAAGCGCGCGGCGCAGCTCGCTGCCGCATGGCTCGCGTCGCGGAACCCGCGCGGAGCCGCACAGGTCAAGCGGCTCGCGCTCGACGACGTCACCCCGGAGCTCGACGTCTACCTGGGGCAGGCCGCGTACCTGCAGCTCTCCGTCTACGAGACGATGGGACGAGCCGGTGCCTCGGCACCGACGCTCTCCGGCCGTCTGGTCACCGGGGTGCTCGCGACCACGGCGCTCGAACGGCACCGCACCATCGTGGCCGAGATCGAGCGCAGCGGCGGAGACCCGGCGGCGCTGATGGCCCCGCACCGTGAGGCGATCGACCTGTTCCTCGAACGGACGAGCGGTGCCGACTGGTACGAGTCGATGCTGACCGGCTACGTGACGGCCGGGATCTTGAACGACCTGTTCGGCAACCTGCTCCGCTCGCTGCCGATGGACGTGCGGCAGCGGCTCCGTTCGGTGTTCGACGCGCGCGAGGAAGCGGCGGTCGTCGAAGAACTGACTGCCCACATCGAGGACGACCCGCAGATCGGTTCACGCCTGGCGATGTGGGGACGGCGCCTGGTGGGCGACACCCTGCTGGTCGCCCGGTCGGCGCTGGCGTCACACGCACGCGAGGACCAGGAGCGGCTCGAGCCCGTCTGGACCGAACTCATCGCCGCGCACACCCGACGGATGGACGCGCTCGGTCTGACGGCCTGAGCGGTCAGGCTGCTCGAGCGTCAGGATTGCTCGGGGGTCAGGCGCCGCGCGTCTTGAGCTGCTCGTAGTACTCGGCGTCGTGCTTGTCCCGCTGGGTGCCGAGGAGCCACTCGACGGTGATGGCGACCACGCCGGACCCCACGAGGGCCACGACCCAGATCCAGGTGCCGTCGTACCGCCACCCGGTCCAGGTCAGCGCTTCCCAGAGGACGGCTGCAGCGATGCCGCCGACCGCGGGGCCGACGAGCACGCCACGGTTCGACCGCCACGGCACGATCACGTGCGCGACCGCGCCGATGATGACGCCGCCGAGGACGGCGAAGAGCAGTTCCACGTCGTCAGGCGACGAAGCCGATGCGCCGTGCCTCTTCCGCGCCGACCTCGACGTACGCCAGGGCCGAGACGGGGACGATGAAGCGACGGCCCTTGTCGTCCTGCAGCGACAGGTGCGTCGACTGCGCGGTGAGCGCCTCGGACACGGCCTTCTCGACCTCGTCCGCGGTCTGGGCGGTCTCGAAGGCGATCTCGCGGGGGCTGTTGATGATGCCGATCTTGATGTCCACGAGCACAGCGTATCCGAGCGGTCCCGTGCGGTACCGGGCGTTCGCCGCGGGCGCACTCGACGGCGTGACGACCGGTGCACCGCGCGTCCGCAGCGGTGCTGTCGGCGGTCCTGGGTACCGTACGAGCGTGCCGCAGACCACGCTGATGCCCGCTCCCGAGGACACCGGGTTCGCGCGCGCTCTGGTCGACGACCCCTCGCAGGCCGCGGTACTCGCGCTGCCGGACGGCCGTCACGCTGCGGTGATCGGTGCACCGGGCAGCGGCAAGACGACCACGCTCGCACGGCTCGTCGCCGACCGGCTGGCCCGACCCGACGCGATCACCCCCGACGGCCACGCGACGGTCCTCGCCCTGACCTCGGCGCGGACGGCCGCGACCGCCCTGCGTGACCGGCTCGCACGGGCGGTCGACCGGGTCGTGCCGGGTGCTCTCGCACGCACCGTGAACTCACTGGCGTTCCAGATCGTCACCCACGCGGCGTCGGTGCAGGGGCAGGAACCCCCGACGCTGCTGACCGGCGGGGAGCAGGACCGGATCATCGCCGACCTGCTCGCCGGGCACGAACTCGACGGAGCCGGACCGGCCTGGCCCGACCCGATCACCGCCGTCGTCCGTGAGCGAGCGGGGTTCCGCACCGCCCTGCGCGACGTCATGATGCGTGCGGTGGCCGCCGGCGTCGAGCCCGACGACATGCGGGAACTCGGCGACGAGCTCGGACGGCCCGAGTGGCGGGCCGTCGGCGACTTCGTGGACGACTACCGGGCATCGGTCACCGCGTTCCGGCCGACCGGGCTCGACTCCGGTGAACTCGTGGCGTACGCCACCGCCGCTGTGCTGCGGCACGAGCTCCCCGCCGGCATCGCCTCCCTTCGCCTGGTCGTGGTCGACGACACGCAGGAGCTGGTGGAGGGCGAGATCGCCCTGCTCGGGGCGCTCGCGCGCTCCGGCGTGCAGGTCGTGGCCTTCGGCGACCCGGACATCGCCGCCTCGGCGTTCCGCGGCGCCGAACCGGACGTGCTCGGTCGACTGGCCGTGCGACTCGGGGTGGACCGCGTCGACGAGCTGTTCCTCGGCGCGGTGCACCGGCACCCCGCCCCGATCCGCGCCCTGGTCACCGGCGTCACGGGTCGCATCGGCACCGCGGCGGCCGGTCGGCAGCGCAGCGCGTCGGCGGGCGACCAGGATGCGCGGTCCGACGCCGTCGTGCACCTCGAGGCCGCCAGCCGGTCCGCACTCGTCGTGGCGATCGCCCGTCGACTGCGCGAACACCGCCTGCTCGACGGTGTGCCGTGGCACCGGATGGCCGTGGTCACGCGCAGCGGTGCTGCCATCCCCGAACTCGTCCGGGCACTCTCCGTGGCCGAGGTCCCGGCGACCGCCGGTGCCGCGCCCGTCCGTCCGCGCGACGACTCCGCGGCGCGGGCGCTGCTCGACGCGGCCGCGGTGGCGCTCGACGGCCTGCCGCTCGACGCCGCCCTGGCCACCGCGTTCGCCACCGGGCCCCTCGGCGGCCTCGACACCCTGGCGATGCGCCGGCTCCGGCTCGCACTGCGGCGCGAGGAACTCGCGGGTGACGGTAGCCGCACCGCCGATGAACTGCTGGTCGATGCCCTGGGCGCACCGGAGCGCCTGGCGACGGTGGACGCCGGGTTCGCACGACGGGCGACACGGCTGGCCCGGAGCCTGGTGCAGGCGCGTGCCGACGCCCAGGCGGGATCGAGCATCGAGGAGATCCTCTGGGGCCTCTGGGAACGCAGCGGTCTCGCGAAGTCGTGGGGCGCCCAGTCCGCCGCCGGTGGGGTCGGCGCCGGGGAAGCCGACCGGCACCTGGACGCCGTCGTCGGCCTGTTCACCGCGGCCAAGCGCTTCGTCGAGCGCACGCCGGACGCCCCCGCGCGGGTCTTCGTCGACGACCTGCTCGGCGCAGACCTGCCTGAGGACTCGATCGGCCCCGACCGGACCGCCGGCCGGGTGCGGGTGCTGACGCCCTCGGCGACGATCGGACTCGAGTGCGACGTGGTCGTGGTGCTCGGTCTGCAGGACGGCGTCTGGCCGAACACCCGGGTGCGCGGCAGTCTGCTCGACCCGGACGGCCTGGTCCGCGCTGCTGCGGGGGTCGAGCGTTCGCCCATCGACGACCGTGCCGCCGTGGTCGCCGACGAACTCCGGCTGTTCGCCCGGGCCGTGTCGCGGGCCACCACCCAGGTCGTCATCGGCACGGTCGCGAACGACGACGAGTCGCCGTCACCCTTCGTCCGACTCGTCCCGGTGCCGCCGGACCGGCAGCCGACCGTCCACCCGCTGTCCCTGCGTGGGCTCGCCGGGTCGCTGCGCCGCCGGGTGGTGGGCTCGGGCGACCACGAGGCCGCGTCCGCGCTGGCCCGCCTGGCCGAGGCCGAGGTACCCGGGGCGGCTCCGGACGAGTGGTACGGGCTCGCCGAACCGACCACGGACGACCCCCTGGTCGACCTCGACGCCGAGCCCGCGCCCGAGGTCGAGGGCGGCGAGCCCGTCGCTCCGGCCGTGTCGGTGTCGCCGTCGCGCATCGGCACCTTCGAGGAGTGCCCGGTGCACTGGTTCGCGCAGACCTTCGGCGGCGGGGCACCGAGCCCGGCGATGGGCATCGGCACGATCGTGCACGAAGCGATGGAGCACGCCACCGAGATCGACGTCGAGTCGCTGTGGGAGCGGGTCGAGGCGCGGTGGGACGAGCTGACGTTCGAGTCGCCCTGGGTCGCCGACCGCGAACGCGCCCGGACCCGGCGCATGATCGAGGGGCTGAGCGACTACCTCCGCACCTTCGCCGGCGCCGGGCGCCGACTGCTCGGCGCCGAGACCTCGTTCGCGCTCGTGACCGGGCCAGCCCGGATCCGGGGGAGCATCGACCGCATCGAGGTCGACCCCGAGGGCCGGGTCAGCGTCGTCGACCTGAAGACCGGCCGTTCGATGCCCAGCGAGAAGAACGACATGCCGGAACACCCGCAGCTCGGCGCCTACCAACTCGCGGTCGAGGACGGCGCGGTCGAGGGTGTGCCGGCGGGGTCCCCGATGACCGACGCCCGGCTGGTGTTCGTCCAGAACCCCCGCGGTGGACAGGCGTTCTCCGAGCGGACGCAGCACGCGTTCGACGCCGAGGCGCGCGAGGCCTACCGCGAGCGGTTGCACGGGGTGGCGCGGGGCATGGCCGGCCGGACGTTCGTGGCGAACGTGGACGACCACTGCGAGAAGGCCCGGACCGGGGTCGAGTGCCGGATCCACGTGGTGGCGGAGGTGACCTGGTGAGCGACACGGCGGACACGACCGCCACGGCGGACACGACCGGCACGGCCGGCACGGCCGGCACGGCCGGCACGGCTGCTGCGGCTGACGCGGCCGGCACGGCTGCCGCTGCTCCGCCCGTCATCCGGCACGGCGCCGACGCCATCGCCGACGCCCTCGGCCGCCCCCGTCCCACCTCCCAGCAGCGCGCCGTCATCGAGTCGCCGCTCGTGCCGGCGCTGGTCGTCGCCGGTGCAGGCAGCGGGAAGACCGAGACGATGGCGTCACGCGTCGTCTGGCTGCTGGCCAACGGACTCGTCCGACCCGACGAGGTCCTCGGACTGACCTTCACCCGCAAGGCCGCCGGTGAACTCTCCGTCCGCATCAACGACCGCATCCGGGCGCTCGAGGACGTCGGGCTGATCGCCCCCGGGGACGCCTTCGAAGCGCCCACCGTCTCGACGTACAACGCCTTCGCCAACGCGGTCTTCCGCGAGAACGCCCTGCTCGTCGGCCGTGACGGCGAGTCCCAGGTGCTGACCGAACCCTCGGCCTGGCAGCTCGCCCGTCGGGTCGTGGTGGCCGCCCGCGACGACCGGCTCGCCGGACTCGACCGCGACGTCGACACCCTGACCGCCGCCGTGGTCGCGCTCGCCGGAGCCACCTCCGAACACCTCGTCGAGCCGGAGGACCTCCGCCGGTTCGCGATCGAGTTCTCCGAGCTGCTCGAACTCCCGGGCAACCGCGGCAAGCCGTACAAGGCGATCACCGACGCGGTCGCCGCGATCGGCGCCCTCGAACCCCTGGCCGACCTGGTCGCCGAGTTCCGGCGTCAGAAGGTGGACCGCGGGTTCGTGGAGTTCTCCGACCAGATCGCCCTCGCGCTCGCCGCGGCCGAGTCGGCCCCACGCGTCGTCACGGACCTGCGGAGGCGGTACGGGGTGGTGCTCCTCGACGAGTACCAGGACACCTCGGTGGTGCAGACCCGGTTCCTCGCCCGGCTGTTCCGCGGGCACTCGGTGATGGCGGTCGGCGACCCGCACCAGTCGATCTACGGGTTCCGCGGTGCGAGTGCCGCGAACCTCGCCCGGTTCCCGCACGACTTCGGCGGCGACGAACCCGGCGTGGCCGAACCCGTCACCTTCGCGCTGTCGACCAGCTGGCGGAACCCGGTGGACGTGCTCGCGGGGGCGAACGCGATCGTGTCGCCGCTGTCCGCGGCGTCCGAGGTCGACGTCGAACGGCTCTCGCCGCGGCCGGGTGCCGACGCCGGCACCGTGCGGGTGGTGTTCCCCGAGACCCTGCCGGAAGAGGCCGACGAGGTCGCGGCGTGGTTCCAGGACCACCGCCGTCAGGACCCGACGCGCTCGATGGCGCTGCTGCTGCGCGCGCGGAAGGACCTCGCGGCGTTCACGGCGGCGCTCGGTGCCCGCGGGGTGCCGTACCACGTGCTCGGCACCGGCGGACTGCTCCAGCGCCCGGAGATCGTCGACCTGGTGGCGTGCCTGCGGGTGCTGCACGACCCGGCGGCCGGCAACGACCTGATCCGGCTGCTCGCGGGTGCCCGGTGGCGGGTCGGGGCGGCGGACATCGTCGCCCTGCACCAGCTCGCCCGGTGGCTGTTCCAGCGCGACCACACCCAGCAGCGGCTCGACGACGACCTGACCGCGGCGTTCCGGGCCTCCGTGGCCGCCGGGGAGCACGGGTCGATCGTCGACGCGCTCGACTTCGTCGCGACCGCGCCCGACGAGCACGGCGCGCTCGAGGGCATCACCGCCGCGGGTCGCAGCCGGATGCGTGCGCTCGGCGGGCAACTCGCGATGCTCCGGTCACGCGCGGGGAGCGACCTGGTCGACTTCGTGACGCTCGTCGTGCAGGAGATGCGGCTCGACATCGAGGTCGCCGCGCACGAACAGGGGAGCGGCGCCTACCTCGACGCCTTCATCGACGAACTCGCCGGCTTCGTCTCGACCGACGACCGCGCTGACCTCGGTTCGTTCCTCGGGTGGATCGACGCCGCAGCCCGGCGTGACGACATGGGACCGCGTTCCGAGGAGCCCGAGGCCGGCACCGTGCAGATCCTGACGATCCACGGGTCCAAGGGGCTGGAGTGGGACGCCGTCGCGGTGCCCCGGATGGTCGAGGGCGGCCTGCCGGCACGCCCGCAGGAGGGCTCGTCCGGCTGGCTCGGGTTCGGCCGGCTGCCGTACGAGTTCCGCGGGGACGCCGCCGAGCTGCCACGACTCGCATGGCGCGGGCAGGAGACCCAGAAGGACGTCACCACGGCGATCGACGCCTTCAAGGAACAGGTGAAGGCCCGCAACGAGGACGAGGAACGCCGTCTCACCTACGTCGCCCTGACCCGTGCCAAGCACGACCTGCTGGTGTCCGGCTCGTTCTGGGCCGGCGGGGTCCGACCCACCGAGCCGAGCCGCTACCTGCGCGACCTGGTGGACGCCGGCGTCATCGACGGTGCTGCGATCCCGGAGACGACGGTGCACGACGAGAACCCCATGGGCGAGAGCGGCGCGACCCAGACCTGGCCGCACGTGCCGTTCGGACAGCGTGCGCCGCGGGTCCTGGCCGCCGCGGAGCGGGTGCGGAACGCGAACCCGGGTGCTGCGGGGCGGTTCGCCGCCGACATCGACCTGCTGCTCGCCGAACGGCACGCCAGCCGGAACGCGAAGCACGCGGTCGCCGTCCCGCACCGGGTGCCGGCGTCGGGCTTCAAGGACTACCTGACCGAACCCGACTCCGTGGCCGAGCGGCTCCGCCGGCCGATGCCGGAGCGACCGTACCGCGCCACCCGGCTCGGCACGCTCTTCCACCAGTGGGTGGAACAGCGTGCGCGGAGCGGTGGCGCGCTCGAGACGCTCGACGTGTGGGACGGGGAGCTCGACCTCGATGCCGACGACCTCGCCGACGCGTCGCCGGACGCCGTGGTCACCGACGACGACGCCCGTCGACTGGCGGACTTCCAGACGACGTTCGCCCGCTCCAGGTGGGCCGGTCTGACGCCGATCGAGGTCGAGCGCGAGATCCACATCCCGTTCCTCGGGCACAGCGTGGTCTGCAAGCTCGACGCCGTGTACGAGATCGACGGGCGCGCCGAGGTGGTCGACTGGAAGACGGGCAAGGCGCCGTCGGGGGCGGACGACCTGGCCCGCCGCACCCTGCAGCTCGCGCTGTACCGCGTCGCCTACGCCGAGTTCACCGGGCGGCCGCTCGACCAGGTCGACGCGGTGTTCTACTTCGTCGCCGACGACCTCGAGGTCCGTCCGACCGAGCTGCTCGACCGCGCCGGACTCGAGCGTGCGTGGTCCGAGGCCATCGGCGGCTGACGTCCCGCGGTCGTGCGGAAGGCGCGCCGCGCCCGTCGCGCATTGCGCCGGTCGCGCACTGCGCCGGTCGCGCACTGCGCCGGTCGCGCACTGCGCCGGTCGCGCACTGCGCCGGTCGCGCACGACGCCCGTGTCACGCTGCGCCCGTTTCGTGCTCCGCCCTGGAGGCGCGGTGCCGGTCCGTCGGGCCGGCACCGCGCCTCCAGACGGTCGCGTCAGCTGCCTGGTCGGCGGCCGGGACCGGTCACCACACCCCGCAGGATGCACCACGAGTGGTCACAGACCGTCGGGCGGCCGCGCGGCGACCGACAGGTCGTGACCGCTCGGCGGAACTGAGCGGGAAGTCGTGACCGCCGTGCGGCGCTGCGGAACGCGGCGGCGTCAGCCGTGGCGGCGTTCGGTGGAGGACAGCAGCTGCTCCACCTCGCCGATCTCCATCGTCTCGGGTGACACGGACTGCAGCGGTTCCGCACTCGGGGCGTGCACCGCGTCGACCAGGCGGTGCATCATCGAGACGGCGTCGTCGACGACCTCGGTGCTCTTCGCCTGCACGCCGTGCAGCAGCCAGTGCGCCGTCTCGAGTTCGTGGTGCACGCGTGCACGCTGTGCGAGCTGGCGGTCGCGTCCGCCGCCGTTCGCCTCGTAGGCGCTGAGGACGGTGTCGAAGGCATCTCGGCGGCCGGCGAGCACCCAGGCGAGGTCCTTCGCCGGGTCGCCGAGCCGCAGCTCGCCCCAGTCGAGGACCCCGGTCACCGCATCGCCGTCGACGAGCAGGGCGCCGGTGCCGAGCGAGCCGTGCACGACGGTCGGTGTGAACTGCCACAGCTGCTGGTCGCGAGCGGCACCCTCCCAGCGTTCGACGAGCGCGGCGGGGACGAGCTTGGTCGCCACGGCGCGGTCCATCACCGAGACTGCGGACCGGAGCACCTCGAACGGCGTGAGCGAGGGCAGACCGGCGTCGGAGACGAAGCTCGTCGGCAGCTGGTGGATCGAGGCGACGGCACGGCCGACACTGGTGGCGAGGTCGGGGCGCTCGACGAGCGACGCGAGGGTCGGGTGGGTCCCGGCCAGTCGGGTCGTGACGATGGCGCGCGTCGACCCGATCGGCGCCTGGCCGCGGTACTCGGCGACGCCGAACGGCAGCCGCGTGCGGATGCCGGCGCTCAGCGCACGGATGGCGACGAGGTCGGCTGACTGCCGGGCCTCGGCGCGCTGGTTCCGGGGGCGGCGGATGACGATCTCGGTGCCGTCGGCGTCGCGGAGGAGCGCCGACTCGTAGTCGCCGGCCGCGGCCGAGCCGAGCGTGCGCGTGCCCGTGACGAGGAGACCTGGAACGGCCGTCGTCGCCAACGCGGCTAGAGTGAACTGGGATCCCGCCATGCCCCTCAGGGTAGGCGCGTGACGCGTGCACGGCTGCACGCCACGCTGTTGGGCGGCCCGCACGCCCACCGCACGTCTCCTGCACGTCCGCACCCGATCCGAGGAGCTCTCCCGCCGTGACCGTCGAGTTCGCCGCCCGGCTCCCGCTCTCCCGCAACGAACTCGACCGCGACGCCGAGTTCCGCACGACCGACGACGTCGAGCGCGTCCTGCGCGAGGACGAGCACACCCGGTATCTGCCGGTGCGGGGTGCTGAGATGCTCCGGAACGCCGACGGCACCTTGCGTTTCGTGGCCGCGACGGAGATCCCGGTCGAGACCGTGACCCTGTACCTCGGCCGTGCAGTGTCGGACGCCGCGGACGCCCCGGCGGGTACCCGCTTCGTCGCCGCCCTGATCGACAGCGTGACGGCCACCGCCATCGAACCCGACGACGATGCCTGGCAGAGCCTCCGGATGTTCGGCACCGAGCTCTCGCCACGCGACCAGGGCCTGGCGGTCGAAGCCGTCGCGATGGCCAACTGGCACGCCGTGCACGGCTTCTCGCCGCGGACCGGGTCACCCACGGCCGTCGTGAGCGGCGGATGGGTCCGCCGCGACCCCGAGGGACACGACCTCTTCCCGCGCACCGACGCGGCGATCATCGTCGGGGTCGTCGACGCCGACGACCGGATCCTGCTCGGTTCCAACGCCGCGTGGGACGCCGACCGGTACTCGCTGCTGGCCGGGTTCGTCGAGCCGGGGGAGTCGCTGGAGGACGCCGTCCGCCGCGAGGTCTGGGAGGAGTCCGGCGTCCGCGTCGAGGAGCCCGAGTACCTGGGCTCGCAGCCGTGGCCGTTCCCCGCGTCGCTGATGGTGGGCTTCCGTGCCCGTGCAGCCGGCGGTGACCCGACGACCGCCCGCCCCGACGGCGTGGAGATCCTGGACGTCCGGTGGTTCTCGCGCGACGAGATCCGTGAGCGCGCCGGCGACACCCTGCTGCTGCCGGGACGCACCTCGATCGCCCGCGCCATCATCGAGGAGTGGTACGGCGGGCCGCTGGACCTGCCGTGAGCGTCACCGATCCCCGCGGCGCAACGGGCACAGGGGCAGTCGAGCCCCGGCCACCGTCGCCCGACGAACTGCTCGCCGCGCTCGACGCGGAGCAGCGGACGGTCGCCCGTACCCTGCTCGGTCCGGTCGCGGTGCTGGCCGGTGCCGGGACGGGCAAGACCCGTGCGATCACGCACCGGATCGCCTACGGGGTCGCCACCGGGACCTACGCCCCGAACCACGTCCTCGCGCTGACCTTCACGACCCGTGCCGCCGGCGAACTGCGGTCGCGCCTGCGCGCGCTCGGTGCCGGGACGGTCCAGGCGCGCACCTTCCACGCCGCCGCGATGGCGCAGCTCAGCTACTTCTGGCCGGACACCGTCGGCGGGCACGCCCCCAAGATCGTCGAGTCCAAGGGGCGGATGATCGCCCACGCTGCGGACACGGTCGGCATGCACGTCGACACCCCGGTGCTCCGCGACCTGGCCGCCGAGGTCGAGTGGCGCAAGGTGCAGATGCTCTCGCTCGACGAGTACGAGGCCGCCGCCGCGGACCGGGTGATGCCGCGCGACACCACACCGCGCCGGGTCATCGACCTGATGAAGGCGTACGAGCGGCTGAAGGACGACCGGCGGCAACTCGACTTCGAGGACGTCCTGCTGGCGACCCTCGGCATGGTCGAGTCCGAGCCCCGCGTGGCGTCGTACGTGCGGCAGCAGTACCGGTTCTTCGTGGTCGACGAGTACCAGGACGTCTCGCCGGTGCAGCACGACCTGCTGCGGGCCTGGCTGGGTGGCCGTGACGACCTGTGCGTCGTCGGCGACGCCAGTCAGACCATCTACTCGTTCGCCGGCGCCTCGAGCGACTACCTGCTCGGCTTCGGGTCGGAGTTCCCGCGCGGGTCGGTCCTGCGCCTCGAGCGGAACTACCGCTCCACCCGCGAGGTCGTGTCCGCGGCCAACACGCTGATGCGCGGCCAGCCCGGGGCACTCGACCTGGTGGCCCAGAGCAAGGAACCGGGCCCGGAACCGGTCGTGCTGGCCTGCGTCCACGACGGCGACGAGGCGCAGACCATCGCCCGTCGGATCGCCGAGCTCGTCGGGGCCGGAGCGTCTCACGGGGATTGCGCCGTGCTCTTCCGCGTCGGGGCGCAGTCCGCCGCGCTCGAGTCCGCACTCGGCCGGTACGGGATCCCGTACCGCGTGCAGGGAGGCACCCGGTTCTTCAACCGCCCGGAGGTCAAGCTCGCCGTCCACCACATGCGCGGCGAGGCGATCCGGCAGACCGACGACGAGCTGACCCGACGGGTCCGGCTGGTGCTGCAGGTCAGCGGCTGGACGGAGACGCCGCCGGAGGGCACCGGTGCAGTGCGCGAGCAGTGGGAAGCGCTGCAGGCGATCATGGGCCTGGCCGAGGACGCCCCGGCCGGCACGACGATGCAGCAGTTCACCCAGGACCTGGTGGACCGTGCGGCGACGCACCACGAGCCCGAGGTCGACGCCGTCACGCTCGCGACGCTGCACTCGTCGAAGGGTCTGGAGTGGCCGCACGTGGTCATCGCCGGCGCTGCCGAGGGTCTCCTGCCGATCTCGCACGCGTCGACCGACACCGAGGTGGACGAGGAACGACGCCTGTTCTACGTCGGGCTGACCCGAGCCCGCCGATCCGTCACGATCACGTGGTCGCAACAGGGCTCCACGCGTGGGGGAGCCCGGGCTCCGAGTCGGTTCCTGGCAGCGCTCGGCACGCGCACCGCGGATGGGGTCGGACCGGCGAACGGCTGACCGACAGGTCGTCGCGCTCGAAGACGAGCTGGTCGGGCTCGGCCCGTTGCGTCCGGAGCGGGAGCCGTTCCAGCAGCATCCGCGTCGTGGCGGCGGCCACCGCCGCCGCCCGCCACGGCGACAGCGGTGACGGATGCCGCCCCCACAGCTGGGCAGCGATGGCCGGCCACGCAGGGTCGTCGTCGACGCGTGTGTACTCAGCGCACTGGAGGCACGGCCCGGCTCCCGGCACGACGAACGGACCGAGACGGACACGTCCGTCCCCGACGACGACCGCCAGGTGCGGCACGCCTCGGCGGGTCCACGCGGCGCGGAGCGCCGGGTCGACGACGTGGTCGGCCACCACCACGGCGAGGCGCGGTTCGGGCTCGGGCAGCACGATCGGCCCTCCGGCGGGCGCGGTGGTGCGGCTGACCGTCACGCCCTCGCCGGACAGGAACGTCGCGACGGTGTCGGCGACGGCACCGGCGCCGTGCACCTCGATGCGTTCGAGCGGCTCGGGCAGGACCTCGACCACCGCGGGCGACGCGGCACCGAGCACCCCGGCAGCACGTTCCGGGGAACACCCCGACGCGGCCGCGAGGCCGGACAGCACGTCGTGTCCGGTCTCTCGTCGGAGCCCGTTGAGGAACCGTTCTTCCCCCGTGGTGGGTACCGCGACGACCGCGCGCGGGGGATCGACCCCGAGCTGGACGGTGGCGGGGTCACGCCAGACGAACTCGAGCGTCGGATCGATGCGGATGCCCATGACCCCACGGTGCCGGAGTGCGCGGCACGCGTGGGGTCACCAGGGAGATCTGTGGAGAACTCAGCGGGGCTGGTCGCCCGTGTCGTTCCCGGGCTCGTCGCCCGCTCCACCCTCGGGGTCGTCGGCCACGCGGCCGGACTCGTCCTCGTGCGGGCGCGCACCGGTCGAGTCGTTCAGCAGGTCCTCGAGCGCCTTGTCGAACGCGTCGTCCTCGTCGGTCTGGGACGGGTTCCGCAGCCGTGCGACGAGGGCATCGGGCGCGTCGACGTCGTCCGAGGTGGGCACGAGGTCGAAGTGCGACCAGAGGGCGTCGCGCTGCTCGGCACCGAGCTCGTCGGTCACCCGCTGCCACATCGCCGCGGCCTCACGCAGACGACGCGGCCGCAGCTCGAGGCCGACGAGTGTGGCGAAGGCCGACTCGGCGGGGCCACCGGCGGCACGGCGACGGCGCACCATCTCGGCGATCGCCCCGGCCTTGGGGAGACGGACGGTGGCAGCAGCGGTGACCGTGTCCACCCAGCCCTCGACCAGCGCGAGCATCGTCTCGAGCCGGGCGAGTGCGGCGTCCTGCTCGGCGGTGCGCGGCGGGATGAGGGCACCCGACGCGAGTGCGTCGCGCAGCTGCTCCTGGTTGGTCGGGTCGATGTCGGCCGCGAGTTCCTCGACGCGGTCGAAGGGGATGTGGATGCCCCGTGCGTAGTCCGTGATCGACGAGATGATGTGCAGCCGGAGCCACCGTGCCGACCGGAAGAGCCGGGCGTGGGCGAGTTCGCGGACCGCGAGGTAGATGCGGACCTCGTCCTCGGAGACGTCGAGGCCCTCGGCGAACTCGGCGACGTTCTGGGGCAGGAGCGCTGCGACCTGCTCGTCGAGGAGCGGCACGCCGACGTCACCGCCGGACACGACCTCCTTCGACAGCTGCCCGACGACCTGGCCGAGCTGGATCGCGAACAGCGCACCGCCGATGCCGCGCATCGCCTTCGAGACGTCGCCGAGCATCGCCTTGAGCTGCTCGGGAGCACGCTGGTCGATCGCCTCGGTCAGGGCATCGGCGATGCTGAAGGCCACCGGCTCGGCGATCTGCGTCCACACCGGGACGGTCGCCCCGGCCCACTGCTCACGTGTGTAGAGGCTCGGGGTCGCGGTCAGTTCGGCGACCGTCGTGACCTCGTCGAGCCACAGTGCGGCGACCTGGAACGCCTGGTCGGCCGCCTGCGAGGTGGCCGGGTCGACGGGGTGGCCGCCGTCGCGAGCGATCGCGGTGGCGCGTTCGGCGGTGGCCGAGAAGTCGATGCCGTCACCGCCGGACTGGGCGGCGCGCTGGAGCTGGCTCATCAGGTTCGCCACGGAGGCCGGGTCGTTCGGCAGACCGGCGGCACCGGCGAGCTGCGACGGGTCGATCTGCCCCTCGCCCGAGAGCAGCTTGCGCAGCATCTCCTGGAAGTCGTCGTCCGGCCCCGGCTGTGGTTCATCAGGCATGCCGACTACGCTAATCGCTGCTCACGGGGCCGCACCTGGGACGCCCCCGTGGGAACGCCCGAAGCGCTGCGCCCAGGGCGAACAGCCCCGTCGCGAGACGTGGGCGACCACCCTGCCGCCAGGCGGGGGTGCCCACCTCGGAAGGACCCCGCGTGACCCTCTTCGCCCCCGCGCCCCGTCGTCGCTCGCGTGCCCGGACCGTCGGGTGGGCGTTCCTGATCGGCGCCGTCGTACTGGGCCTGTTGGCGACCCTGCTGCCGAGCCCGTACCTCATCGAGGTCCCCGGGCCGGTCTACAACACCATCGGCACGCAGAAGCAGGGGACGGGCAAGGACGCGAAGGACGTCAAGCTCATCCAGGTGTCCGGCCACGAGACGTACCGGACGGCCGGTGCCCTCGACATGCTCACGGTCGGCATCCAAGGCGACGCCACGAACCGCCCGTCCTGGACCAGCGTGATCCGCGCGATCTTCACCAGGTCACAGGCGGTCATCCCGGTCGAGGCGATCTACCCGAGCGGCACCACGACCGAGCAGGTGAACGAGCGGGACTCCGCCGACATGCAGGCGTCGCAGCAGTCGGCCGTCGCGGCGGCGCTCATCCAGCAGGGCAACGACCTGCCCACGGAGCTCGAGGTCGGCACGGTGCAGGAAGGCTCGGCGGCCGACGGCGTGATCGAGGAGGGCGACGTCATCACGGCGTTCGACGGCGAGTCGCTCACGACCAACGTCGATGCCTCGAGCCTCCGGGAGCTCGTCGCGAAGCACGGCACCTCGCGCCCCGCGACCGTCACCGTCGAACGGGACGGCGCGACCAAGGACGTCCGTGTGACACCGCGCAGCGAGCAGGGCACGGCGCTGCTCGGGGTCGGGGTCACCGAGCGCTACGAGTTCCCCTTCAAGGTGTCGATCCGACTGCAGGACGTCGGCGGTCCGTCGGCCGGCATGATGTTCGCGCTCGGGATCATCGACGAGATCACGCCGGGCGAGCTCAACGGCGGCAAGCACGTCGCCGGCACCGGCACGATCACGGCAGACGGCGAGGTCGGCCCCATCGGCGGGATCCGGCAGAAGCTCTACGGGGCCGCGGACGCGGGTGCCACGGTGTTCCTCGCCCCCGCGGACAACTGCGACGAGGTCGTCGGGCACGTGCCGGACGGACTCGACGTCTACAGCGTCTCCACGCTCGACCAGGCCGTCACCGACCTGCAGACGATCGCCGACGGCACGAGTACCGCGAAGCTCGCCCGCTGCGGTTCCTGACCCGGTCCTGAGCCCCCGTACAGCTTCACGTCCGGTCCGGTCCCATAGGATCAGTGTCACTGACGGCCCGCCGCGAGCCGGGCCCGCCGGTCCGACACGTCTGGAGCACATCAAGTGACGACAACCTCGTCCACCTCGGGGCGGCGTTCGCCGCGGGTCCCGATCGTGGTCACGATCATCGTGCTGGCCGCACTGGTGATCGCCTTCTTCATCTTCGCCAGCCTGTACACCGACTACGCGTGGTTCGCGCAGCTCGGGTTCCAGCAGGTCCTCACGACCCGGTGGATCGCCGGGACCCTGATGTTCCTGGCGGGCTTCCTCGGCATGGCGGTCCCGGTCTTCGTGAGCATCGCGCTCGCGTTCCGGTTCCGGCCGGTCTACGCGAAGCTCAACTCGCAGCTCGACCGCTACCAGCAGGTCATCGAGCCCCTGCGGCGCGCCGTGATGATCGGCATCCCCGTGGTCCTCGGCATCTTCGCCGGGCTCTCGACGGCGGGGCGCTGGAGCATGGTCCTCGAGTACTTCAACCGCACGCCGTTCGGCAAGACCGACCCGCAGTTCGGACTGGACATCGGGTTCTACGTGTTCGAGCTGCCGTTCTGGCGCTCGATCGTGGCCTACTCGTCGGCCGTCGTCCTCATCGCCGGTCTCGCCGCACTCGCGGCGAGCTACCTCTACGGCGCGCTCCGCTTCGGTGGTCGTGAGGTCCGGATCTCCCGCGCCGCGCGCATCCAGCTCGCGGTCACGGCGGCGCTCTACATCGCGCTGCAGGCCGTCAGCCTCTGGCTCGACCAGTACGCGGCCCTGACGAAGTCGAACTCGCTCATCACCGGTGCCCAGTACACCGACGTCAACGCGGTGATCCCGGGCCGCGAGATCATGGCCGGCATCGCGGCGATCGTCGCGTTGCTCTTCATCGTCACGGCGGTCATCGGCCGCTGGCGCATCTCGATCGTCGGCACGGGCCTGCTGCTCGTCGCCGCGATCGTCGTCGGTGGCATCTACCCGTGGGTCGTCCAGCGACTGCAGGTGAAGCCCTCGGAGCGCACCTTCGAGTCCGCCTACATCGAGCGGAACATCAAGGCCACGCGTGACGCCTACGGTGTCGCCGGCGTCGAGGAGCAGAACTACGACGCCACGACCGAGACGAGCTCGGGTGCGCTCGCGAAGGACGCGCAGACCACGGCCAACATCCGTCTCATCGACCCGAAGATCGTCTCCGACACGTTCAGCCAGCTGCAGCAGTACCGGCAGTACTACCAGTTCCCGAAGGAGCTGGACGTCGACCGCTACGACGTCAAGGGCGAGACCGAGGACACCGTGATCGCGGTCCGCGACATCGACCTCGCCGGGCTCAGCTCGGCCGCGAACACGCAGTACAACCGGGCGTTCGTCTACACCCACGGCTACGGCGTCACCGCGGCCTACGGCAACCAGCGCGCGAGCGACGGCAAGCCGGTGTTCCTCGAGTCCGGGATCCCGTCGAACGGTGCCCTGGGCGACTTCCAGCAGCGCGTGTACTTCGGTGAGACCTCGCCGCCCTACTCGATCGTGGGTGCCCCGAAGGGCACGAAGGACGTCGAGCTCGACTACCCGTCCGGCTCCGACGACGACAACGGTGGCAACGCGACCACCACGTACGCCGGCGACGGCGGTCCGAGCCTCGGCAACTTCTTCAACCGGCTCGTCTACGCCGCGAAGTTCCAGTCGGAGCAGATCCTGCTCTCGAACGCGGTGAACAAGGACTCGCAGATCCTCTACGACCGCGACCCGATCACCCGCGTGCAGAAGGCCGCGCCGTACCTGACCGTCGACAGCGACGCGTACCCGGCGATCGTCGACCACCGCATCCAGTGGGTGGTGGACGGCTACACCACGAGCGACGCGTACCCGTACTCGCAGAGCCAGAGCCTGTCGGACAGCATCGCCGGCGCCGAGTCCTCGACGTACCGTACCGACCAGGTGAACTACATCCGGAACTCGGTGAAGGCCACGGTCGACGCGTACACGGGCAAGGTGACGCTGTACACGTGGGACACGAAGGACCCGGTCCTGAAGACGTGGCAGAAGATCTTCCCGACGTCGATGAAGCCGGTGTCGAGCATGAGCGCCGAGCTCCTCGACCACGTGCGGTACCCCACCGACCTGTTCAAGGTGCAGCGCTCGATCCTCGGCACGTACCACGTGACCAACGCCAACTCGTTCTACTCGGGTGACGACGCGTGGAACACCCCGCAGGAACCGACGAGCACGGCGACGTCGGACAGCGACGCCGACACCGCGGCGACGTCGACGAACGCGCTCGGTGCGCAGACGACGACGACGGCCAACAGGGCGAACCTGCAGGACCCCTACTACCTGACGATGAAGGTGCCGGGCCAGGGGACCGCGTACTCGCTGTACACGACCTACATCCCGCAGCAGTCGGCCGGGGCGAACAACCGCAACGTGCTGACCGGCTACCTTGCGGTGAACTCCGACGCGGGTGGTGCCGGCAAGGGCGAGAAGGCGTCTGGCTACGGCAAACTCACGCTGTTGACGATGCCGAAGACCGACAACATCCCGGGCCCCGGACAGGTGCAGAGCCTCTTCAACGGTGACTCGACCGTGTCGCAGGAGCTGAACATCCTGAAGCGGGGCAACTCGACCGTGAAGCAGGGCAACCTGCTCACGCTCCCGGTCGGCGGCGGGTTCCTCTACGTGCAGCCCGTCTACGTCCAGTCGACCTCGAGTGGTTCGTACCCGCTGCTGCAGAAGGTCCTCGTGGCCTTCGGGGACAAGATCGCGTTCGAGGACACCCTCGACGAGGCCCTGAACTCGCTGTTCGGCGGCGACTCCGGTGCAGCGGCCGGCGATTCCGGCGCGAGCGGCGACGGCAGCGGCGACAGCGACAGCGGTTCCGGTTCCGCTCCCGACAGCGGGTCTGGCTCGGACACGGGTTCCGACTCCGACACGGGCTCCGGCTCGACCGGCTCGACGGGTTCCGGCTCGGCCGACAACGACGCCCTGCAGGAGGCCCTGGCCGACGCCAAGGCAGCCCTGCAGGACCGCCAGGAGGCCTACGCCGACAACGACCTGGTCGCTGCGGCGGAAGCCGACCAGCGCCTCCAGGACGCGATCGAGGCCGCCACGGCAGCCGAGAACGGCAACTGACACACCGTGGCGGGGCACTCGATTTGTGTCCCGCCACGGCCCCGTGTAGGCTTCTAAACGTGCCGCGGGGTGGAGCAGTTCGGTAGCTCGCTGGGCTCATAACCCAGAGGTCGTAGGTTCAAATCCTGCCCCCGCAACCAAGCGTCACATGAAGGCCCCGGTCCATCAGGACCGGGGCCTTCTTCGTGCCCCCGGCCGCAGGACGACCGGTCGCAGGACGTCCGGCCGCAGGACGTCCGGCCGCAGGACGACCGGCCGCAGGACGACCGAACGCAGGCCCGCCCGCCGCGGACCCCCGGGTACGCTCACCGCATGGCCACCCTCACGATCGCGGCGGCGCAGTTCGCCCCCGTGGACGACCCCGTCGCCAACCTCGACACCGTGCGCACCGCCGCCGTCGACGCGGCGGCCCGGGGCGCGGACCTCCTCGTCACGCCGGAGTACACCTCGTACTTCACCGCCGACATCGACGATCGGTTCGTCGCCGCGGCGCAGCCCCTGGACGGTCCGTTCGTCTCGGGCCTCCGCGACGTCGCCCGCGAGTCCGGCATCGCCCTGGTCGTCGGGGTCGCCGAGTCGGCGGACACGCCGGAGCGCTTCCGGAACACCCTGGTCGCGGTGCTCCCGTCGGGCGACGTGGCGGCGACGTACCGGAAGGTCCACCTTTACGACGCCTTCGGCTCGCGGGAGTCGGACCGCATCGAGTCCGGCGACCCGGAGCAGCTGCCGGTCTTCGAGCTCGGCGGAGTCCGCATCGGGCTCGAAACCTGCTACGACCTGCGCTTCCCCGAGGTCACCCGGCGCCTCGCCGCTCCTGAGACCGGCGCGGCCGACGTCGTCGTCCTCCCCGCGGAGTGGGTGCGCGGGCCCGGTAAGGAGCACCACTGGCGCACGCTCCTCACCGCCCGCGCGATCGAGAACACCGTCTGGGTCGTCGGGGTCGGCCAGACGCCGCCCATCGGGATCGGCGGCTCGGTCGTCCTCGACCCGTCCGGCGTCGCGGTCGCCTCGGCGGGTGCCTCGCCGGGCACGCTCACAGCCACGATCGACACCACCGTCACGGACGCCGTCCGTCGGGTGAACCCGTCGTTGTCGTTGCGGCGGTACGACGTCGCACTGCGCACCCCGCCTGGAGGCCCGGGGCAGCGCTGACGCGTCCGTCGCGTCCCCGATGCGGTCGCGTCTCAGGCGCGGGGACGCGCTCCGAGGGTCGCCAGGCGCGCGGCGGCGTCCTCCAGGACACTCCGGCGCTTGCAGAACGCGAAGCGCACCAGGGATCGGTAGCCGGCGACACGGTCCGGTCGGACGAACGCCGAGACGGGCACGCCGGCGACTCCGGCCAACGCCGGGAGTTCGAGGCAGAACGCGCGGGCGTCGTCGTACCCGAGCGGCGCGGCGTCAGCGAGCACGAAGTACCCGCCGTCGGGTCGCATCACGTCGAAGCCCGCTGCCGTCAGGCCGTTCGCGAGCAGCTCGTGCTTCGCGCGCAGGTCGGCGGCGATGCCGGTGAACACCGCGTCGGGCAGGCGGAGTCCCACGGCGACGGCCGGTTGGAAGGGCGCGCCGTTCACGAACGTCAGGTACTGCTTGACCGTCGTGATCGCGTCGACGAGCGCCGGGGGAGCGGTGAGCCAGCCGACCTTCCACCCGGTGGTGTTGAAGGTCTTGCCGGCGCTCGACACCGACACCGTCCGCTCCGCGGCACCCGGCAGGGTCGCGATGGGCGTGTGCGGGACGTCGAACGTCAGGTGCTCGTAGACCTCGTCCGTGATGATCACCGCGTCGCGCTCGGTGGCCAGGTCGACGATCGCCTGCAGGACCTCGGTGGGCAGGACCCGGCCCGTCGGGTTGTGCGGGGTGTTCACGAGCACGGCGCGGGTGCGGTCGGTGAAGGCCGCACGGAGCGTTCGCTCGTCGGGCAGGAAGTCGGGCGCGGTGAGCGGGACCGTGACGTGCACGCCGCCGGCCAGCCGGATGAGCGCCCCGTAGGCGTCGTAGAACGGCTCGAAGGTGATCACCTCGTCGCCGGGTTCGACCAGCGCGAGGATCGTCGCGGCCAACCCCTCGGTGGCGCCGGCGGTGACGAGGACCTCGCGGTCGGGGTCGACGTCGAGCCCGTACCACCGTTGCTGGTGCTCGGCGATCGCCGCCCGCAGGTCGGGGGTGCCGCGGCCCGGCGGGTACTGGTTCACGCCGTCGCGGATCGCCTGGACCGCGGCCTCGAGCACCTCGGCCGGCCCGTCCTCGTCGGGGAACCCCTGCCCCAGGTTGACCGCGCCGGTGCTGGCGGCGAGGGCGCTCATCTCGGCGAACACCGTCGGTGCGGGGACCCCGTCGGCTCCGAGCAGCATCGCTCCGTCGGCGGCTCGCAGCCACGGTCCTGCCTGGCGCATGTGGTTCCCTCCCGTGCGGGCGACGAGGTGTCGCGCTGAACGGACCCCAACCTAGCTGTCCGTCCCGCGGCGGACCGGGTCGCCGTGTACAGCGCACGCATAAGATCGCCAGGGGTGGCTCGCAGCCTCGCCAGAAGGACCGCTCAGGTGCTTGCGACAGACTGCACGAGCTTGAAAGGAGCACGTCCAGCATGACCGACACCACGCCCGACGGGCAGGGCGACGACCGCCGTCCGGACGATGCGGCTCCGCCTGCCGCCAGTGAGGACGCCGCAGCAGCGGCCACGAGAGGGAACACGTCGATGCCGAACGACTCCGACCAGCCGGACGAGACCCCTCGCCCGAACCAGAACGACGAGACGACCCCGGACCACACGGATGTGATCCCGTCGTCTACGGACCACCCGACCGACCGCTACACCGCGCCGTACCCCGCCGTCTCCGCCGAGTCCTCGGGCGTGCAGCAGGGCGGCTACGGCCAGCAGACGTCGCCGTACGGCCAGCAGGCGCCGCAGGCGCAGAACCCGTACGGCCAGCAGTCCCAGCAGAGCCAGAACCCGTACGGCCAGCAGTCGCAGTACGGCCAGCAGTCCCAGCCGAGCCAGAACCCGTACGGCCAGCAGTCGCAGTACGGCCAGCAGGCGCCGCAGGCCCAGAACCCGTACGGCCAGCAGCCCCAGAACCAGTACGGTCAGCAGTCCCAGTACGGCCAGCCGGGCGCCGAACGCCCCCGCTACGGCGAGTACGCCCAGCCGACGTCCTCGTCCGCTCCGAGCTCGTCCTCCGAGTACGCGAACGCATCCGCGCAGGCCCCGCAGTCCGCCACGAGCGCCTTCGGTGACGTCGACGGCGCGAACCAGCGCAACGGGCACTACTTCAGCGACGACGCCTCGGGTGCCACGGCGACCAGGGAGCGCTCGGGTCGCAGCAGACTGCTCCTGCCGATCATCGCGGCCGTCATCGCCGGTGGTCTGGTGGGCGGCGGTGCCGGGTGGGCCGTCTCCTCCGGCAACGACGGTGGCAGCGTGGTGTCCTCCGGTTCGTCGCAGGGCGGCAACCTGACCGTCAACGACTACGACTCCGCCACCGTCGTCACCGCCGTCGCTGCACAGGCGACCCCGTCCGTCGTCACCATCAACGTGTCGGCGAGCAACGAGGCCGGCACCGGTTCCGGTGTCGTGATGAGCAAGGACGGCTACATCGTCACGAACACCCACGTGGTCACGCTGGACGGCGACAGCTCGAACGGCCGGATCACGGTGACGACCTCGAACGGCAAGATCTACGCGGGCAAGCTCATCGGCACCGACCCGACGGTCGACCTCGCGGTCATCAAGATCGATGCGACCGACCTCAAGCCGATGGAGTTCGCGGACTCGTCCAAGCTCAACGTCGGGGACACCGCGGTCGCGATCGGTGCACCCCTGGGCCTGTCGAACACCGTCACCGACGGCATCGTCTCGACCCTGAACCGCAGCATCCAGGTCACCTCGAGCGCCCCCAGCGAGGGTGGTGACTCGAACGAGGGCGGCAACGGCGGCTCGGGTCCCTTCGACTTCTGGGGCAACGGGGACAACGGCAGCAGCTCGTCCGCGAACACCACCGTGTCGCTCCCGGTCATCCAGACCGACGCATCGATCAACCCCGGCAACTCCGGCGGTGCGCTGCTCGACTCCGACGGCAAGCTCATCGGCATCAACGTGGCCATCGCGTCCGCCGGCAGCTCCTCGTCGTCCGAGTCGGCCGCCGGCAGCATCGGCGTCGGCTTCTCGATCCCGTCGAACCTGGTGAAGCGGGTCGCGAACGAGATCAAGGAGAAGGGGTCGGCCACGCACGGGCTGCTCGGCGCGACCGTCGGCGATGCCTCCGAGGACGCCAACGCCACCCAGATGGGCGCGCTCATCAAGTCGGTCTCGTCCGGTGGAGCCGCGGCGAAGGCCGGTCTGCAGAAGGGCGACGTCGTCACGAAGATCGGTTCGGCGACGGTCTCCGACGCCACCGACCTCACCGCGCAGGTGCGCTACTTCGCAGGCGGCGCGTCCACGACGATCAGCTACCTGCGCGACGGCCAGACCCGTCAGGCCGACGTGAAGCTCGGAACGTACGACAGCAAGGGCTGACGCCACCACAGGACGGACAGGAGGCCCGGGGCACGACGTGCGCCGGGCCTCCAGTCCGTCCCGGGGGCGCGTCCCGCGCCGTCGCAGGTGGGCGGTTCGGCCTCTTGATAGGCTCATGGTCGCTCTGCGGGGCGGCACCGCCCCGGTGCGTCCCGTGCCGCCAGCCAGCACCCCGAGGTACGCATGCAGTCAGACGGACAGCCCCTGCCGGGCGTCTCGTACGTGATGCCCGTGCTGAACGAGGTCACCGAGGTCCGGGCCGCCGTCGGCAGTCTGCTCGACCAGGACTACACGGGCCCGTTCGAGGTCATCCTCGCGCTCGGGCCGTCGATCGACGGCACGAACGAACTCGTCGCCGAGATGAGCGCTGCCGACCCCCGGATCCGCGCGATCGACAACCCCGTCGGCTCGACGCCCGCCGGGCTGAACGTCGCGATCCGTGCGTCCGTGCACCCCGTCGTCATCCGCGTCGACGCGCACTCGGTCCTGCCCACCGACTACACGCGCATCGCGGTGCGCACGCTCCTGGAATCCGGAGCGGACAACGTCGGCGGCATCATGCGCGCCGAGGGCCGGACCCCCTTCGAGCGTGCCGTCGCCCTGGCCTACGGCAGCCGTGTCGGCCTCGGCGGCACGCCGCACCACGTGGGCGGCACCGCCGGCCCGGCCGAGACCGCCTACCTCGGCGTGTTCCGACGCGAGCGGCTGTTCGACGTCGGACTCTTCGACGAGGGCATCAAGCGCGGCCAGGACTGGGAACTCAACCGGCGGCTTCGCCAGACCGGTGGGACCGTCTGGTTCACGCCGGAACTCGTCGTCACCTACCGCCCGCGACCGAGCCTGAAGCGCCTGGTGCGGCAGTTCGTCGCCACCGGGCTCTGGCGCGGTGAGCTCGCGCGTCGGTTCCCGGCGAACAACGGCCTGCGCTACTTCGTGCCGCCAGCGATGGTCGCGGCGATGGCGCTGGGCATCGTCGCCGGACTCGTCGGCATCGTCGGCGCCGCGCTCGGCACCCCGCTCGCCTGGGCGCTGCTCGGGTTCGTGGTGCCCGTCGTCTACCTGCTCTTCGTCGTCCTGGGGTCGATCGCGGTGGCGCGCCGCTCCGGGCTGCCGACGCTCCTCTGGCTGCTCGTCGTGCTGCCCTGCATCCACGTGGGCTGGGGGCTCGGGTTCATCATCGGGTTCCTGACCCGCACGTCCGAGCTGACCACCCACACGGGACGGTGACCGAATGACCGACCACCCCACGACCGGCCGCGGATCCGCACGGCCGACCTCGATCGCCGAACTCCGGGCCGTCGCCCAGCCGGACGAGGTCCGTGCGCGCGCCAACGCCGAGCACTGGACGGCCTCGCTGTACCTGCGCGACGTCTCGCCGTACCTGACCTGGGTGCTCCTGAAGACCCGCGTCAGCGCGAACCAGGTCACCGGCCTGATGATCCTGGTCGGCTGGAGCGTCGCCGCCGCCCTGCTCATCCCCGGCATCTGGGGCGCCGCGCTGGCGCTGGTCCTCGGCCAGCTGCAGATGCTCGTCGACTGCTCCGACGGCGAGGTCGCCCGGTGGCGCGGCACCAAGTCGCCCGCCGGGGTGTTCCTGGACAAGGTGGGGCACTACACGACCGAGGGGCTGATCCCGGTCGCGCTCGGCATCCGCGCAGCCACCTGGCCGATCCACGGCGCCGACTGGATGTGGACCACGATCGGGTGCGCGCTCGGCCTGGTCATCGTGCTGAACAAGGCCCTGAACGACATGGTGCACGTGGCCCGCGCGAACGCCGGGCTCGACAAGCTGGTCGACCGGCGGGATGCCTCCACCGCCCCGTCCGGTCGGAAGCTCGCTTCGCTCCGCCGCGTGGCACGGTTCCTGCCGTTCCACCGCCTGTACCACTCGGTCGAGCTGAGCATGCTCGCGTTCGTCTTCGCCCTGCTCGCCCTGGTGATCGGCGACCCGCTCGCCAGCCGGATCCTGGTCGGTGCGCTGTTGCCGCTCGCCGTGCTCGCGACGATCGGGCACTTCCTGGCGATCATCGCCTCGAAGCGAGTCAAGGCGTGACCGACGACACGACCGTGCCCGGAACCCTGCGCCGTCACGCGGTGGTGCACCACGGACGACCACGCGTCGCCGTGGTGAGCCTGTCGCAGGGCACCCGGCCGGACGACCTGCGCCGCGGTCTGGACAGCGTGCTCGCCCAGCAGGACGTCGAGCTCGACGTCGCCTGCGTCGGCAACGGCTGGGAACCCACGGGCCTGCCGGACGGCGTGCGAGCCCTGGCCCTGCCCGAGAACATCGGGATCCCGGCCGGTCGGAACGCCGGGGCCGAGGTCGTCGACGGCGACTACGTGTTCTTCCTCGACGATGATGCGTCGGTGCCGTCGCCGACGTTCCTGCGCGACGCGATCGCGATGTTCGAGCACGATCCGTCACTCGGCCTCGTGCAGCCCCGGGTCATCGACCCCACGGGTGCCGCGAACCCCCGCCGATGGGTGCCGCGGATCCGGAAGGGCGAGCCGGACCACTCGTCGCCGGTCTTCTCGGTCTGGGAAGGCGCCGTCGTGCTGCCGATGGACGTCTACCGGGCCGTCGGCGGCTGGGGGGCCGAGTACTTCTACGCCCACGAGGGCATCGAGCTCGCCTGGCGCGTGTGGGACGCCGGCCGTCGGACCTGGTACGCCGGCGACCTCGTCGCGCACCACCCCGCGATCGACCCGGCGCGGCACACCGAGTACTACCGGTTGAACGCCCGGAACCGGGTGTGGCTGGCTCGGCGCAACCTGCCCCCGGTGCTGCGCCCGGTGTACGTGGGGTCGTGGGCCGCGATCCAGATCGCGCGTTGGTGGCGTCACCCCCGCCGACTGGCCACCTGGTTCGGTGGGATCCGTGAAGGATGGACGACCGACTGCGGTCCGGTCCGCCCGATGGGCTGGCTCACAGTCGCACGGATGACCATCGCAGGGCGGCCGCCGGTCGTCTGACCCGCACGCCTCGTCCCACCAGAGCAGACCCGGAGAAGGACCATGTCGATCATCAGCGACCTGCGAACCGCGCTGCGGCTCGTCGACCGACTCCTGACGTCCCGCCGGAGCCGACGGCAGCTCGCACAGCGACTGCCGTCCGCGCCGAAGCCGCCGCCCGGTTCGGTCGAGATCGCCGTGTACTTCGCCGACGGTCCGGTCAACATGTACCAGGTGCGCCAGTGGTACGCGCCGCTGGCCGAACTCGCGAAGACGCACCCGGTGGCGATCATCTCGCGGAGCCCGGGCACCATGCTGACCCTGCTCGACGAGTCGCCCGTGCCCGCGGTCTACGCCCGGCAGGTGGTCGACCTCGAACACTTCGTCGACACACAGGCGCCGAAGGTGGTGCTGTACGTCAACCAGAACGCCCGCAACTTCCAGATGATGCGGTACGGGCGGATGTGGCACGTCTTCGTCAACCACGGCGAGAGCGACAAGATGTACATGACGACGAACCAGTTCAAGGCGTACGACTACGCCCTGATCGCGGGGGACGCCGCACGTGACCGTCTGGCCGAGGCGCTGTGGGACTACGACCTGGACGTCCGGACCATCGCGATCGGACGCCCGCAGGCCGACCACTTCGCCGGAGCGGCCCCGTACCCCGACGACGACCGGACCGTCGTGCTCTACGCCCCGACGTGGGAGGGCGACCGCGGTGCCGCGGCGTACGGGTCGATCGCGTCGCACGGCACGGTCATCGCCGAGCAGGTGCTCGCATCGCCCCGCCACCGTCTGGTGTACCGCCCTCACCCGCGCAGCGGTGTGCTCGACCCCGCCTACCGCGCGGCGCACGAGCGGATCGTCGCGGCGATCAGCACGGCCAACGCCGCCGACCCGGCCGCGCACCACCTGTACGACGACGGCGGTGACCTCGGCTGGCAGCTGGCGGACGCGGACGTGGCGATCACCGACATCAGCGCGATGATCTACGACCGACTGGCGGTGGGCAAGCCGCTCATCGTCACGCGGCCGGTGTCGCCCGAGGCCGACGTCGACGAGCGGGGCTACCTGAGCGCCGCGAACTGGCTGACCGCCGCCGACGCCCCGTCGGTGCTCGCCCGTGTCGACGCGGCCGCGAGCGACGCCGAGGAGCTCGCGCGCCTGCAGCACTGGGTCGCCCGGTACTTCGGCGACACGACGCCGGGCGCCGCCACGGAGCGGTTCCACGCGGCCGTGGAGTGGCTGCTGGAGCGGTGGCGGACCGTCGCCGCCGAACGCGACGGGCGCTGACGGTCGATCGTCACCCCGGGTGCTCCGTGCCGGAGGCCGGTGCGGCGTCACGGCTGCATCCCCGGCCCGACGAGTGACATCCGCCAGAGGTACTCGGACCGGTCGGGTCGACGCCACCGGACGATGACGACCCCCGTGTCCTCGGGGTCGGCGCCGAAGACCGCCAGGGACAACGATCGACCCGGGTCGAGGCGGCGCACCGCGAGCGGAGGGCAGTAGCCGTTGCCCAGGTGGGTGAGGGAGAGCCCGTCGACCGGCTCGGGGCCGGTGTTGACGAGGTCGTACCGACGCGGTGCGTGCGATCGGTCGACGGCGAACGGGACGGCGTACGCGGTTGGTGGGTGGTGCATGGGGGGAACGCTAGGGGGAGGGTCCGACGGCGGGACCCCGGGGGCGCCCACGAGGGCCGGGGCTGTGGAGGGAGCCAGTGACACCCGTGTTGGTGCAGGGGGAGTACCTCGGCCGGTCAGGAGCCGTAGTCGGCCGCGTACCGGGCCAGCGCGGCCTCGATGGTGCCGTCGAGCTGCAGACGACCCTTGTCGAGGTAGAGCCCCCGGTCGCAGAAGCGGCGGAGGTCCTTGTCGCTGTGGGAGACGAAGAACAGCGTCCGGCCGCCGGCCAGGAGCTGCTCGATCCGCTTGTAGCACTTCTCGCGGAAGGCCTTGTCGCCCACCGCCAGCACCTCGTCGACCAGGATGACCGGCTCGTCGAGCCGCGAGATCACGGCGAACGCGATGCGGACCTTCATGCCGCTCGACAGGTGCTTGTAGGGGGTGTCCACGAAGTCGGCGATCTCGGCGAAGTCGATGATCTCGTCGAAGGCATCGCGGATCTCGGCCCGCGACATGCCGTGCAGGCCCGCCGTCAGGTACACGTTGTCGCGCACGGTGAGGTCACCGACGAAACCACCCGTGATCTCGATGAGCGGGGCGACGCCGGCACCCACGTCGACACGGCCCTCGTCGGGCAGCATGACCTGGGCCACGAGCTTCAGCAGGGACGACTTGCCCTGTCCGTTCCGCCCCACGACGCCGATCGCCTCGCCCGGGCGGACGTCGAACGACACGTTGCGGAGCGCCCAGAACTCATCGGCACGCTTGCGACGCCCGCGTCCGGCGAACAGGTCCTTGAAGTTCCGGCTCGCGCGACGGTTGCGCTTGAAGCAGATGCCGGCGTCGCGCACCGAGATGACCGGGGAGACGGTCTCGGTGCGTCGGGTCTGGTCGGTCGCGGTCATCACAGCTCCTTCAGCACACGGTGCTCGCTGCGGCGGAACACCGCGAAGCCGACCACCAGGACGATGCCGGTCACGACCACCGAGGCGCCGACCTCGAGCCAATCGAGCTGGCCGGGGAAGAACGCCGCACGGTACATGCCGAAGATGCCGGTGAGCGGGTTGATCGCGGCGATGTCCCGCAGGGCGGGCGGCAGCGCGTGCGTGCCGTAGATGATCGGGGACGCGTAGAACAGGAACCGAAGCACGAGCTTGGTGGCGCGCTCGAGGTCACGGAAGAAGACCACGAGCGGGGCGACGATGAGCCCCAGGCCGTAGACCAGCGCGCACTGCAGCACGATCGCCAGCGGGAAGAACACGACCTGCCAGTGCAGGTGCGCACCCGTCGCGATGGCGAAGGCGGCCAGGACCGGCAGGCTCAGCAGGAACTCGATGCCCTTCGACGCGTCGATCCGTGCCACCCAGATCGTGCGGGGGATGGTGGTCGAGCGGATGAGCTTCGATTCCTTGATGAACGCCCGGGTGGAGTCCGAGACGCCACCGGTGAACCACATCCACGGCAGCAGCGCGGACAGCAGGAACACGATGTACGGATCTTCACCGACCGAGCCGCGGTGGAAGACCTGCGTGAAGACGAACCAGTAGATCCCCGACATCACGAGCGGGTCGAGGATCGACCACAGGTAGCCGAGCGCCGACGTCGAGTAGCGGACGCGGAGGTCGCGGACGGTCAGCAGCCAGAGGGCCTGACGATAGCGCCGACCGGCGCTCCGGGCCTTCGCGGGTGCGGGGGCCACGGGCGCGGTCGGCGCACTCGCTGTGGTCACGGTTTCCCTTCGGGCGGAACCGCCGAGGGATCCTGACGGTGGTTCAGGCGAACAGGTTGTTCGCGCGCTCGAGGTCCTCGGCGAAGTCGATCTCGACCGCGTACAGGTCGGAGATGTCGATCGGCGTCCAGCGTAGTCCGTCCTCGGCGATGGCAGCCTCGATGCCGCCCTCGAAGTACTCCTGGTCGTCGACGCGACCGAGCTGCCGGATGAGGGCCTGCTTGTCGGCGGCGGAGACGTAGTTGATCCCGACGGCTTCGCCGAGACCCCCGACGACCTGCTTGGAGAGCTTGTGGATGAAGCCCTCGGCGTCGACGGTGTACTTGACCTCTTCGTCGGAGACCTTGTCGGTGTTGACGCTGACGAAGGAACGGCCCTCGTCGATCATGTCGGCAGCACGGACGAGCGCCATCGGGTCGAAGACCACGTCGCCGTTCATCCAGAGCACACCGCTCTTGCCGGTGGCCTTGAGGGCGCGCAGCAGGCTCTTCGAGGTGTTGGTGGAGTCGTACGACTCGTTGTAGACGAAGTTCGCGTCGGGGAACGCCTCGACGATGTGCTCCGACTTGTAGCCGACGACGATCGTCACACGGGCGCTCGAACCGAACGCGGCGCGGATGTTGTCGAACTGCTGCTGCATGATGGTGCGGCCGTCACTGAGCTCCGTGAGCGGCTTCGGCAGGCTGCGGCCGAGACGGCTGCCCATCCCCGCTGCGAGGATCACGATCTGCGTGGTCATGCTGGTCCCTTCTGGTGTCCGCCCGCGCACCCTGGGGTACGGGCGGGCCTCGTCGAGTCTGCGCTTCCAACGTCCGAGTTGCCCGAGAACCGTTCGTGTCGACGGGGTCGTCGCTGCGAAGAGGCCGCCGGGATCGCCTGCTGGAGCAGGTTTCCAAGTGGTGAACACTCCTTCGTGCCCTGGTGAATGATACGGAAACACCCCCTCGCGGGGTACGGGTCTGCGCGCTTCGTACTCAATTCGTGACCCTGGCCGCGACGGTTCCCGATGGTCGGAGAGCGTTGGTACGGTGGGTCGATGCCAGCGCGAGCAGAGAACGAGGACGTGTACGCCACGGCCGACGCTGCCTGGATGACCGAGGCGGGGGACGCCGACGACGCGGACACCGCCGCGGCTGCTGAGGACGACGCAGCCGACGACGACACGGGGGACACCGATGCGGACGACGCCGCCACTGATGACGCCATGACCGACGCCACGACGGAGACCCGCACGGACGCGACGGACACCCGCACGGACGCGACGACCGATGCCCGCTCCGACGCGACGACGGACGAGCGCACCGACGACGCGACGACGGCCGCAGCGCCGCGCCCCGCGAAGGCGCGCAACGGCAAGGGACGCACCAAGCGCCCGACGAAGGCCGCCCCGCGGACCGGCGCCGAGCCTCCCGTCCCGACCGACGCGGACGACGCGACGGACGACGCCGGCCGGGCGACCGCCGCCGCCCCGCCCGCGACCAAGAAGCGCGCGCCCCGCTCCGCCGCACCGAAGCAGCCGCAGACGCTCCAGCCCGTCGTGCTCGCAGCGAGTGGCCTGGTCAAGCGGTACGGGCAGACCCTGGCCGTCGACGAGGTCGACCTCGAGATCCGGCAGGGCTCGATCTTCGGCGTGGTGGGCCCGAACGGCGCCGGCAAGACGACGACCCTGTCGATGGTCACCGGACTGCTGCGACCCGACGCCGGCTCGGTGACCGTGCTCGACCACGACGTCTGGGCCGACCCGACGGCGGCGAAGCGCAGTCTCGGCGTCCTGCCGGACCGGCTCCGTCTGTTCGACCGGCTGACCGGTACGCAGCTCCTCTACTACTCGGCCACGCTCCGCGGCCTCGACGGTGCCACCGCACGGAAGCGCAGCGCCGACCTCGCCGAGGCCTTCGGGCTGGGCGAGGCGCTCGGCCGCCAGGTCGCCGACTACTCCGTCGGCATGGCGAAGAAGATCGCCCTGGCCGCGACCCTGATCCACTCGCCGCGCGTGCTCGTGCTCGACGAGCCGTTCGAGTCGGTCGACCCGGTGAGCGCGGCGACGATCACGGACATCCTGCGCCGGTACACCCGGGGCGGCGGCACGGTCGTGCTGTCGAGCCACTCGATGGAGCTCGTGCAGCGCACCTGCGACTCGGTCGCCATCATCGTCGGCGGCAGGGTCCTGGCGTCCGGCACGATGGCCCAGGTCCGCGGGCGCAAGAGCCTCGAGGACAAGTTCGTCGAACTCGCCGGCGGTCGTGTCGTCGCGGAGAGCATGGAATGGTTGCACAGCTTCTCCGGCTGAGGGCGGACCTGCTCGCGGGCGAGGTCCGCGGCACCGCCCGCCGGTCCGTCGCCGTCGTGCTCGCCAGCCTCGTCGGACTCCTCGCCGCCGTGTTCGTCGCGTCGCAGACCATCGCCCTCGGTGACGCCGACCCGGACGTCGCACGCGCGGTCATCGTGCCCGTCGGCACCCTGATCACCTTCGGGTTCACGGTCGTGCCGCTCGTCGTCGGCCGGAGCGACCAGCTCGACCCGCGGCGCTTCGCGGTGTTCGGCATCGAGCGCCGTCGCCTGGCGATCGGGCTCGTCGTCGCCGGACTCGTCGGCATCCCGGTGATCGGCGTCGTCATCGTCGCCGTCGGCCAGGTCGTCGCCTGGGCGCGCAATCCCGGTCTCGGCCTGCTCGCCGTGCTCGGCGGGGTGCTCGGCGTCGTGACCTGCGCGCTCCTGATCCGCGTCTGCTGCACCGTCGGCTCCCGGCTGATCGGGCCGGACCGCTCCCGCGACGCCGGGTGGCTGGTGGCCCTCGTCATCATCGCGCTCTCGATCCCGACGGTGGCGCTGCTGCTGCGGGTCGACTGGCTCGACCCGCAGGGCGCCGAGATGCAGCGCGTCGCGGACGTCGCCGGCTGGACCCCGTGGGGTGCCGCGTGGGCCGTGCCCGCCGAGGTCGCGAGCGGCCACGTCGGCACCGGTGTCGTGAAGCTCCTCGTCGCGGTCGCCGTCGTCGCGCTCCTCGCCTGGGCGTGGTGGGCACTCGTCAGCCGTGCGCTCGAGACCGTCGACGACCGCGCCCGCACCCGCCGCTACCAGGGCCTGGGCTGGTTCGACCGGTTCGGTTCGGCCCCGGTGTCGGCCGTCGCCGCCCGGGCACTCACCTACTGGGTCCGCGACCCGCGGTACCGCACGTCGTACCTGATCATCCTGCTCGTGCCGATCGTCGTCATCCCGCTCGGTGTCGCCGGGGTGCCGTGGCAGTGGACCGCCCTCGTGCCGCTGCCGCTGATGGCCCTGATCGCCGGGTTCCTGCCGCACAACGACGTCTCGTACGACAACACCGCCGTGTGGCTGCACGTCGCCTCCGGTGCACCCGGGTGGAGCGACCGGCTCGGTCGGGTCGTGCCCGTGCTGGTCGTGGGGGCGCCCGCGATCGTCGCCGGGGCCGCGCTGTCCGCGTGGCTGTTCGGTGACCGGGCTGCCTTCCCGCTGCTCATCGGCGTCAGTGCGAGTGCGTTGCTGTCCGGGCTCGGGTTGTCGAGCGTCGTGTCCGTGCTCATGCCCTACCCGACGGTGCGCCCGGGCGACCACCCCTTCCAGCAGCCGCAGGCTGCCGGCGTCACCGCCACGGTCTCGCAGGCGACCATGGTGATCGGCATCGTGCTCTGCACGGTCCCCGCTGTCTGCCTCGCGGTGCTCGCCGCCGTGCAGGGACCGGAGCCCTGGTCGGTGCTGACGCTCCTGGTGGGCGTCGGGATCGGTGCCGTCGTGCTCGTCATCGGTGTGTCCGCGGGCGGACGCCTGTTCGACCGCCGTGGCCCCGACCTGCTCGCCGCGGCCCAGCGCAACTAGGGGCGCACCGCACCGCAGCGAGCGGCGAAGCGCAACTGACGGCACAGCGCAACGAACGAGCGGCGCACCCGAGGGCGGACCGTCGTACCCTGGACCCATGAGCATGACGGAACCAGGCGGCGGCCTCGACGTGATGGACCGGGAGCTCGAGAAGCTCCTCGAAGACGAAGCGATCGAACCCGGTGACCACGAGCGGTTCTCGCACTACGTGAAGAAGGACAAGATCCTGCAGTCGGCCCTGTCCGGCAAGCCGGTCAAGGCCCTGTGCGGCAAGAAGTGGATCCCGGGTCGCGACCCTGAGAAGTTCCCGGTCTGCCCGGACTGCAAGGCCATCTACGAGAAGATGAAGGCCGAGTAGACGCGACCAGTAGACGGACAGGAGGCCCGTGGCGACGCCGCCACGGGCCTCCTGTCCGTCGTCTGCGTCAGCTGGCCGGACATCGTGAGCAGAAGAGGTCGGGTCACCCTCGGACACTCGACCATCTCTGCTCACGAAGCGGCGACGCGACGCGACGCACGTGCGCGAGTGCCCTAGACCACCAGGGTGGGGATGGCGGGGTCGCCGCGGCCGATGCGCGACGCGTCGGCTGGCAGCTCCGCTTTCGCGCGCTTGTGGTGCGCGCGTGCGGCCTCGACGCCCTGCGTGCCGAGGAACGCCGGGTCGACCTCGCCGCCGGTGACGACGGGGACCAGCAGCGGCCGCTCGTCCGGGCCGACCTGCGCACCCGTGAGCACGATCTCGGCGGTCGCGACGCCGTTGCGGAGTCGTCGGCCCGCCTCCTTCCGGCCGCCGATCGACGCCTTGTCGGCCGACTTCTTGGCGACGGGGACCCATTCGCCGCCGTCCGCGTCCCGGTGCGCGACGAGCTTGAACACCATGCCGGCGGCGGGGTGCCCCGAGCCGGAGACGACCGAGGTGCCGACGCCGTACGAGTCGACCGGGGCAGCTCGGAGCGCGGCGATCGTGTACTCGTCGAGGTCGTTCGTCACCGTGATCTTCGTGCCCGTCGCGCCGAGGCGGTCGAGCTGGGCGCGCACCGCGGCGACGACGGACGGCAGGTCGCCGCTGTCGATCCGGACGCCGCCGAGCTTGCCGTCGGTGAGCCGGACGGCCGTCTCGACCGCGGCCTCGATGTCGTAGGTGTCGACGAGCAGGGTCGTGCCGCTGCCGAGCGCGTCGAGCTGCGACCGGAACGCCTGCTCCTCGGAGTCGTGCAGCAGCGTGAAGGCGTGCGCGGCGGTGCCCATCGTGGGGATGCCCCAGGTGCGGCCGGCCTCGAGGTTGCTCGTCGCACCGAAGCCGGCGATGTACGCGGCACGGGCAGCGGCGACCGCGTTCCACTCACCGGTGCGGCGGGAGCCCATCTCGGCGAGCGGGCGG
Source organism: Curtobacterium sp. MCPF17_018 (assembly GCF_003234135.1). Classification (NCBI taxonomy): domain Bacteria; kingdom Bacillati; phylum Actinomycetota; class Actinomycetes; order Micrococcales; family Microbacteriaceae; genus Curtobacterium; species Curtobacterium sp. MCPF17_018. The sequence continues at coordinate 40,605 of NZ_QKSJ01000005.1, read as the reverse complement.
CCGTCGGCGGCGGACACCATGCGGGCGGCGGCCGAGGCGATCGCGGAGTCCGCGTTGAAGATGCTCAGGGCGAGGGTCTCGAGCACGACGGCCTCGGCGAAGGTGCCCTCGATCTGCAGGATGGGCGAGTTCGGGAAGTAGACCTCGCCCTCCCGGTAGGCGCGGACGTCGCCGCTGAACCGGTAGTCGGCGAGCCACGAGGCGGTGCCGGCGTCGATGACGCCGCGGTCGCGCAGGAACCCGATCTCCTCGTCGCCGAAGCGGAAGTCGCCGAGGGCGGTGAGGAAGCGTCCGAGTCCGGCCGCGACACCGTAGCGGCGGCCGTCCGGCAGCCGCCGAGCGAACACCTCGAAGACGCATCGGCGGTCGGCGGTGCCGTCCTTCAGGGCGGCGTCCACCATGGTGAGCTCGTACTGGTCGGTGAGGAGCGCGCTGGTCACGTCTCCGACACTAGTGACGTGACCCTCGGGAGGCCCGGATCACCTCGGGCGCCCGGCAAGCGTGGCGCGCGTGGTCGCGTCCGGGCTCGTCGGCGAGCGTCGGTACGCTGGTGCCGTGACGGATGCACCGATCGGAGTCTTCGACAGCGGGGTCGGCGGCCTCACCGTGGCCCGCGCCATCATCGACCAGCTCCCGCGCGAGAGCATCCGGTACGTCGGCGACACCGTGCACTCGCCCTACGGCCCGAAGCCCATCGCCGACGTCCGCCGCTACGCGCTCGAGGTCATGGACGACCTGGTCGAGCAGGGCGTGAAGGCCCTGGTGATCGGGTGCAACACCGCCTCGTCCGCCGTGCTCCGCGACGCCCGCGAACGGTACGAGCAGGCGTACGGCATCCCCGTGGTCGAGGTCATCCAGCCCGCGGCCCGCGCCGCCGTCAAGCAGACCCGCACGGGCCGCATCGGGGTCATCGGCACCGTCGGCACCATCGCGTCGCGCGCCTACGAGGACGCCTTCGCGGTCGCCGCCGACGTCACGCTGACCACCGCCGCGTGCCCCCGGTTCGTCGAGTTCGTCGAGGCGGGGGACACCTCGTCGCCGTCGCTGCGCGAGATCGCGGCCGGGTACCTCGACCCGATCCGTGCCGCCGACGTCGACACCCTCGTGCTCGGCTGCACCCACTACCCGCTCATGTCCGCCGCGATCCAGTTCGTCATGGGTCCGGAGGTCACGCTCGTCTCCAGCGCCGAGGAGACCGCGAACGACGTCTACCGCCGGCTCGTGGAGCACGGGCTCGAGCGCACCGCGACCACCGCCCCGACGTACTCGTTCGAGGCGACGGGCGACGACAAGAACGGCTTCATCCGGCTCGCCCGGCGCTTCCTCGGCCCCGAGGTCTCGAGCGTCGGCCACCTCCAGACGGGGGCCATCACGCTGCCCCGCACCGAAAGGACCCCATGACCGACAACCTCCGCGTCGACGGCCGCACCGCCACCGACCACCGTCCCGTCACCATCGAGCGGGGGTGGAGCACGCAGGCCGAGGGCAGCGCGCTCATCTCCTTCGGCAACACCAAGGTGCTCTGCACCGCGTCGTTCACCAACGGCGTGCCCCGCTGGCTCGCCGGCAAGGGCACCGGGTGGGTCACCGCCGAGTACTCGATGCTGCCGCGGTCGACCAACGAGCGCATGCAGCGCGAGTCCATCAAGGGCAAGGTCGGCGGTCGCACGCACGAGATCTCCCGCCTGATCGGGCGTTCGCTCCGCGCGGTCGTCGACACGAAGGCCCTGGGCGAGAACACCCTCGTCATCGACTGCGACGTGCTGCAGGCCGACGGCGGCACCCGCACGGCGTCGATCACGGGTGCGTACGTGGCGATGGCCGACGCGATCGAGTGGGGCCGCGCCAAGGGCTTCATCGCGAAGAAGGCCACGCCGCTCACCGACAGCGTGCAGGCGATCTCGGTCGGCATCGTCAAGGGGGAGCCGATGCTCGACCTGGCCTACACCGAGGACTCCGCCGCGGACACCGACATGAACATCGTCACGACGGGGTCGGGCAAGTTCATCGAGGTGCAGGGCACCGCCGAGCACGCGCCGTTCGACCGTGACGAGCTGAACGTCCTGCTCGACCTCGGCCTGGCCGGCAACCAGTCGCTCGCAGCGATCCAGCGTTCGGTCCTGGGTCTGGCGTGACGTCCCGCGAGGTGGTGCTGGCCACCCACAACCAGGGCAAGGTCGTCGAACTGCGCGAGATCCTCGGGTCGGCGCTGGGCGAGGGTGTCGAACTCGTCGGGTACGACGGCCCCGAGCCTGTCGAGGACGGCGACAGCTACGCGGCGAACGCCCTGATCAAGGCGCGTGCCGCCGTCGCGCACACGGGGCTGCCGGCGCTCGCCGACGACTCCGGGATCGCGGTCGACGCCCTCGGGGGCGCACCGGGCATCCACTCGGCCCGGTACGCCGGCACCCGCTCGGACGCCGACAACATCGCGCTGCTGCTCACGAACCTGCAGGGTGTCGTCGAGCGGACCGCCGCGTTCGTGTGCGCAGCAGCCTTCGTGACGCCCGACGGTCAGGAGCACGTGGTCGAGGCGGTCTGGAACGGCGAGGTGCTGACCGAGCCCGTCGGCGACGGCGGGCACGGCTACGACCCGGTGTTCCGACCGGACGACGCCGACCGCTCGTCGGCGGAACTCACCCGCGACGAGAAGAACGCCCTGTCGCACCGCAGCAAGGCGTTCCGGGGGATCGCGCCGATAGTTCGGGAGCACTTCGGCGTCTGAGCGCCAGCGCTCTTTCCGTTCCGCACAACCGGAGTCGCCCCGGACCACGTGATCACGTGGTTCGGGGCGACTTCGGTCGTGCGCTGGAGCGCGGGAGCGCCGGTACAGCCGGTGCTGCGGCTAGAGCGTCGGGTCGATCGTCGGGGCCGTGGTGGCCTCGGCCTCGTTCGTGTGCTTCGCCTTGCGGGCGTTGCGCAGGTACGTCAGCGCCATCGGCACGACGGTCACGACGACCGCGGCCAGCAGGATGATGTCGATGTACTCGCGGACGATGTGCGCCACGAAGGGGATGTGGCCGATGAAGTACCCGAGGAACGTCACGCCGACGCCCCAGACCACGGCGCCGATCGCGTTGTAGAGCGAGTACTTCTTGTAGTCCATCCGGCCGACGCCCGCGGCGATCGGGGCGAAGGTGCGGACGACCGGCACGAAGCGCGCCAGGATCACGGCGAGGGGGCCGAAGCGGTGGAAGAACGCGTTGGTGCGCTCGACGTTCGCCTTCGAGAAGAGCCCGCTGTCCTTGCGCTCGAAGATCGGTGGCCCGGCCTTCTTGCCGATGTAGTAGCCGAGCTCACCGCCGAGGAACGCGGCGGCGCCGATCATCAGCGCCGCGACCCACACCGGGATGCCGCCGATCTCGCCGCCGCGGTCGAAAGCGAACAGGCCGGTGATGACCAGCAGGCTGTCGCCCGGGAAGATGAAGCCGATGAGCAGACCGGTCTCGGCGAACACGATCGCGCAGACCACGAGCACGGCGATGGCCCCGAAGTGGTCGAGGATGTACTGCGGATCGAGCCACGGGATCAGGGCGAGTGCGACGGAGTGCATGGTTCTTCCGGTCGTGGAGGCGGGGGTCACGGGGAGGACTCCCGCGGGACGAGGGTACCGCCCGGAAGTGACCGGGCCATCCCTCGCAGGGCTGACCCGCTCGAGGCGTGCGGATGACCGCAACGGTGCGGCAGGAGGGACTCGGTGCGGAAGGAGGGACTCGAACCCTCACGCCTGGGGCACAGGAACCTAAATCCTGCGTGTCTACCGATTCCACCACTCCCGCGAGCAGCGGCAGTCTACCGAGCGCGGGGTACGGGGCGGACGTGCGCCGGGCCTCCAGGCCGTGGTGCGGACCGTGCGCGGTACGCAGGCGCCGCCGTGTGTCAGCGCAGCGGGCGCGGCAGGTACCGGGGGACGTACCGGAGCAGGATGCCCGCGCCGACCAGGCCGAGCACGCCCATCACCCCGCTGGCGACCGCGATGGACGCGACGGCGGTCACGCCGGAGATGAGGAGCGGTGCCGCCGCCGACCCGAAGTCGCCGGTGAACCGCCAGGCTCCCAGGAACGGTGCCGGGGCGTCGCGCGGTGCGAGGTCCGCGCCGAGCGTCATGAGGATGCCGGAACCGACCCCGTTGGCCAGGGACATGCCCATCGCGATCGCGACGAACCAGCCGACCCGGGCGTCCAGGTGGCCGCTCCAGGCGAGCAGGAAGTAGCTGATGCTCAGGCCGAGCATGCAGGGCAGCGCGCTCGCGAGCCGTCCCCACCGGTCCATGATCTGCCCGCTCGTGTAGAAGAGCGCGAAGTCGACGGCTCCGGCGATGCCGATCACGAGCGCCGCGGTCGAGTCGTCGAGGCCGACGCTCACCGCCCAGAGCGGCAGGATCACCTGCCGCCCGGCGCGCATGGCGCCGATCAGGCCTGCTCCGCTGCCGAGCCGCAGCAGGACCGCCCCGTTCGCGCGGATGGTGCGGAAGAGGCCCTGCGCCTCCTGCTGGACGAACTGCGCGCCGGTGTCGGCGGGCGGTTCGGTCGCCTGGTGGCTCGCGTCCGTCGCGTGGTCGGCCGACAGCCGGGAGGCCCGTGGTGGCAACCGCAGGCCGCGTGTGCCCGTCGCCGGGTCGCGCAGCACCAGGAGCACGGTCGCCGCCGCCAGGCAGCAGACGACGTGGATCCAGAAGGCGCTGCTGGTGGTCCCGGTCAGGTGGATGACGCCGGCGGCGATGAACGGTCCGACGAAGTAGCCGAAGCGGAAGACGCCGCCCAGGCTCGACAGCGCCCGTGCCCGGATCCGCAGGGGGATCGCGGTGGTCATGTAGGCGTGCCGGGCGAGTGCGAACACCGCGGTGGAGACGCCGACCAGGAACACCCCGAGCGCCAGGACCCAGGCGTTCGCGGCCGTCGTGGCGACGACGAGCCCGACCACCGAGACGAGCGCGGCGCCGATCATCGCGTTCCGCTCACCGATGCGGGCGACGACGATGCCGGACGGCACGTCGCCGATGAGCTCCCCGACCAGGATGAGCGAGGCGACGAAGCCCGCGAACGCCAGGCTGGCGCCGAGGGAGTCGGCCGCGATCGGGATGATCGGGATGATCGCACCCTCGCCGATCGCGAACAGCGCGGCGGGCAGGAACCCGGACAGCAGGACGGACCGGAAGTCGAATGAGTCGTTCCCCGTCGTGGCCATCGCCCGACCAACGGTACGCCAGCGGTACCGCTTCGTCGGCGGGTTACCCTGGAGGCATGCGTGTTCTTGCGGCGATGAGCGGTGGTGTCGACTCGGCGGTGGCCGCAGCCCGGGCGGTCGACGCCGGCCACGACGTGGTGGGCGTGCACCTGGCCCTGAGCCGGATGCCCGGCACCCTGCGCACCGGCAGCCGCGGGTGCTGCACCATCGAGGACTCGATGGACGCCCAGCGCGCCGCGTCGGCCCTCGGGATCCCCTACTACGTGTGGGACTTCTCGGCCCGGTTCAAGGAGGACGTCGTCGACGACTTCGTGGCCGAGTACCAGGCCGGCCGCACCCCGAACCCCTGCATGCGCTGCAACGAGCGGATCAAGTTCGCGGCGCTGCTCGAGAAGGCGCTCGCCCTGGGGTTCGACGCCGTCGCGACCGGGCACTACGCCTCGATCGTCACCGGTCCCGACGGCTCCCGTGAACTGCACCGGTCGGCCGCGTGGGCGAAGGACCAGTCGTACGTGCTCGGGGTCCTGACCGCCGAGCAGCTGCAGCACGCGATGTTCCCGCTCGGAGCCACCCCGTCGAAGGACGAGGTCCGGGCCGAGGCCGCCGAGCGCGGGCTGACGGTCGCCCAGAAGCCGGACTCGTACGACATCTGCTTCATCCCGGACGGCGACACCCGTGGCTGGCTGGCGGACCGCGTCGGCACCGCCCCCGGGGACGTGGTCGAGCGCGACGGCACGGTCGTCGGTTCGCACGAGGGCGCCACCGGCTACACCGTCGGACAGCGCCGCGGCCTGGCGCTCGGCCGCCCGGCACCCGACGGCAAGCCCCGGTTCGTGCTCGAGATCCGTCCGAAGGACAACACCGTCGTCGTCGGCCCGAAAGAAGCCCTCGCCGTCACCTCGATGTCCGGCTCGCGGTTCACCTGGGCGGGCACGGCCCCCGCCGACCCCGCGACGCCGTTCGCCTGCGACGTGCAGATCCGCGCGCACGCCGACCCGGTGCCCGCGACCGCCCGGGTGCAGGACGACGTGCTCGTGATCGACGTCGACGAGCCGCTGCACGGGGTCGCTCCCGGGCAGACCGCCGTGGTCTACGTCGGCACGCGGGTGCTCGGCCAGTGCACGATCGACACCACGGTCAGCGCCGTCCCCGTCGACGCCTGACCCCGCCGCTCCCGGGGCACAAGCTCGCTGCGCGCGGCGTCGGTGGGGCACGGTAGAACTGATGCCATGAGCGAGACCGACGCGACGTTCGAGACCATCGACCCCGACGGGCTCGACGCCGCCCAGGCCGCGCGCGAGGTCGACCGGTTGCGCGCCCGCGTCAACGAGCTGCGCCACGACTACTACGAGGGCAACGCCTCGCCCCTGTCGGACGCCGACTACGACGCCCTGGTGCACCGCCTCGATGCGATCGAACGGCGGTTCCCGGAGCTCCTGACGCCCGACAGCCCGACGCAGACCGTGGGCGGGCAGGCGCAGACGACGCAGTTCGCGCCGGTCGAGCACGCCGAGCGCATGCTCTCCCTCGACAACGTCTTCAGCCCCGACGAGCTCACCGAGTGGGCACTCAAGGTGCAGCGTGACGCCGGTGCCGAGCGGGTGCGGTTCCTGACCGAGCTGAAGATCGACGGCCTGGCGATCAACCTGCGGTACCAGCACGGTCGGCTCGTCTCGGCCGCCACCCGCGGTGACGGCGTGGTCGGCGAGGACGTCACCGGCAACGTCCGCACGATGGGCACGATCCCGGACCGCCTGTCGGGCACCGGCCACCCGCCCCTGGTCGAGGTCCGGGGCGAGATCTTCTTCCCGGTCGCCGAGTTCGACGAGCTCAACGCGAACCAGCGCGAGGCGGGGGAGCGCGTGTTCGCCAACCCGCGCAACGCCGCCGCCGGGTCCCTCCGCCAGAAGGAAGAGGGCAAGTCCGAGGCGAAGCGTGCCCTGATGGTCGACCGGCTGCGACGTCTGCGGATGCTCGTGCACGGCATCGGCGCGTGGCCCGTGCGTGAGCTCGAGCAGGGCACCGACGTCCGCAGCCAGTCCGAGGTGTACGAGCTGCTGCAGACCTGGGGGCTCCCGACGAGCAGCCACTACCGGGTGTTCGACACCATCGACGAGGTCAACGGCTTCGTGCGGACCACGGGGGAGCGCCGCTCGGCCGTCGAGCACCAGATCGACGGCGTCGTCGTGAAGGTCGACGACCTCGCCCTGCACGAGGAACTCGGGTCGACGTCACGGGCGCCGCGGTGGGCGATCGCCTACAAGTACCCGCCGGAAGAAGTGCACACGACGCTCACCGACATCGTGGTCAGCGTCGGCCGCACCGGCCGTGCCACCCCGTTCGCGGTGATGGCCCCGGCCGAGGTCGCCGGGTCCGTCGTCCGCCAGGCCACGCTGCACAACCAGCAGGTCGTCAAGGCGAAGGGTGTGCTGATCGGCGACACCGTCGTGCTGCGGAAGGCCGGCGACGTCATCCCCGAGGTGCTCGGCCCGGTGGTCGAGCTCCGGGACGGCTCCGAGCGCGAGTTCGTGATGCCGACGAACTGCCCCGAGTGCGGCACCGAGCTCGCCCCCGCGAAGGAAGGCGACATCGACCTGCGCTGCCCGAACGCGAAGAGTTGCCCGGCACAGGTGCGCGGTCGGGTCGAGCACATCGCCTCGCGCGGGTCGCTCGACATCGAGGGGCTCGGCGAGGTCGCGGCCGCAGCGCTCACGCAGCCGCTCCGCCCGGAGACCCCGCCGCTCGTCACCGAGGCCGGACTGTTCGACCTGACCATGCAGGACATCGTCCCGATCGAGGTCATCGTCCGCGACGCCGAGACGGGCATGGAGAAGGTCGACGACGACGGCACCCCGAAGCGCGTCACACCGTTCAGCCGGGCGCGCAAGAAGACCGACCCGCCGTTCGACCCCGAGGCGCGGGGCGCCGACTACACCGGTGAGCCGAGCCGCTACCCGTCGAAGAACGCGTTCGAGATGCTCGCGAACATCGACGCCGCGAAGACGAAGCCCCTGTGGCGGATCCTGGTCGGCTTGAGCATCCGCCACGTCGGACCCGTCGCCGCCCGAGCCCTGGCGAACCACTTCGGCTCCCTCGACGCGATCCGTTCGGCCTCGCGCGAGGACCTCGCGGCCGTCGACGGGGTGGGCGGCATCATCGCCGACGCCCTGCTCGCCTGGTTCGACGTCGACTGGCACCGCGAGATCATCGACCGCTGGACCGCGGCCGGCGTGCAGTTCGCCACCCCGGGCCACCCCGGCCCGGGCAGTGCCGACGTCGAGGGCGGCGTGCTGAGCGGCGTCACCGTCGTCGCGACCGGGTCCCTCGAGGGCTACACGCGAGAAGGTGCACAAGAGGCGATCATCACCGCCGGCGGCAAGGCGGCCTCGAGCGTGAGCAAGAAGACCGACTTCGTGGCCGCCGGTCCGGGGGCTGGTTCGAAGCTCACGAAGGCCGAGCAGCTGGGCGTCCGGATCATCGACGCCGAGCAGTTCCACCTGCTCGTGACCGAGGGGCCGGCGGCGCTCAGCGAACCGGAAGCGCCGACGACCGAGGACTGAGCGGGATGCACAGCACGCCCGGTCGCATCCGCTGAGCGCGGCGCGCCGTCGGACGTGCCCAGTTCGGGGGACAAGTTGCATCGCGCATGGATGATCGACGGACATCTCCATAGACTCGACCGAGCATCACCCGTCGTCTGCAGGGGGACGTCGGGACGGCCTTCCCGGGGGAGACCCGATTGCTGCTCATCGCTGCGGCTCTGCTCACCGCCTCGGTGCACTCGCTCGGAGTGATCGAGGCCCCAGGCATGCCCCCGGCGCACCAGGTCACGGTCTCCAGCACCGCCACGACCCGCATCGTCCCGGCCGCGGACCCCGTCGTCGCCACGCTCTCGGCGCCACCAGCGGCGGCACCGGCGGCACCAGCGGCGGCGTCGGCGTCGACGTCGGGGGTGGGGGTCGACGACCTCGCCGCCGCGCACGGACGAGCCTTCGTCGAGGACCTCGGCGCACTCGGCGCCGCCGACCTGCGAAGCGCAGCCACCGACCGTCGTGTCGTGGCGGCGGTGCAGGACGACCCGCCGCCCGCGCACACCGTCGCGCAGTGGTGGTCGCACCTGCCGGCCGACGAGCAGGACCGGCTCCGGGTGCACGCACCCGCCCTGGTGGGGAACCTCGAGGGCGTGCCGTACGCCGTCCGTGACCAGGCCAACCGCGCGACGCTGACGTCCGGCCTCGCCGACGCCGACCTCGGTGCTGCCCGGGCCGCGATGCTCGGGCAGGTCCGGGACTCCCTGGTGCAGGAGCCGGGCGACCCGCGGCGCTTCCTGGTGGCGCTCGACACCCGGGGTTCCGGGCGTGCGGCGATCAGCATCGGCGACCTCGACACCGCGGCCGACGTCACCGTCGTGGTGCCGGGCATGTTCTTCACGGTCACCGGGCAGATGACCGACTTCACGAACACCGCCAACGACCTGTCCCGCGAGCAGGCCACCCTGGCGCCGCTCGCCGCCACCGGCAACGGGTCGGGTGCCGCCGTCGTCGCGTGGATGGGGTACCGGACGCCGGACCTGTCGAACATCCTGTCGCTCGGGCTCGCACGGACCGGGGCGGAGCGGCTCGAACGGACCGTCGCAGGGCTGCGCGTGATCCGCGCGGGCGACCAACCGCGGGTGAACATCGTCGCGCACTCGTACGGGTCGACCACGGCGATGACGGCCCTGGCGTCGGGGCGGATGACCGCCGACACCCTGACCGTGCTCGGGTCGCCGGGCAGCGACGTCCGGACGGCGGCCGACCTCGCCGTCGCCACCGGGCAGGTCTTCGTCGGCGGTGCGCACAGCGACCCCATCGCGGGCTCCGGGTACTTCGGCACCGACCCGGGTGGGGCGTCGTTCGGGTCGACCGTGCTCGACCTGGCCGGGGGCGCCGACGCGCTGTCGGCCGGTGACGTGTTCCGGCGACCCGTGGGGCACAACGACTACCTCAAGCCGGGCACGGCATCGCTGCACGACGTCGCCCTGATCGGCATCGGGCGCGGCGACCTGGTGCGCGAGCAGGTCCGACGCGGGAAGTCGGGTGGTGACGACATCGTCGGCGCCTCGCCGGACATGTACCTCGTGCGCCCGCAGGACCTGCAGCCCCGTGACTGAGCGGCCCTGACCGACCGGGCGGACCCGCCGGTCGTGGCGACGCGGTGGGCGTGACCCGATCGTGACCGGCGGCCGACGTGCCGGAGCCGTCGCGGGCCTCCCGGCCGGATCGGTACGCCCGTGCGCATCGCGACCCGTCCCCGGAACGGGCTGGGGCAACCTGAACGCGACCGCAGCCTGCACTCGTTCCAGGGCAGAACCAGTACAGCCCTGCTGCCTACGGTGCCGTCATGCGTGTGGTGCGATGGCCTGGTGCTCTCCTGATGTTCGTGGTGATGTCCGTGCTCGCCGGCATGCTCGTCGCCGTCGCGGTGACCCCGGCGGTCGCCGTCGCGGGAGAGGGGACCTCCGGGGCGGTCTCGTTCTTCGAGGACCTGCCGACCTACCTGGACGTGCAGACCCCGCAGCAGGTGTCGTCCGTGTACGCGGAGAAGGGCGGGAAGCAGGTCAAGATCGCCTCGTTCTACGCTGAGAACCGCACGAACGTGACGGCCGACCAGATGGCGGACTCGCTCAAGCAGGCGGCGATCGACACCGAGGACCCGCGCTACCACGACGAGGGCGGCATCGACGTGCTCGGCACGCTCCGCGGTGTCGCCGCGACCGTCGTCGGCGGGGACGTGCAGGGCGGCTCGAGCATCACGCAGCAGTACGTCAAGAACGTCCTGGTGCAGCAGTGCGAGGAGCTCACGGGCACGGACCAGGCCGCCACCGAGAAGAAGGTCGAAGCCTGCTACGAGGACGCGGCCGGCGTCACGCCGCAGCGCAAGCTGCAGGAGATGCGGTACGCCATCGCGGTGAACAAGAAGTACTCGAAGGACGAGATCCTGACCGGGTACCTCAACATCGTCGGGCTCGGCGGGCGGGTCTACGGTGCCGAGGCCGGGGCCGAGCACTACTTCGGCGTGCACGCGAAGGACCTGTCGCTCGTGCAGTCGGCCACGCTCGTCGCGATCCTCAACAACCCGTCGAACCTGCGCATCGACGTGCCGAGCGACAAGGACAACGGCACGGCCAACGGGTACGAGCTGACGAAGGAACGCCGCGACTACGTGCTCCGCCGGATGCAGGCGCACGGCTCGATCACGAAGGCACAGATGACGGAGGCGATCGCGACGCCGGTCACGCCGAAGATCACCGAGACCGCGAACGGGTGCTCGACCGCCGCGACGAACTACGACGCCGGCTACTTCTGCGACTACGTCCGCGACCAGGTGCTGCAGGACCCCGCGTTCGGCAAGACCGCGGCGGCACGCATCGCCACGCTCGACACCAAGGGGCTGCAGATCCACACCTCGCTCGACCTCGACCTGCAGGGCCAGGCACAGTCCGCCCTGTCCACCTACGTGCCGGCCACGATGGCCGGCGTCGACGTCGGCGGCTCGAACGTCACCGTGGAGCCCGGCACCGGCCGGATCATGTCGATGGTCCAGAACACCACGTACACGCAGGGGGACAACGCCGCGGCCGGCGCCACGGCGGTGAACTACAGCGCCGACTCCGGGTACGGCAACTCGGGCGGGTTCCAGACCGGCTCGACCTACAAGGTGTTCACCCTGGCCGAGTGGCTCGCCAGTGGGCACACCCTGTCCGACTCGGTCACCACCTCGGAGCACCAGTTCGAGAACGCCGAGTTCACCAACACCTGCCAGAACGTCGCGGGCGGCACCTGGAACGTCGCCAACGCCGAGAGCGTGCCGTCGTCGATGTCGGTCGAGGCGGCGACGGTCGAGTCGATCAACACCGCGTACGCCCAGATGGGGAAGCAGCTCGACCTGTGCAAGATCGCCCAGCTCGCGCAGTCGATGGGCATCCACCGCGCCGACGGCGGTGACCTGACGCAGACGCCGTCCTCGATCCTCGGCGTGAACGAGCTCTCGCCGATCGACCTGGCCGAGGCCTACGCGGGCTTCGCCGACGGCGGCATCGTGTGCACGCCCACCGCGATCGACTCGGTGACCGATGCGGACGGCACGAAGATCACCCCGACGCCGTCGTCCTGCACGCAGGGTGTCTCGGCGGACGTCGCGGGCACGGTCGACTACGCGCTGCAGGGTGTCCTGTCCGGGTCGGGGACGGCCGCGAGCGCGAACCCCGGGGACAGCGTGGCGAAGTTCGCGAAGACCGGCACCACCGACGGTGACGTGCAGAACTGGCTCGTCGCGTCGTCGACGAAGTACACGAACGCCACCTGGGTCGGCAACGTGCAGGGGAGCGTGAGCCTGGCGAACTGGCCGTTCCTGCAGGGCACCACCGGGTACAGCGCGAAGTTCGGGGTCGGGAAGTCGATGATGGCGTACCTGGACCAGACCGTCGGCGGGGGAGCGCTGCCCGCGCCGAGCCAGGCGATGATCGGGCAGGCGAGCAAGTCGTCTTCGTCCTCGTCGTCTTCTTCGTCGTCGAGCTCCTCGTCCGGGCAGCGGACCGCGCAGGACGACCAGACGACGCCGGCGGCTGCGCCTGCCGCTCCAGGTGCGCAGGCTGCGCCCCCTGCTCCGGCGGTGCCGGCTGCGGGAGACCAGAACCGGAAGTGACCCTCTGGAGGCCCGGTGTCGGTCCGGCGGACCGGCACCGGGCCTCCGGGCCGTTGTCCACAGCCGCGCCTGCGCGCCCGACGCAGCCAATAGACTGTGGGGCATTCCACGAACCGATCGACGGAGCACCATGCCTGACATCACGAGCGAGCAGGTCGCGCACCTGGCGAACCTCGCACGTATCGCACTCACGCCCGACGAGATCGAGAAGCTGACCGGGGAGCTGTCGCACATCGTCGAGAGCGTCGCCAAGGTCGCCGAGGTCGCGACCGACGACGTCCCGGCGACGAGCCACCCCGTGCCGCTCGGCAACGTCACCCGACCCGACGTGGTCGGCACGACGCTGACGCAGGAGCAGGCGCTCTCCGGGGCGCCCGACTCCGACGGCGAACGGTTCCGCGTGACCGCCATCCTCGGCGAAGAACAGTAGGGCGAAGAACAGTGACTGACGACATCACGAAGCTGAGCGCCGCGGCGCTCGCCGACGCCCTCGTGGCGCGCGACGTCTCGAGCGTCGAGGCCACCCAGGCCCACCTCGACCGGATCGCCGCCGTCGACGGCGACGTGCACGCGTTCCTGCACGTCAACGAGAACGCCCTGGCCGTGGCGAAGTCGATCGACTCCCGCCGTGCCGCCGGCGACGACCTCGGGCCCCTCGCCGGTGTGCCGATCGCCGTCAAGGACGTCCTGTGCACGCAGGACATGCCCACGACCGCCGGGTCCAAGATCCTCGAGGGCTGGGTGCCGCCGTACGACGCCACCCCCGTCGCGAAGCTCCGCGCCGCCGGCCTCGTGCCGCTCGGCAAGACCAACATGGACGAGTTCGCGATGGGCTCGACCACCGAGTTCTCGGCCTACGGTCCGACCCGCAACCCGTGGGACCTCGACCGGATCCCCGGCGGGTCCGGCGGTGGCTCGGCCGCTGCGGTCGCCGCGCACGAAGCACCCTTCGCCCTCGGTTCGGACACGGGTGGCTCCATCCGCCAGCCCGGTGCCGTGACGGGCACGGTCGGCGTGAAGCCGACCTACGGCGGGGTGAGCCGCTACGGCGCCATCGCCCTGGCGTCCAGCCTCGACCAGATCGGTCCGGTGTCCCGCACCGTCCTCGACGCCGCGCTCCTGCACGACGTCATCGGCGGGCACGACCCGAAGGACTCCACGTCCATCCCGGACGCCTGGCCCTCGATGGCCGCCGCCGCACGCGAAGGGCTGCAGGCGGACACGCTCCGCGGCCTGCGCGTCGGCGTGGTGAAGGAGCTCGCCGGGGGCGACGGGTTCCAGGCCGGTGTCACCCAGCGCTTCCAGGAGACGGTCGCGCTGCTCGAGTCGGCCGGTGCGGTCGTCGTCGAGATCGACGCCCCGTCGTTCGCGTACGCGATCAGCGCGTACTACCTCATCCTCCCGGCCGAGGCGTCGTCGAACCTCGCCAAGTTCGACTCGGTGCGCTTCGGCCTCCGGGTCACGCCCGAGAACGGTGCCACCGTCGAGGACGTCATGGCAGCCACGCGCGAAGCCGGCTTCGGGCCCGAGGTCAAGCGGCGCATCATCCTCGGCACCTACGCCCTGAGCGCCGGCTACTACGACGCGTACTACGGCTCGGCGCAGAAGGTCCGCACGCTCGTGCAGCGGGACTTCCAGGCCGCCTTCGAGCAGGTCGACCTGCTCGTCAGCCCGTCGGCGCCGACGACCGCGTTCCCGATCGGTGAGCGCATCGACGACCCCCTGGCGATGTACCTCAACGACCTCACCACGATCCCGGCGAACCTCGCCGGTGTCCCCGGGATGAGCATCCCGAACGGCCTCGCGCCCGAGGACGGCCTGCCCGTCGGCGTGCAGCTGATGGCGCCCCAGCGTGAGGACGCCCGGCTGTACCGCTACGGTGCCGCCCTCGAGCGTCTGCTCGAACAGCAGTGGGGCGCGCCGCTCATCGCGTCCGTCCCGGACCTCGACCAGAGTCAGCAGTCCGCTGCGCAGGAAGGTGTGATCTGATGGCGCAGAAGGACGCGCTGATGGACTTCGACGAGGCGCTCGAGCGCTACGAGCCGGTGCTCGGCTTCGAGGTCCACGTCGAACTCGCGACGAAGACCAAGATGTTCTCGGACGCCCCGAACTTCTTCGGCGGCGAGCCCAACACGAACGTCACCCCGGTCGACCTCGGGCTGCCCGGGTCGCTGCCGGTCGTGAACGCACAGGCCGTGCGGTACTCGATCCAGCTCGGGCTCGCGCTCGGCTGCTCGATCGCCGAGTCCTCGCGGTTCGCCCGGAAGAACTACTTCTACCCGGACAACCCGAAGAACTACCAGGTCTCGCAGTACGACGAGCCCATCGCCTACGAGGGCGAGGTCGAGGTCGAGCTCGCCGACGGCACGATCTACAACATCCCGATCGAGCGCGCCCACATGGAAGAGGACGCCGGCAAGCTGACGCACGTCGGTGGTGCCACCGGCCGCATCCAGGGCGCCGAGTACTCGCTCGTCGACTACAACCGTGCCGGTGTGCCCCTGGTCGAGATCGTCACGAAGCCGATCTTCGGCGCCGAGCACCGTGCCCCCGAGCTCGGTGCCGCCTACGTGCAGGTCATCCGCGACCTCGTCCGGGCGCTCGGTGTCTCCGAGGCCCGCATGGAGCGCGGCAACCTGCGGTGCGACGCGAACATCTCGCTGCGCCCCCGCGGGCAGGAGAAGCTCGGCACCCGCACCGAGACCAAGAACGTCAACTCGTTCCGCGCCGTCGAGCGTGCGATCCGCTACGAGATCCAGCGCCAGGCCGCGATCCTCGCCGCCGGTGGCACGATCACGCAGGAGACCCGCCACTGGCACGAGGACACCGGCCGCACCTCGGCCGGTCGTCCGAAGTCGGACGCCGACGACTACCGGTACTTCCCGGAACCCGACCTGCTGCCCGTCGTGCCGGACCCGGCCGTCGTCGCGGAGCTCCGTGCTTCGCTGCCCGAGGCCCCGGTCGCACGTCGCCGTCGCCTGAAGGGTGACTGGGGCTTCGCCGACCTGGAGTTCCAGGACGTCGTCAACGGCGGTCTCCTCGACGAGGTCGAGGGCACCGTCGCCGCCGGCGCCGCACCACAGGCCGCCCGCAAGTGGTGGACCGGTGAGATCAGCCGCGTCGCCAACGCGCAGGACGCCGCTCCCGGTGACCTGGTGTCGCCGAAGCACGTCGCCGAGGTCATCGCGCTCGTCGAGTCCGGTGACCTGACCGACCGCCTGGCACGCCAGGTGCTCGAGGGCGTCATCGCGGGCGAGGGTTCGCCTGCCCAGGTCGTCGAGGCCCGCGGGCTCAAGGTCGTCTCGGACGACTCCGCCCTGACGGCTGCGGTCGACGAAGCACTCGCGGCGCAGCCCGACGTGCTGGCGAAGATCCAGGACGGCAAGGTCCAGGCGGCCGGCGCGATCATCGGTGCGGTCATGAAGGCCATGAAGGGCCAGGCCGACGCCGCCCGCGTGCGGGAACTCGTGCTGGAGCGCGCGCAGCAGTCGTAGGCAGTCCCACCACGGAGGGCACGTCACCGGTCGGTGCCGTGCCCTCCGTGCGTCCCGGTCGCCGTGTGCATCCTGGGGACGCGTCAGCGATCGGGTGACAGGATGAGTCGTGTCCGCAACGATCCGCGCCATCGGAACCGCCGTCCCCGAGACGACCCTCGACCAGCCCCGGGTGCGTGACCTCTTCTCCGCCCAACCCGACCTCGGGCGGCTCGGCAAACGGCTCGTCCCCGCCGCGTTCGACGGGTCGGCGGTCGACCAGCGGCACACCGTCCTGGAGGAACTCGACTCCGCACGTGCCGGTGGTGCCTTCCGTGACGACGACGGCACCCTGCGCTCGCCGTCCACCGGCTCCCGTAACGACCGCTACCGCGAACTCGCCCCGCCGCTGTTCGTCGCCGCCGCCCGCGACGCCGTTGAGCGCGCCGGCATCGCACCGGAGTCCGTCACGCACCTGGTCACCGTGTCGTGCACCGGGTTCACGCAGCCCGGGCCCGACATCGACGTCGTCGAGCAGCTCGGGCTCCCCGGTGGCGTCTTCCGGCACCACATCGGCTTCATGGGGTGCTGCGCCGCATTCCCCGCGCTCCGGATCGCCGCGGCGTTCGTCGACCAGGACCCGGACGCTGTCGTGCTCGTGGTCTGCGGGGAACTCTGCACCCTGCACGTCCGCGCCTCGAACGACCCCGACCAGATCGTCGCGAACAGCGTCTTCGGCGACGGTGCGGCCGCCGCGGTGGTCGCCCGCGACGGAGCCGGTCTGCGCTTCGACGACTTCACCACGGCCGTGGTGCCCGAGGGAGCGTCCGAAATGGCGTGGAACATCGGGGACGAGGGCTTCGAGATGGTCCTGTCCACCGCCGTGCCGAAGCTCGTCGGCCTGCACGTCCCGAGCGCCGTGCAACCGCTGCTCGACGGCGGGCCCGCCTCGGACGTGCCGGTGTGGGCGGTCCACCCGGGCGGCCGGGCCATCCTCGACCGCACCCAGGAGTCGCTCGGCCTGCCGGACACTGCGATGGAGTCGAGCCGGCGGGTGCTGCGCGAACACGGCAACATGTCGAGCGCCACCGTGCTCTTCGTGCTGCGCGACGCCGTCGACGCCGGTCTCGAGGACGGCAGCCCGGTCGTCGCGCTGGCCTTCGGCCCCGGCCTCACGGTGGAGAGCGCCCGGCTCACCGCCGTCCGGACCGAGGCGTCGCCGGCCGTCGAACCCGCGCGCGTGCCGGCCGTCGAGCCCGCGCGTGTGCCGGTCGCGACCACGGGCGTGGCGTGAGCCGTCGCACCGGAGACGGCCCGGGCCTCCCGTCCGTCGACCTGCGCACCCGCGCGCTCGACCTGACCGAACTGATGGACGACCCGGACTGCGACCCGCGCGCGCTCGCCCGCACGTTCCGGCGTTTCGCCGTCGTGAACGCGCTCGTGAGCGGCTGGCGTGCAGCCTGGCGCTCGCACGTCGTGCCCGCGTTGCCGGCGAACGGCCGGGGGCGGGTGCTCGACCTGGGGTGCGGCGGCGGCGACCTGGCCCGCTCGCTGGTGCGGTGGGCGGCGAGCGACGGCTTCGACCTCGAGGTCGTCGGGGTCGACCCGGACGAACGCGCCATCGCCGCGGCACGACGGTCGTCCCCGACCGGTGTGACGTTCCGGCAGCAGTCGAGCGGTGACCTGGTCGCGGCGGGTGAGCGGTTCGACGTCGTCGTATCGAACCACGTGCTGCACCACCTGGGCGACGAGGAGCGGCGGGGGTTCCTGGCCGACTCGGAGCAGCTCGCGAGCGGACGCAGCCTGCACTCGGACATCCGGCGGTCGACGGCGGCCTACCGGGCGTACGCGCTCGCGTCGCCGCTCGTGGCGGCGGGGACGTTCATCCGCGTCGACGGCCTGCGGTCGATCCGCCGGAGCTTCACCGTGCCGGAACTCCGCGACGTGCTGCCCGGCGGGTGGCGGGCCGAGGCGGCCGCACCGCACCGGGTGCTCGCGATCCGCGACGCGTGAGCGGGCGGGCCGACCGGACCTTTCGTGCTCAGCGACAGATCACGGGCGTGCGGAGGCGTGAACTGTCGCTGAGCGCGAACGGCCAGCCGGTGGCGACGCGCGCCGCTACGGCCGCAGCAGCACCTTGATGGCCCGGCGCTCGTCCATCGCGCGGTAGGCCTCGGCGGCCTGGTCGAGCGGCAGCTCCAGGTCGAAGACGCGACCGGGGTCGATCGCGCCGGACAGCACGTCGGGCAGCAGCTCGGGGATGTACTTCCGGGCCGGGGCCATGCCGCCCGCGATGGCGATGTTCGTGTCGAACAGGTAGCGCGTGCCGATCGTCGGCACCCCGTGCGGGACCCCGACGAAGCCGACGTTGCCACCGGGGCGCACCGAGTGCAGCGCCTGGTCCATGCTCTCCTCGGTGCCGACGGCCTCGACGGCGCAGTCGGCCAGATCGCCACCCAGCAGCTCCCGGACGGCGTCGACGCCCTCGGCACCACGGGCGGCCACGATGTCGGTCGCTCCGAACTCGCGGGCGAGCGCCTGGCGGTCGGCGTGCCGGCTCATCGCGATGATGCGGTCCGCGCCGAGCCGCTTCGAGGCGAGCACGGCGGACAGGCCGACCGCGCCGTCGCCGACCACGACGACGGTCTTGCCGGGGCCGACCGCTGCGGACACGGCGGCGTGGTGCCCCGTCGAGAAGACGTCGGACAGGGTGAGCAGCGACGGCACCAGGGCCGGGTCGACCGGGCCGGGGACGACGACGAGCGTGGCGTCCGCGTCCGGGATCCGCACGTACTCGGCCTGTGCGCCACCGACGGGGTCACCGTAGGCGTCCGTGCCGCCGAAGCCGGACAGGTGCTCGCAGCCGGTGGTCATGCCGTGGCGGCAGGCCTGGCAGGTGCCGTCGTTCATGGTGAAGGGGGAGATGACGAAGTCGCCCTCGTGCAGGCCGGTGACGTCGTCACCGACGGCGACGACCTCGCCGACGAGCTCGTGGCCGATCGGCCGCGGCCGCTTCGTCTCGGTGACGCCGCGGTACGGCCAGAGGTCCGATCCGCAGACGCAGGCCGCGAGGACCTTGACGACGACGTCCTTGCCGGACAGGAGCCCGGGTCGGTCGCGCTCCTCGACGCGGATGTCGTTCGGGGCGTGGATGATCGCTGCGCGCACGGGCGGGCCTTCCGTCGAGATGATGGGGAACCGGCGCGGTCGACGTCGTCCGGGCCGTCGTCGACAGTACCCTCGTGCGGGTGGACGACGACCGGTACGGCGGCGATGTGCTCTCGGGGGACTGGCGCTCGCGCGGGGTGAAGAAGGTGCGGCAGGTGCCGCTCGAACGGGACATGGTGCTCGAGGACCCGGACTCCGGGTGGGCCGGTGCCGTGGTGGGGCTCGAGGCGGGCAACATCGCGCTCGAGGACTGGAAGGGCCGCACGCGCTCCTTCCCCTTCACCGGGCAGTTCCTGCTCGAGGGTGAGCTGGTGACGCTGGGGCGGCCGTCGGCGCCGGTCGGGCGGTCGGCTGCGGGTGCTGCTGGGGCTGGCGCTGCTGGTTCCGCTGGCCGTGCTGGCGCTGCTCGTTCCGTCGGTGCCGTGCATGCGGACTGGAGGCCCGGGGGCGCGCCCGCCGTGCGGCAGGCGTCCGACGGCGGTCGCCTCCGCACCGCGTCCGGATCGTTCGCCGTGGAGTCGCAGCGTGCTCGGGTGGCGCTCCCCAGCCGCATCATGGTCGAGGGCAAGCACGACGCGGAACTCGTCGAGAAGGTCTGGGGCGCCGACCTGCGCGTCGAGGGCGTCGTGGTCGAGGAGCTCTCCGGCGTCGACAACCTGGCCGCCGTGCTCGAGGAGTTCCAGCCGACGCGGGAGCGCCGGGTCGGGGTTCTGGTCGACCACCTGGTGCCCGGGTCGAAGGAGTCCCGCTTCGCCGACGCCGTGATGCGTGGCAGGTGGGGAGCGCACGTGCTCGTCGTCGGGCACCCGTTCGTCGATGTCTGGCAGTCGGTCAAGCCGGCGCGGGTCGGGCTGCGGGCGTGGCCGACGATCCCGCGCTCGATCGAGTGGAAGGCGGGCATCTGCCAGGCGCTCGGCTGGCCACACGCCGAGCAGGCCGACATCGCCCGGGCGTGGCAGCGGATCCTCGGGCAGGTGCGCACCTTCGCGGACCTCGAGCCGGAGCTGCTCGGCCGTGTCGAGGAGCTGATCGACTTCGTGACGGAACCACAGGCCTGAGAACCGGCGGATTGCCCGACCGGCGCGGTGTGCCGGGGGTGATCCGCGCCTCCAGGCCTACTGTTGAGGGATGGACGGCATCGACGGTCGCGTGCGGGGCGCGGTCGACCTGTGGCTGCGCTGGCTGCCGCGCTGGCAGATCGGTACCGCCCGCCCGCGCACACGCATCTGCCGGAAGTGCACCGGGTCCCCGATCGCCGCGGCCGCCGGGTTCGGACCCGACGTGCCGCACGCCGTCCAGCACGCGCTGATCGGGCGGATCTCGACGATCGTCGAGGACGCCATCGACGACTACACGGCGAAGAACCTGCCGCTGCTGCAGCGTGAACTCGAGCGGGCGGCGGCCCGGAAGCGGCACGCGGGGTACCAGCCGGCCGAGGGGTTGTCGCCGGAGTTCCAGGGCCTGGACGTGGACCCCGAGCCGTCGCCGGGGTCGCCGTTCCTGTTCACGCTGGGCGAGCTGGCCGGCACCGGTGCGGGAGAGCAGACGCCGCGCGAGCCGTTGTCCGACGAGGCGAAGGCTGCGCTCCGGCACGAGATCGCGCTGTCCGACGAGTGTGCGCGGTCGACCGGTACCGCGGTGTGCCTGGCGCTCATCGACCACCGGCCGCGGATCGCCGAAGCCGTCGAACGGCTCGTGGAGCCGCAGATCGAGGCGCTGGTGTCGGACATGTTCCGCGGGTTCGACGGGCCGGACGAAGGGGCGCGTTCGGGCCTGTTCTGAGCGGTGTTCAGCGCCCGGCGACGGTCGCGTTTCGGTCCGACCGACGTGCGGCAGCGCGCAGGACCAGACGAGCGATCCCGCGCCACCCGAGCAGGAACACCCCGAGCACGATCGTCGCGACGATCACGAACGAGATCGGCAGCGGATTGCCGTCGACGTCTCCCTGACCGGTCGCGACCCGGATCGCCAGTCCGACGAACACCGTGAGCACCCACACCACGACGCCGGTCGGCCAGAAGCGCAGCGGTCGTGACCAGGCGCCGCTCGTGACGTAGGCGATCGCCCACCCGGCCAGGAACGGGTAGACCGTCGTCCACAACGAGAGCACCGAGTTCGATTCACCGTGCGAGGAACGGCCGATGAGTGCGAACAGGACGATCAGCACGATGTCGATCACGGCTGCGAGCCAGCCCCAGGTGCGAAGTGTCACGGCTCCATTCTCGCAGCCGACGAGCCTCGGCCATCGCGCCCGTCGGACCTGTGGAGAGATCGGTTCCGTGCACGGACTGGTCGCACCGACTCGCACGGTGCCCCGCTGCCGCGACGGTCGATGGATGCGTGCACTTCCACCGTTCCCCACTGCTCCGGACTGTCCCTGGTCCCCTTGGCCCGAACGGGACCACGTCATCGAGTTCGACGGCGAGGTGAAGTACCGCGACCCGTCGATGCTACGCGGGGGCACGGCTGCCCATGCCGTGATCGCCGAGAAGCACCGCGAGAACCGGTAGCGGTCGTTCGACGTGGTGCGAGGCGTCGTCCGGCTCGGCTGGAGCGACCTGTGGAACGAGGTCGCGTTCCGGCAGGAGTTGCGCAGGGCCAACGTTCCGATGCGGCGCTGAAGCTCGCACCGCACGAGGTGCTCGGGCGGAGTGTGCGAGGTTCCCACCACCGTGCAGGGCCGCGAGGCCACCACGCTGCGCGGAACCTCGCACCCCGCGGGCACAGCCCGCGCTGCGGCTCTCACCGTTCACGGGGGCGTCACCTGCGGTTCGCCCTGGTCCGGGAACATGCGCGGATGACGACGAGTCCGCCGGTCCCCGTCACGCAGGTGGTCCCGGCCAGCCCGGACGGGAGGCCCGGCGTGCGTCCGCCACGCCTCGTCGCCCATCGCGGTGCACCGCGTGTCCGGCGTGAGAACACCCTGCCCGCCATCGCGGTCGCCGAGGCGCTCGGCGCCGAGGTGATCGAGGTCGACGTCCGCCGCACCGCCGACGGCGTCGCCGTCTTGCTGCACGACGAGACCCTCGGCCGGATGTGGGGCGACGCCCGCCGGGTGTCCGACGTCGACTGGTGCGACGTCGCCCGGCTCGGCAATGGCCTCGACCGGATCCCGCGGCTCGACGGTGCGCTCGAACGGCTCGACGGGTGTCGGTCGACCCTGCTCGTCGACCTGACCGACGCCGAGGACGCCCTGGTCGCCGCCCGCACCGTCGCGGGATTCACCGGCTCCACCGCGGTGGCCTGGTGCGGGGCGCCGGCGGCGATGGCGACGGTCCGCTCCGTGCTGCCCGACGCCGACGTCTGGCTGGCGTGGGAGTCGCTCGACCCGCCCGTGTCGGCGGACCTCGAGGCGCTCGACCCGTCGACGCTCAACCTCGACGTCGCGTTCCTCACCCCGCAGACCGTCGAGGTCGCGCACGCCCTGGGCCTGCGCGTCGCCGTCTGGACCATCGACGACGTCGAGCCCGCCGTCTGGGCAGCCCGGCTCGGTGTCGACTCGATCACCACGAACGACGTCGGGTCCATCGGAGCGGCCCTGTCGGCGGCCGAGCGCGACGGCTGGCCCGAGCGCGACCGCGAGCCCACCGAGACCGAGGTCGCCTCGCGCGCCCAGGCCCTGGCCCACCGCATCGCCCACGAGGTCATCGCCTACACGCGCGAACACCCGGTCAGCGAGGTCCACACCAAGGCGAACCCCGCCGACCTGGTCACCGACGTCGACCGCCTGGTGGAGCAGCACGTCCGCTCCCGCGTGCGGATGGTGTTCCCGACGCACGGGTTCACCGGCGAGGAGTACGGCGAGGCCCCCGGCGACCGGCACCGCTGGTTCCTCGACCCGGTCGACGGCACCACCAACCTGGCGAACGGCGTGCCCTCAACCTCGATGTCGCTCTGTCTGACCCGTGGCGGCCGTCCGCTCGTCGGCGTCGTCGCGGACCCCTGGCGCGGCGAGGTGCTCGAGGCCCGACGTGGCCGGGGCGCCACCCTGCGCGACCGCCAGCTCCGACTCGACGACACACCCCGGCCGCTCGCCGGCGCCGTCGTCGGCACCGAGCTCGACGGACACCGCCCGTGGCCGGGGTTCGGGGCGTTCCTCGACGCCCTGGCCGACCGGTCGTGCACGCTCCGGGTCCAGGGATCGGGCACGTTGACGATCGCCCAGGTCGCGGCCGGGCGGGGGATCGGCGGCTGCGTCTCGGCGTTCGACCCGGTCGACCACGGCGCCGCGGTGCTGCTCGTGCACGAGGCCGGGGGCGTCGTGCTGACGCCGTCCGGCCCCGTGGAGGGTTTCCCGCCCGTGGGGGAGCCGTTCCTCGTGGCGCACCCGGGGGCCGCGGACGAGCTGCACGCGGTGTGGACGGCGGCGCTCGCTGCTGGGTGAGCCGCGGCGCTCCCGGCCGACTCTGAGCGGGCGCTCAGTCATCCGACGCCGGGGGTTCGTAGTGTTGCAGTCCACGACGGGTCCGACCGGACCCACCGTGCACCCGAAGGAGCATCGACCATGGGATTCCTCGACCGCCTGCTCGGACGTCCGGAGCGTGACCGATCCGCTGACGGACAGCAGAACCAGTGGGGGCAGCCGCAGCAGCAGCAGGGCTACCGGTACGGCCAGCAGTCCTACCAGCAGCCGGCACCGTCCGCACAGCAGGGCGGCCAGTACGGCGTCCCGCAGTGGGGCGGTGCACCGACGCAGCAGCAGGGCGCGACGACCGACGACGAGCGTGCTGTCGAGCGCTACCGCTACCTGCTCCGCACGGCACCGCCGGAGCGCATCGAAGAGGTCCACGCCGAGGCCTTCGCCAAGCTGACCGACGAGCAGCGCCGCATGGTCTACGACGAGTTCACCCGGACCGCGCCTCCCGGTGAGGCGCCCCGTGGCGACGACCCCCGCTCGCTCGCCCAGTCGGCGACCCGCTCCGAGATCCGCCAGCCGGGGTTCATGGAGCGCTCGCTCGGCGGCGTCGGCGGTGGCGGCGGACGCTTCGGCGGCCAGCGCGGCGGCCCGTCCTTCGGCAGCATGATCGGTGCCTCGATCCTCGGGACGGTGGCCGGCTACGTCATCGGTTCGGCGATCATGAGCGCGTTCCTGCCCGACCCCGGATCGTTCGATGGCGGTACCGACGCTGCGGGTGACGGTGGTTCGGAGGACACTGGTGCTGAATCCGGCGATGCCGGGGCGTCCGACGGCGGCGCATCCGACGGCGGCGGCTTCGACAATGCGGGCTGGGGCGACAGCGGATCCGACTTCGGCGGTGGCTTCAGCGACTTCGGTGGTGGTGACTTCGACGTCTGAGTGACGTCCGTCGCTCCGCCGGACCCCCGGGTACCCACCGTGTCTGACGAAGGAGCGACATGGCCATCATCGAAGCCTCCGGGCTGACCAAGACCTACAAGTCGAAGTCCGGGCCGGTGCACGCGCTGGCCGGACTCGACCTGTCGGTGCCGCAGGGCACCGTGAAGGCACTGCTCGGGCCGAACGGCGCGGGCAAGACCACGGTGGTGAAGGTGCTCACCACCCTCATCACGCCGGACTCGGGCACCGCGACGATCGACGGCATCGACGTGATCGCCGACCCGCAGGCCACTCGGCGGTCCATCGGGGTGTCCGGGCAGTACGCGGCGGTCGACGAGAACCTGACCGGGTTCGAGAACCTCGAGATGATCGGGCGGCTCTACCACCTGGGCCGCAGGACGGCGCGCGATCGTGCCCGCGAGCTCATCGACGTCTTCGACCTGTCCGAGGCGGGGGACCGTCCGGTGAAGGGCTTCTCCGGCGGCATGCGGCGACGCATCGACCTCGCCGGGGCGCTGGTGATGAACCCGCGCGTGCTGTTCCTCGACGAGCCGACGACGGGCCTCGACCCCCGCAGCCGGCTGGCGCTCTGGGGCATCATCGAGGACCTCGTGGCCGAGGGCGCGACGGTGCTCCTCACCACCCAGTACCTGGAAGAAGCCGACCGGCTCGCCGACGACATCGCGGTCATCGACGACGGGGCGGTCATCGCCGAGGGCACCGCGGACCAGCTCAAGGCGCAGGTCGGCGGGCACCGGGTGGTCGTGACCCTGGTCGACGAGGCCGACGGCGACGCGGCGACCACGGTGCTGCTCCGCTACGGGGTCGGCGAGGTCGAGGCCTCGGGCGACGGCCGCACCCGTGCCATCGCGGTGGAGGCCGGTCCGGCAGCCCTGCAGCGCGTGCTCGCCGACCTGGGCGAGGCCGGCATCGAGCTCCACGACGCCGGCATGCGACGCCCGACCCTCGACGACGTCTTCCTCCGCCTGACCGGACACGCGGCGACGGACGACGCCGCCGACGAACCCGCGGCCACCAAGCAGAAGGAGACGGCACGATGACCACCACGTCCCTCGCGCCGGGCCGCCAGCTGCCCGTCGTCGTCACCTCGCCGCTCGCCGTCTGGGTCGAGGACGGCTGGACCGTCACCAAGCGGAACCTCATCAAGCTCAAGCGGTCGCCGGACATGCTCGTGTTCGCCGTGCTGCAGCCGATCATGTTCGTGCTGCTGTTCAGCCAGGTGTACGGCGGCGCCATCCAGGTGCAGGGCACCGACTACACGCAGTTCCTGATGGCGGGGATCTTCGCGCAGACCGTGGTGTTCGGTGCGACGTTCTCCGGGTCGGCGATGGCGCAGGACCTGAAGGAAGGGCTGATCGACCGGTTCCGCACGCTGCCGATGTCGGCGTCCGCGGTACTGGTCGGGCGCACCAACTCCGACCTCGTCCTCAACTCGATCTCGATGGCGATCATGATGCTCACCGGCCTGGCGGTCGGGTGGCGGGTGAACTCGTCGCCGCTCGAGTTCTTGGCCGGCATCGCCCTGCTGCTGCTGTTCAGCTACGCGTTCAGCTGGGTCATGGCGCTGCTCGGCATGAGCGTCAAGACGCCCGAGGTCATCAACAACGCCTCGTTCATGATCCTGTTCCCGCTGACGTTCATCTCGAACGCGTTCGTGCCGAGCGACACCCTGCCGCTGGTGCTGCGCGTGTTCGCGGAGTGGAACCCGGTGTCGTCGCTCGTGCAGGCCGCGCGGGAGCTGTTCGGCAACGTCGGGTCCGCGCCGGTGCCGGACATCTGGACGATGCAGCACCCCGTGCTGACGGTGCTGATCGGCATCGCCGTGATGCTCGTGGTGTTCGTCCCGTGGGCGGTCAACAAGTACACCCGCATCAGCGCGAAGTGAGGCCGGCGTGGGCGGTCAACAAGGCTGCGCCATCCCCCCGCATCAGCGCGAAGTGAGGCCGGCGTGGGCGCTCAGAGCAGCTTGCGCTGCAGCGCCCACGCGGTCAGCTCGTGCCGGTTCGACAGCTGGAGCTTCCGCAGGACCTTCGACACGTGTGTCTCGACGGTCTTCACCGAGATGAACAGCTCCGTCGCGACCTCCTTGTAGGCGTACCCACGCGCGATGAGCCGCATGACCTCCTGCTCGCGGGCAGACAGGCGGTCCAGCTCGGCGTCGTGCTGCGCCGTCTCGCCGCTGACCGCTCCGAAGGCGTCGAGCACGAAGCCGGCCAGGCGCGGCGAGAACACCGCGTCCCCGTCCGCCACACGGGCCACGGCCTCGGCGACCTCGGCACTCGACGAGCTCTTCGTGATGTACCCGCGGGCGCCGGCGCGGATGACCCGCACCACGTCGTCGGCGGCGTCCGACACGCTCAACGCGAGGAACCGGGTGTCCGGGTTCTCCGGTGCCGACCGCGTGATCACCTCGGCGCCGCCGCCGCCGGCGCCGCCCGGCAGGTGCACGTCGAGCAGGACGACGCGCGGGCGCGTGGCCGCGACGAGCGTCACGGCTTCGTCGACGGTCGCCGCCTCACCCACGACCTGGAGGCCCGGTGGCAGCCCGGCGCGCACGCCGGCTCGGAAGATGGAGTGGTCGTCGACGATCGCGAGCGTCAACGGGGCGGGCTCGGTCATGCGTGCTCCTCGTCGTGGGCCGCGGGTGCGAGCGGCAGGGTCAGCCGGACCTCGGTGCCGGTGCGGCCCGGCCCCGGCGCGATGGTCGCGTGGCCGCCGAGGCGCTGCATCCGGCCGATGATCGACTCGCGGACGCCGTACCGGCCCGCCGGCACCGAGTCGACGTCGAAGCCCGGGCCGCGGTCACGGATGCTGAGCTCGACCCGGTCGCCGGCGGTCTCGGCGTACACGCTCACGGTCCCGCCGGCGTGCCGGGCGGCGTTGAGCATCGCCTCGCGGGCGGCGGCGACGAGCCCGTCCGGCAGGTCGCTGCGGGCGGGTCCGACCGCGATGACCTCGATGCGGGCGGGGTACTCGGCCTCGATGTCCACGGCCGCGTCCCGCAGCTGCGTGCCGAGGTCGCGCGCCGGTTCCGCCTGCTCGGTGAAGAGCCAGGACCGTAGCTCGCGCTCCTGCGCCCGCGCCAACCGCGCCGCGTCCGAACCCGGCTCGGCCTTCTGCTGGATGAGGGCGAGGGTCTGCAGCACCGAGTCGTGCAGGTGCGCCGCGAACTCGGCCCGCTCGAGGTCGCGGACGCGGGCGGCGCGTTCCTCGGCGAGGTCGCGGACGAGTCGGACCACCCACGGGGCGACGACGACCGCGACCCCGACCAGGACGGCCACCGCGGCGGTGAGGACCGTCCAGACGTTCGGGCGGCTGCTCGTCGTGAAGAACAACAGGATGCCGAGGACGACGAGCACCAGGGCTCCGAGCGCCCGGACGACCAGGGCGGACGACCCGGCGGTGCGGACGTTGCGGAGCGCGTCGAACTGCCGCCAGGCGAGTGCGGCGCCGGTGACGACCACGACGGCGGGCACGACGACCTCGAGGGGGACCGCCGCGCCCATCCGTGCCGCGACGACGGCGCCGGCGGCCACGAGCAGGGCCACGCCGAGCAGGATCTCGACGACCGGGGCGCGCCGGGCGGACGCGGTGGCCTCGTCCTGGTCGACGTCGGCGGCAGGAGTCAGCACGGACTTGAGCGGTGCGCTCCCGGCGGTTGCCCCGGCGGCAGCGCTCGGCACGGTCGCCCAGAGCCAGGCGTAGAGCAGCAGCCCGGCGCCGCCGCAGACCACCAGGACCACGGTGGCGAGTCGGACGGCCCCGACCGGCAGCCCGGTGTGCGCTGCGAACCCGCTGCAGACCCCGCCGACGACCCTGGGGGTCGGGCGCGTCATCGTCGCGGTGGCCATGGGGCAATCCTGGCACCCGGACGGCGGTCGCAGCAGGGTCCGGGGCCGGGATCAGGGACCGGTCAGGGGGAACCCCGATGGTGTCGGCGCAGCACTGCCGGGATGCTGGTGGCCATGACCGATCACCAGCACGACTCCGCTCCCGGCGCCGCCGCCGGCAGCGCCGACTCGACGACCCGGTTCTTCGACTGGGTCCGCGGCCTCGGCATCGCGCGCACCGACGACCGCTGGCTCGCCGGCGTGTGCGGTGCCGTCGCCCGCCGCACCGGGCTCGACCCCCTCGTGGTCCGCGGCGTGACGATCGTCGTCGCGCTGCTGGGCGGGCCGGTCTTCCTCGCATACGCCGTCGGCTGGGCGCTGCTGCCCGACACCGCCGGACGCATCCACGTCGAACGGATGATCCGCGGGGTCCTCGACCCGGCGCTCATCGCGATCGGCGCGCTCGCGGCACTGACCTTCGTGCCCGCGGCCCGGGGTCTCTGGTGGCAGGGGGTCCCGGACGCCTGGGGGATGCCCGGGTGGCTCGAGGCGACCCTGGCCACGGCTTGGAGCATCGTGCTCGTCGGCGGGATCGTGTGGCTCATCGTGGTCCTGGCCCGACGCGGGGTGGACGGCGACCGGACCACGAGCACCGGCACCGACCCGACCGCTGCACCGCGGGGCGACTTCTGGACCAGCCCCGACCGGCCGCGCCCGGCACGAGCCGCGTGGACCGCGGAGGCGACCGGTGCGACGGACGCGGGACGGGCCTCCTGGCAGTGGGACGTGCCGGCGAGCCCCGAGGACCGGCGACGGCGGAACGAGGAGCGGCTGCGCGCGGAACGGGAGCGGACGGCCGAGTGGCGTGCCGTGCGGTCGGAGCGACGCCCCGGGGCGGCGTACGTGGCGGTGTCCCTCGGACTCGCGCTCGTCGCCGGAGCCGGTGTGGCGGTCTGGGCGCAGCAGGTCGGGTGGTCCGTCCCGGTCCTCGGGATCGCGGCCGCGCTCGCGGTGCTGGCGGTCGCGACGATCGTCGCCGGGATCCGCGGCCGTGACGACGGCGTGCTCGGACTGTTCTCGACGGTCGCCGCGGTGGCCCTGGTGGTCACCGGGGTCCTGCCCGCCGGCACCCAGGTCTCGCTCATCGGCGGCACCACGTGGCAGGTCGAACGCGCCGCGTCGGGGACCGAACGGGACTTCGCGATGCTGGCCGGCGGTCCCACGCTGGACCTCCGCGGACTCGAGCCGTCGGCGGTCGGGGGCGACGTGCACCTGTGGTTGGGTGCCGGCGGAGCCGAGGTGCTGCTGCCGACCGACCTGCCGGTGCGGGTCGAGGTGAGCGGTGTCGGCTACGGGATCGACACCGGCGGAGGCGACGACGACGGCGCCGGCGGGGTGCTCCGGACCACCACGCTCGAGAACCGGGCGGCACGCACGGCCGATGCGGACGAGACGACGACGGTGCACCTGTGGGTACTCGGCGGTGGCGTCGAGGTGCCGCGGGCGTTCACGGTCGGCGAGTGAGGAGCGGGACGATGACGACGGACAGCACGACCAACGACAACCCGACGAACGACGGCACGACGAACGACGAGGCGACGGCACCGGTGGCCTCCCCGGTGGCCCCGGACGGGCCTGCCTGCCGGCCCCGACGCGGTGGCGCACGCTTCGGCACGATCCTCTGGGGCGTGCTGCTCCTGGTGTTCGCCGGAGCGATGGCCGTGAGTGCGCTGCCGATGTTCTCAGTGGACACCACGACCCTGCTGTTGGCCGCCTGCATCGCCGCCGGTGTGCTGCTGGTCGTGGCGGGGATCGTGGCGGCCCTGTCCCGCACACAGCGCTAGTCGGACCGCTCGGTGCACAGGGCTGTCCGGGTGTGCACGGGGGTCACCCGGACGGCTTAGCATCATCCACGTGACCGCGACAGACGCCGAGCGGGCCGCCCAGCGCGACGCCACCGAGCAGCCCCTCGACCGCAGCACCCGCCTGCGCCGGTGGATGCTGCACGGGGCCGACCAGGGTGCCTCCCACCAGGGCCCGCACCAGGTCGAGGTCGAGAAGACCCACCCGTGGTGGCGGGTCATGTGCCTGACCGGCGTCGACTACTTCTCCACCCTCGGGTACCAACCCGCCATCGCCGCGCTCGCCGCGGGTCTGCTGTCGCCGATCGCGACGATCGTCCTCGTGCTCGTCACGCTGTTCGGGGCGCTGCCGGTCTACCGCCGGATCGCCCACGACAGCTTCCGGGGCGCCGGGTCGATCATGATGCTCGAGAAGCTCCTGCCGTGGTGGGCGGGCAAGCTCCTCGTGCTGGTGTTGCTCGGGTTCGCCGTGACGGACTTCATGATCACGATGACCCTTTCGGCGGCCGACGCCACGGCGCACATCGCCGAGAACCCGTACACGCCGCACTGGTTCACCGAGATCCCGGTGCCGCTCACCCTGGCGCTGCTGCTCCTGCTCGGCATCGTGTTCCTGCGCGGGTTCAAGGAGGCCATCGGCATCGCGGTCGGCCTCGTCGCGGTGTTCCTCGCCCTGAACGCGGTCGTCATCATGGTCTCGCTCTGGCACGTGTTCGAGAACCCGATGGTGGCGAGCGACTGGTGGTCCGGGCTGACGGCACAGCACAGCAACCCGCTCGTGATGGTCGGCATCGCCCTGATCGTGTTCCCGAAGCTCGCGCTCGGGCTCTCCGGCTTCGAGACCGGCGTCGCGGTGATGCCGCAGGTCCGCGGCGACGCCAGCGACGACACCAGCGACCGACCCGAGGGTCGGATCCGCGGCACCAAGCGACTGCTGACCGTCGCGGCGCTCATCATGAGCTCGTTCCTCATCACGTCGTCGATCGTGACGACGTTCCTCATCCCGCAGCACGAGTTCCAGCCGGGCGGTGGTGCGAACGGGCGTGCCCTGGCGTACCTGGCGCACGAGTACATGGGCGGGGTCTTCGGGTCGATCTACGACTTCTCCACCGTCGCCATCCTGTGGTTCGCGGGCGCGAGCGCGATGGCGGGGCTCCTCAACCTGGTGCCGCGGTTCCTGCCCCGCTACGGCATGGCGCCGCAGTGGGCGCGTGCGGTGCGTCCCCTCGTGATCATCTTCACGCTCATCGCGTTCGTCATCACGATCATCTTCCAGGCCGACGTCGACGCCCAGGGCGGCGCCTACGCCACCGGCGTGCTGGTGCTCATCACGAGTGCCGCGGTCGCGGTGACGCTGTCCGCGCGCCGCAAGCAGCAGCGCAAGCGCACCATCGCGTTCGGTGTGATCTCGGTCGTGTTTGTCTACACCACGGTCGCCAACGTCATCGAGCGGCCCGACGGCGTCCGGATCGCCGCGATCTTCATCATCGCGATCGTCGTGGTGTCGCTCGTCTCGCGCGTGCGGCGTTCGTTCGAGCTCCGAGCGTCGTCGATCGAGCTCGACGCGACCGCCCGGCAGTTCGTCGAGGCCGATGCCGACCAGTTCAGTTCGGTCTGCATCATCGCGAACGAACCCGGTGCCGGCACGGCCGAGGCGTACCGGGCGAAGGGGCGCGAGGAACGCCGCGACTCCGGCATCCCGGCCCGCGTGCCGACGATGTTCCTCGAGGTCCTGCCCGCCGACTCCTCCGACTTCGAAGAGGACCTGGTGGTCGAAGGCCACGTCATCCACGGGTTCCGCGTGCTCAAGGTCCGTTCCGGCAACGTCCCGAACACCATCGCGTCGACGCTCCTCGCCATCCGCGACATCGCCGGGGTGGTGCCGAGCATCTACTTCGAGTGGAACGAGGGCAGCCCGATCCGGAACGCCCTGCGCTTCGTGTTCACCGGCGCCGGCGACGTCGCCCCGGTGACGCGCGAAGTCCTGCGCGAAGCGGAACCCGAGGTCAACCGACGGCCGAGCGTCCACGTCTCGTGAGCCGCACACCGGGCGCGGGGCGTGCCTCCAGGCCCGTCGGCGGCCTGGCCGCGATCGCGGTCGCCGCGGCGGTGTGGGGCACCACCGGGACCGCGACGCACTTCGCGCCCGGTGTGCCGGCGTTCGTGTTCGGTGCGGTCACCTTCGGGCTCGGCGGCCTCGTGCTCGCCGCGACCGCGGGCCGGGGCACGCTGCGTGCCGTCGCGCAGCGCCGGACCCGCGGCTGGGCACTGCTCGGTGCCGCTTCGCTCGTGGTCTACGCGGTCGCGTTCTACGCGGCCCTCGCCGACGCCGGGGTCGCGCTCGGCACGACCCTGGCCATCGGCTCGTCGCCCGTCTTCGCCGGGCTGGTCGAGTGGGTCGCCGACCGCAGACGCGTCACCCGCCGGTGGGTCCTCGCCACCCTGGTGAGCGTGGTCGGCATGGTCGTCGTCACCCTCGCGCGCTCCGAGCACGACGGCGGCGGGCGGTCGCTCGCGGTCGGCGTCGGCAGCGCCCTGGTCGCCGGTCTGACGTACGCGCTGTACTCGTGGGCGGTGGCGCGGGGGATGCACGCCGCGACGAGCCGGATGCCGATCGCCGTCGGTCGCGCGGAGTCCGACAGCATGCGCGTCGGCGGGGACGTCGGGGTCGCCGCCGCACGGGCTGCCCGCGGGCCGAACGAACGCGGGCTCGTCGGCGCGGTGTTCGGGGTGGCCGCGGTGCCGCTCGTCGTGCTCGCCGTGGCGGCGGGCGGGCCGTTCCTGACCGACGCCGATAACTGGCCGGTGTTCCTGTACCTGGCGCTGGTGCCGACGGTGATCGGCCACTCGCTGTACGCGCTCGGGCTCCGGACGGTGACGGCGTCGGTCGCGACACTGCTGTCCCTGCTCGAGCCCGTCGTGGCCGCGGTCCTGGCGGTGCTCGTGGTGGGAGAGCGCCTGGGGCTCGGCGGATGGGCCGGCATCGTGCTGGTGGTGGCCGGGCTGTCCGTGCTGGCGCTGCCCGGGCGGCGGGCCCGCTGACGAGCAGCGGCGCCCCCGCGTCAGTCGGACCGGCGCCGACCCGGGAACGCCCGTCAGCCGTCCAGGATCTGGTCCCGCACCTTCCGCCGCAGCACCTTGCCGATCATCGAACGCGGCAGGTCCTCGACCACGACGACCCGGCGCGGCACCTTGTACGCCGCCAGGTGCTCGCGTGACCAGGCGCGGAGCGCGGCCCCGTCGAACGTCGCGGGGTCCTTCGGCACGACCGCGGCGACGACCTGCTCGTTGCCGCCCTGCGTGATGCCGACGACCGCGACCTCCTTGACGCTGGGGTGCTTCAGCAGGGTGTCCTCGACCTCGGACGGTGACACGTTGAAGCCGCCGGTGATGATGAGTTCCTTGAGGCGGTCGACGATCCGGACGTACCCGTCGGCGTCGATGGCCACGATGTCGCCGGTGCGGAACCAGCCGTCGGGCGTGAAGACCTCGTCGGTGGCCTCGGCCTTGCCCCAGTAGCCGCGGAACACCTGCGGGCCACGGACCTGCAGTTCGCCGGGCTCGTCGATGCCGAGCACCTTCGTGTCGTCGTCGGGGTCGACCACGCGCGCCTCGGTGGAGGACAGCGGCAGGCCGATCGATCCGAGTCGACGCTCGGGGGAGACCGGGTTGGCCATCAGGACCGGGGAGCACTCGGACAGGCCGTAGCCCTCGACCAGGTAGCCCTCGGTCCGGGCCTCCCACGGCTCGACGATGTCCTGCGACAGCGGCATGGCGCCGGAGATGCCGATCTCGATGCCCTTGAGCGACACCTTCGCCGAGTCGGCCGCGTGCTGCAGCCGGGCGTAGATCGGCGGCACGGCCGGCAGGAACGTCGGCGGGTGTCGCTTGATCGCCGTCAGGACCAGGGCGGGGTCGAACGCGGGGAAGAGCACGAGCCGCGAGGCCATGCTCATCGCGAAGGTCAGGCAGAGCGTCAGGCCGTAGGCGTGGAACATCGGCAGCACCGCGTACACGACGTTGTCGCCGCGGCGGATCTGCGGCACCCACGCACGGGCCTGCGCGGCGTTCGCCAGCAGGTTCCGGTGGCTCAGCACCGCACCCTTCGGGGTCCCGGTCGTGCCGGACGTGTACTGGATCAGCGCGACGTCGTCGGTGGCCGGCCGCGGGTGCCGCTTCGACAGCTTGCGGGTGTCGGCGAGGTCGTCCCACTTGACCGTGCCGCGCACCTTCGCCGTCAGCTTCGCGCGGGACTCGCGGGCCTTCGCGACCGGCAGGGCCAGGGCGAGCCGGGTGCTCCGGGGCATGGCACGGGTGATGTCCACCGAGACGATCGCGTCGAGGTGCACGTCGGCCGGGAAGTCCTGCAGCGTCGCGACGGACTTGTCCCACGCGATGGCGACCTTGGCCCCGTGGTCCTCGAACTGGTGACGGAGCTCGCGTGGCGTGTACAGCGGGTTGTGTTCGACCACGATGGCACCGAGCCGCAGCACCGCGTAGAACGCCACGATGTGCTGCGGGCAGTTCGGCAGGACGATGGCGACGCGGTCACCCGCTCCCACGCCGAGCTTCCGCAGGCCGTTCGCCGCGCGGAGGATCTGCTCCTCGAGGTCGGCGTAGCTCGTCGTGCGCTTGAAGAACTCGAGGGCGACCTGCCCGGGGAACTTCCGGGCCGACTGCTCGACCAGGTCGTACAGGGAACCACTCTGTTCCTCGATGTCGTGCGGGACCCCCGGGGCGTACGAGGCAAGCCAGGGACGAGGCGTGTCGATGCTCACCCGACCCAACCTAGTGGGCGACCCCCGTGCACGCTGGGAGGGCCACTTTGCGCGATGTCACCCCCACGCCCAGGTGACGGACGGAACATGACGACATGTCCGCTGTCTCCGACGTGTTCCGGTCCCGCCTCAACCAGACGTTCACGGGCGGTTCGACCGGTACGGAAGCCTGGATGGACGACCTGGAACACGGAACCGACGCGGGCTTCTTCGGTCCGGGCTCCGCCACGTGGGCGGTGCACGGCGGCAGCCACGGCATCGTCGCCGGCGTGCGGGCACTGCTCGTCCAGGCGCTGCACCCCGGCGCGCTCGCCGGTGTCGCCGACCACTCCCGGTACCGCGAGGACCCGTTCGGTCGCCTCGCGGGCACCAGCCGGTGGATCGCCACCGTCACGTACGGCGACCGGCAGACCGCCCGCAGCGGCAGCGACTGGGTGCTCCGCCTGCACGAGCGGGTCCGTGGGCAGTACGTCGACGCGCACGGCACGACCCGCCCCTACGCGGCCAACGACCCGGACCTGGCGCGCTGGGTACACCTCGCCTTCACCGACGCGTTCCTCCGCGCCGCCCAGCGCTGGGGAGGCCCGATCCCCGGGGGCGCCGACGCCTACGTCCGCGAGTGGGCGGAGGCCGGGCGCCTCATGCGCATCGTCGACCCGCCCGAGTCCGAGGCGGAGCTCCGTGCCCAGATGAACGGGTACCTGGACCGCGGCGAACTCCTGGTGGACTCGCGCACCCGGGACGTCGTCCGGTTCATCAAGGACCCGCCGCTGTCCCGCCTGCTGCGCCCCGGCTACCGGGCGGTGTTCCAGGGTGCCGTGTCCACGCTCGACCCGCGGCACCGGTCGCTGCTCGGACTCCGAGCGCCGGTCGTCGGCCCGGTGGAGCTGCCGGTCGTGCGGACCACGAAGCTCGTGCTCGACGGGATCGGCGCGGTGCTCGACGACCAGACCGGTTCCGAACGGGCCGCGCGGCGGCGCATCGCGCGGCTGCAGCGCGCTGACGGCAGCGCGGTCGCCTGACCACGGCGGTCACCGCGACAACCTGACGGACGGGAGGCACGGTGCCAGCTGGCACCGTGCCTCCCGTCCGCTCGTGGGGGCGTCAGAAACCCGACGGCACCCGGGGCGTGTAGGCGGACTCGAGTCGCGTGACCTCGTCGTCGGTGAGCGTCAGCGACGCTGCGGCCACCGCGTCGTCGATGTGGTGCTCCTTCGTCGCGCCGACGATGGGCGCGGAGACCGCGGACTTGCCAGCGACCCAGGCCAGGGCGACCTGCGCCATCGGGACGCCGCGCTCGGTGGCGACGGCCTCGACCGCGTCGACGATCGCACGGTTGGCGTCCTCGTCCTGCTTGTAGAGGGTCTTGCCGAACTCGTCGGTCTGCGCACGCGAACCCGACCCGGAGGCGTCCCAGGGGCGGGTGACGCGGCCGCGGGCGAGGGGGCTCCACGGGATCACGCCGACGCCGGTGTGCTCGCAGAAGGGGAGCATCTCGCGCTCCTCCTCGCGTTCGAGCAGGTTGTACTGGTCCTGCATGCTGACGAACTTCGTCCAGCCGTGGCGTTCCGCGGTGTGCTGCATCTCGGCGAACTGCCACGTCCACATGCTGCTCGCGCCGATGTAGCGCGCCTTGCCGGCCTTCACGACGTCGTGCAGGGCCTCCATGGTCTCCTCGACCGGCGTCACCGGGTCGAAGCGGTGGATCTGGTACAGGTCGACGTAGTCCGTGCCCAGCCGGGTCAGGGAGGCGTCGATCTCGTGCATGATCGCCGCGCGGGACAGCCCGGCTCCGTTCCGGCCGGGACGCATCCGGTTGAAGACCTTCGTGAAGACCTGGACGTCCTCGCGCGGAGCCAGCTCGGCCAGGAGCGTGCCGGTGATCTCCTCGCTGCTGCCGTCCGAGTAGACGTTCGCGGTGTCGAAGGTCGTGATGCCGGCCTCGAACGCGCGGCGGACGAACGGGCGGGCCTCGTCGATGCCGACGCTCCAGGCGTGTGAGCCCCGGTCCGGGTCGCCGTACGACATCATGCCGAGGACGACGCTGCTGATCTCGAGCCCCGAGTTGCCGAGGCGCTTCGTGTCGGTGGTCATGCAGTCACTCTGGCATCGCGGCCTGTGACGGCCAGCAGGCGGACCTGGAGCGGGGAGTCCTCGGTGACGTCGACCGGGGGTGCGTAGAGGCCGGTGGCGGCGAGGTCCTCGATCTGCGGCTCGAAGTACTCCCACACGGCGCGGACGAGCTCGTCGGGCAGGGACTCCTCGGTGCCGGTCGCCCGGGCGAGGTCCCACGTGTGGATCGTGATGTCGCTCGTCTGCTCGGTGAGGTACTGCGCGGCGGGCACGACGTCGGTGCTGAGGTGCACGGGGGTGTCCTGCGGCGCGTTCCGCCAGGCGTCGGTCGCGGCGGTGGCGAAACGGTGCCACTCGGCCACCAGGTCGTCGCCGATCGGCTCGAGGTCGGCCTGGGCCTGGGCGTAGTCGCACCCGGTCAGGAGCTTCGGGATCCAGCGCTGCTCGTCGACGACGTGGGCGACGAGGTCGCGGGTGGTCCACTCGGAGTCGGGGGTGGGGGCGTCCCAGTCGGTGACGGCGGCGACGCGGCGGCCGAACTCGGCTGCCGCGAGGGCCTGCATCGCGATCCAGTCGGTGGCCATGGTGGTGCTCCTGTTCGTCGTGCGGGCGTGTGCTCTCGGTGCAACTCGGGGTCCGGAGTGCGGATTCCCCTCGCTGCTGTCGTACAGGCCAACGTTACGCGGGGGCGGCGCGTGGCCGTCGCTCTTCCGCTCGTTCCCGCTGTCTCCCTTGCCCTTGCCCTTGCCCTTGCCCTTGCCCCTGCCCTTGCCCCTGCGCCTGCCCCTGCCCCTGCGCCTGCCTGCGCTGCCCCTGCCCTACCCTGCCCTGCGCTGCGCTGCGCTTCCTCGTGCCTTCTTGCGCGAGCGGGCGAAATGCCGCACTTGTCGCCGCCGTGTCCCGGGCATTCCGCCCGCTCGGCCGCGCTTCCGATCTCGGCCGGTGTCGCTCGCACCCTCCGCTCAAGTCCTTGCGCGAGCGGGCGAAATGTCCGGCGCGCCACGGGGACCGGCCTGGTGTTTCGCCCGCTCGTGGCGTGGGGGTGGGCGTGGGCGCGGGTGTGATTGCGGCGATCGGTGTCGACTTCGGTGCCGGCATCGGCGAGCGGGCGGAATGCCTGACGAACCAGGACGAAGCTCCGGGTATTTCGCCCGCTCGTGGTCGGGGGACCGGCGCGGGCAACGGAGAACGCCCCGACTCCGTGTGGAGTCGGGGCGTTCTTCTCGGGTTCGGGGAGTGCCGCTCGGTGCCCTCAGTCAGGCGTCGAGTCAGAGGTGGCTCAGGCCGCCTGGAGGACGAACTGGACGTCGAGGTTGATCGTGACGTCGTTGCCGAGCGTGAAGCCGCCGGCCTCGAGCGCCGCGTTCCAGTTCACACCGAACTCGGTGCGGTCGATCTTCGTGGTTGCCTCGGCGCCGAACTTGACCTGGCCGTAGCCGTCCGTGGTGAACCCGCCGAGCTCGGCCTTGAGGACGACCGGCTTGGTGACGCCGCGCAGGGTCAGGTCGCCCGCGATGTGCAGGTCGTCGCCCTTCGCCTCGATGCTCGTGGAACGGAAGGTCAGCTGCGGGTGCTCCTCGGTCAGGAAGAAGTCGCTCGTCTTGAGGTGCTGGTCGCGCTGCTCCTGGCCGGTGTTGATCGACGCGACGTCGATGTTGGCCTCGACGGTCGACTCGAGCGGGTTCTCGGCGGTGACGACGGTGGCGTCGAAGGTCTCGAACTTGCCCTTGACCTTGCTGATGGCGAGGTGGCGGACCGAGAAGGTGACCTCGGAGTGGGTCGGGTCGATCTTCCAGGTGCCGGTCTTGTAGCCGGGAACGGTGTCAGCGGTGAGCGTCATGGTGGTCCTTCTTCCGAACGAGAGTCTGCGGTGCGACGCACTCCATGCGCCTGCATCGAGTTGATACTACGACAGTGTGCACGGTTTTGGTTGAAGCGTCAACCATTGTTCACCCAAGTGTCGCAAACCGCGTGTCGTGGGCTCCTCTGGCGCCGGCTTCGAGCAGCCGACGGATGCGGTGCACGAAACGCTCGACCCCGTGATCGAGGTCGTCTGCTGTTGCTCTGACGAGCCACCAGTCGACGTCCTTGAGGTGCTCGCCGCGCGTGAGGTCCTTTCGGAAGCTGGCTGGATCGGTGCGGTGCAGATCGCTCTCGTACTCGATCGCGACCCTGGCATCGGGGTAGGCGAGGTCCACACATGCGATCCACCGCCCGTCGACGACGACATCGTGGTTGAGCGCCGGTTCCGGGAGTCCGCGGCGGACGAGTGCCAGCCGTGTCCGGGTTTCTCCGGGAGACCGAGATCCCCTCCGGATCTCATCGAGCGCGAGGCGGAGCTTCACGATGCCGCGGATGCCGCGTCGTCGTCGGACGGCCTGGGCGAGTTCGTCGAGTGTCGTCCAGCCGAGCCACCCCACGAGCGCATCGCCCGCGACGATGAGTTCGTCGAGTGTCAGCATCGAGCCCAGTGCGACGAACGTATCGGCCGGAGTGGTCAGTGGCACTCCTCGTGCGATCGTCGCGCGGACTGACCCGTACCGGGCCCGGTGGCCGACCGCGCCGCGAACTCGGAGCGCTTGGTCGGTCCCGATCGTCGTGACGTGCAACCGCTGGTCGCGTTCGAGGCGACGGGGCAGCGGGACGCCGATGATCGCTGCTGCAGTGACATGGCTGAACACCTGATCGGGGCGGAGCCGAGGAGCGAGTGCTCTCGCACGGTCATCCACGGACTCCGGTGGGAACGCTGATCGGATGCCGTGGAACGGGCGGATGAGATCGCGAGCGTCGAGTCGGCCACGCGAAACGCCGCGGTGCAGCGCATCGCGTACTCGGAACGAAGCGTCGCGGAGTGCCATCGGGAGTCGCCGTCTCGCGGTCATCTCCACAGCGTGACGGCGAGCCGGTCTTGCGGACGGGAGTCGGGCCTCCTTTGTGGACGGCTGGCCCGCTCTCGCCGCTGTGGAGGGACGGTTGCTTCCGCGAGCGGGCGAAACGCCGTGCTTGCCGCCTGACCGAACGGCGGTGTTTCGCCCGTTCGCGCGGCCCGCTCGCCGACAGCTCGGGACCCGCTGCTCGGGACCCGCTGCTCGGGACCCGCTGCGCGGAAGCCGCCGCCGGGGTCGCGCCCGAGGCGAGCAGGCGAGCGGGCGAGCGGGCGACATGTCCGGGTGTGCCGTCGGGAGCACTCTGGCATTTCGCCCGCTCACGCGCCCCTGCCCCTGCCCCGCC
>NZ_QKSJ01000004.1:0-261231 GCF_003234135.1 Curtobacterium sp. MCPF17_018 | reverse complement strand
AACGGCAAGGTCGCCGCGGCCAACGCGTTCCTGTTCGAGCTGCACGGCGGCTCGCTCAAGCCCCTCCAGCTCGAGGGCGACAACGCCATCCTGACCGGCACCACCGTCCACATCTCGGAAGACGCCGCCGGCCTGCTGAACAAGACCTTCGGCACCGACGCTGTCAAGCGCGGCCTGCTCGTCGGCACCGCCACCATCACCGCCCAGATCAAGTAACACCCCGCACCACCACAGTCGGCCCGGACCACGCAGCAGCGCGGTCCGGGCCGTCGTGCGTCGTGCGCCGAGCAGAACCGGGCGTACCTGGCGGAACCGGGCATACCTGGCGGAACCGGGCGTACCTGGTGGAACCGGGCGTACCTGGTGGGTTGTTTCGACCAGGTACGCCCGTTCTTGCGAACCAACGCGCGCGCGATGGGAAAGAACGGGCGCACGGACGGACGGGAGGCCCGGTGCCAGCTGGCACCGTGCCTCCCGTCCGTCGTGTCCGCGCGCCGGGCCGGCGGCCCCTGCCGGGACTCGGCCCCGCGGACAGCTTGCGCGTACCGGGACCCGCAACCTGTCCGCGGGGCCGAGACTCGGGCTGCCGGGGCCACGCGCGCAACGAGCGACGCCCCGACCGGACCGGTCGGGGCGTCGCTCGTGGTGGTGCCCATCAGCGGATGATCGAGATGTTGTCCGCCTGCGGACCCTTCTTGCCCGGCCCGATCTGGTACTGCACGTGGTCGTCCTGGGCGAGCGGCCGGGAGCCGGTCGCCGCGACGATGCTGGAGAAGTGCGCGAACAGGTCCTGGGACCCGTCGTCGGGGTGGATGAAGCCGTACCCCTTGCTGTGGTCGAACCACTTGACGGTGCCCGTGGGCATGGCGGTCAGCACGGTGTCAGTGGATGCGCAGCTGCGCGACCATCGGGCACGCGAAGGGGTCGCGGGCGGCGAGGCCGACGCGGTTGAGGTACCGGACGACGATGCCGTAGGACCGCAGCAGCGTGGTCTCGGTGTAGGGCACGTCGAGGGTGTCGCAGTGGTCACGGACGAGCAGGCGGGCCTGCTTCAGTGCCGGGCGCGGCATCGACGGGAACAGGTGGTGCTCGACCTGGTAGTTCAGGCCGCCCATCAGGAACGACACCCACCAGCCGCCACGGATGTTGCGCGAGGTGCGCACCTGGCGGGAGAAGAAGTCGACCTTCGCGTCGTGCGCGATGGTCGGCATGCCCTTGTGGTTCGGGGCGAACGAGGCGCCCATCATCACGCCGAACACGGCGAGCTGCACCCCGAGGAACGCACACGCCATCCCGAACGGCAGGAACCAGAACACGACGGTCAGGTAGATCGCGAAACGCGCCACGAGCAGGGCACCCTCGATGAGGCGGTGCTTCTTGTCGGCCTTGGTGCCGTTTCCGGTGACGATCGACATCACCGCGTAGCGGTGCAGGTTCAGGCCCTCGAGCGTCAGGAGGGGGTAGAACAGCCACCCCTGGAAGCGCATGAAGGTCTTCATCGCGCCGCCCTTGACGGCCGCGGCGTCCTCCGGCAGGAACCGGATGCCGTCGGGCGCGATGTCGGGGTCCTTGCCGACGGTGTTCGGGTTGCCGTGGTGGCGGGTGTGCTTGTTCATCCACCACGAGTAGCTGAGCCCCACGAGGAACGTGCCGAGCCAGCGGCCCGCGCGGTCGTTCCACTTCTGGGACTCGAACACCTGACGGTGCGCGGCCTCGTGCGACAGGAACGCGAACTGCGTGAACAGCACGCCCAGCGCGCCGGCCACGATGAGCTGGAACCACGAGTCACCGAGGAACGCGAACGCGACCCAGGTGAGGGCAAGACTGCCGACGAGTGCGCCGAACAGTGCCCAGTAGAAACCGGTACGACGGCGGAGCAGGCCGTTCTCCTTCACCTGCGCCAGCAGCGCGGAGTAGGTCGAGGTGCCCTTGCGGGCACCCGTAGCGGGACGAGTGCGGGTGTAACCCTGAGCGAGCGGAGTGGTGGTCATGTGGACCGCCTTCCGGTACGGATCGGTCCTTCAACCGGTTCGAGGGAGTTCACGCGAGTGCGCTTGTGGCGACCCTAGGGGCCGAACTTGCGTGTTCACCGTGGTGTCCGGAACACGTCGCGCGACACACCGGTTCAGCCCGCGTGGCGCTCCGGACCGTCTGCGCACGACCCGGACGATGCACGCAACGTCTGCCCCGGGTACTCCCGGAACCGACGGAAGTACGTCCCCGAGAACCGCCCGAGGTGCCGGAAGCCCCAGGCCATCGCGGCCTCGCTCACGCTGGTCTCGTGCCGGCTGCTGGACTCGAGGACCGCGTGCACCCGGTCGAGCCGCATCCGCAGCAGGAACGTCATCGGCGAGACTCCGTGCTCCCGCATGAAGGACGTCTGCAGGGTCCGCGGGCTCACACCCACGGCGTCGCAGATGTCGGTGAGGCACAAGGGCCGGTCGCAATGGCCCTCGAGGTAGGCCTCGGCGAGTTCGACCGTCGACGGCATCACCGCACGGCGGAGCACCGCGGGCGTCAGCACCCCGAAGGCTCGGAGCACGGCCTCGACCAGCGCGACCTGCGCACCGGTCCGGGCACCCGGGGTGAACCCGTCGCGCGTCGCGGTGACGGCCACCTGCTCGACGCACCGGCGCAGGTGTTCGAGCGCCGCGATGGCGGGCTCGGCTCCCCGGGTCGGCAGTCCCGGCGCTGCTGCTCCCAGC
Organism: Curtobacterium sp. MCPF17_018; assembly: GCF_003234135.1. Lineage (NCBI taxonomy): Bacteria > Bacillati > Actinomycetota > Actinomycetes > Micrococcales > Microbacteriaceae > Curtobacterium > Curtobacterium sp. MCPF17_018. The sequence goes on along the minus strand of NZ_QKSJ01000004.1, from coordinate 258,526 downwards.
GACGAGCCCACCTGGTCGAGGAGCGACCGGTCGATGCTCACGAGCTGCAGCGTGCCCTTCGGGGCACGCACCGAGAACTCCCCGGACGTCGGCATCAGGACGGGCGTGCCGGGCCTGGTCTCGAGGACGACCCCGCCGTCGACGGCGACGCGGACACCGCCGGTGCTCGACCACCCGACGACGATGCGGTCGTTGGGTTGGAAGACCCCGGAGAAACCGGAGGTCGCCGACACCGTGACGAGGCTCACACAGCCGTCCCGTCGGGTCCGGTAGCGGAACCGGAACGGCAGCCGGAAGGCGTCGTCCTCGAGGTCGAAGCGCACGTCACGGCCGTGCCCGGCCTGGGCGAGCACGCGTGCCGCGAAGGCCCGGTCGGTACCGGAGCGTTCGGTGCGACGTCGGTGAGCGTCGATCCGCGCGGTGACGGTCCGGGCCGTGTCGGTCCCGTGGACCGCGGTCAGCACGGTGCCTCGTCGAGGTGCTGTCCGCAGTGGTGCTCGAACCAGGCGCGGGCGTCCTGCAGGGTGGCCCGTCGGTCGTGCTCGTGCAGCGCCGCCATGAGCGTGCAGTCGAAGCCGTCGACCGTGCGCTCGATGAACCCGAGGAGCATGTCCGGGTCACCCCAGGCGGCAGCTGCGTCGACGACGCGCCAGCACCCGGAGTCGACCGGCTGCACCCGGATGTCGGTCGGGTCCGTGGCGGCGAGCGCCCGGATCCGGTCGGTGTGGACGACCTGCTGCCAGACGACGGCATCGGTCATCCTGGTCGTGGTCGTGGAGCCCTGTCGGTGTCCCATCGCGCCTCCCTGTCGGTTCGATGTGGCGCACCGCCAGAACAGCGGCACACGAGACAGTTTCAGTATCGACAGGACACTTCCCGCAATGTCAGGGGTTGACTTCGGGCCGTACAGGGCTGATCATGCACGGCCTCGCTCGGCCTCGATCGGGCCCTGGGAGCGCACCATCGACGGTTCCCGTACGGTCGGCTCATGACCGACGGGAGCAGTGCGACCCAGGACGTCCCGCCCCGGCTCTCCCGTGCGGTACGTGACGCCCTCCGGTTCGTCCACGAGCACGCGGCGACCCACATCACGGTCGCGGACGTCGCTGCGGCCGTGCAGTTGTCGCCGCGGAGCCTGCAGAAACGGTTCCAGGCCGAGATCGGGCAGACCCCGGGGACGTTCCTCCGGGCGGTCCGGCTCGAGGGGGTGCGGCGTGATCTGCAGGCGGCTTCCGGCGCACCGGACCGGCAGACCATCGCCGAGATCGCCGAGCGCTGGCAGTTCAGCAACGCGGGCCGGATGGCCGCGGCCTTCCGTGCGGCCTACGGGATCGCTCCCTCGTCGGCGTTGCGCTCCTTCGTTCCGGAGGAGGACGAGGACGGCGCACCGAGCCTGTCGGACCGGAACCAGCGGCGCTTCCGCCTGGTGCTCGATTGCGAGGTCGACGTCGACGACCCGAAGGCCGTGCTCACCGGGGCCCTGCAGCGAGCGGGGTCCGGCCCGTGGCGCGACTACCGGCCCGACGGCGGGAGCGAGGACCTGATGGCGTTCCTGCTCGGCAACGCGGTGCGGGCGGTCGTGCGCGAGACGTCCGGCGTGAGCCTGGTCGCCCTGGACGCGATGCTCCGGGTGCAGGACGAGCAGGGGTCGTACCCGCCGGTCGAACTGCCGGCCTGGCGCGCAGGACCGCCGTCCAGCGCGCCTGCGCCGTCCGGATCGTCCGGAACGGGACAGCGCGTAGGATCGGATCACGGCAGGGAAGGCGACCATGGATGACGCATTCGAGCGTGCACTCCGTGCGCTCCGGTCGGCGGACATCGCCGACGACGAACTCAGTCGGCCGATCGCGCTCGCGCTGCCGATGGGCGGCGTCGCGATCTCGACGTTCGGTGAACTCTGCCCCAGCGAGACCGTCTCGGCGACGGACCAGGTCGCCGTCCGCGTCGACGAGATCCAGTTCGACCTGTCCGAGGGCCCGTGCTGGGCCGCCCTGGCGAAGGACGCCCCGGTCCTGGAGACCGACGTCGTCCGTCATCCGAACGCCGCGTGGCCCGCCTTCAACGAGGCCGTCCGGAGCGAACCGGTCGGTGCGGTCTTCGCGTTCCCGGTCGCGTTCGGCCCGTTCCCGCTCGGCGCGGTCGACGTGTACGTGCCGCGGCCCGCCACGATCGAGGACGACACGGTGCGGCAGGCCATGACCCTCGCCTCGGCCGTCAGCCGCCGGGTCCTCCGCAGAGCCCTCCGCTCGATCGCGGACGAGGACGACGCCCTGCTCGACCGGAGTCCCTCGTCGCGTCGCGTGGTGCACCAGGCCACCGGGGTCGTGCTCGCGCAGCTCGACATCAGCCCCGAGGACGCCTACCTGCTGCTGCAGGGCCACGCGTTCGCCCGTCGGAGGACGATGCGGCGGGTGGCGGAGCAGATCCTGGACGGCACGGTCCGGTTCGAGAAACGAGGCGACCTGATCGAGGAGGTCCAGTGACGACGGCAGGCAGAGAAGCACAGATCCTCGAGACGTTCACATCGCTCGCCGACACCCTGGTGGATGCGTACGACGTCCTGGAGCTCCTGCAGACCCTGGTCGAGACCTGCGCCGACGTGCTCGGCATCGACGCCGCGGGCATCCTGCTGGCGAACGACGACCAGGAGCTCGAGGTCGTGGCTTCGACGTCCGAGGCCACCCGGCTCGTCGAGGTCCTGCAGCTCGACGCCGAGGCCGGCCCCTGCATGACCTCGTTCGCGACCGGACGGGCCGTGACGTGTCCGGACATCGAGTCGGCACCGGCGGAGTGGGCGATGTTCCGCACGGGTGCGCTCGCGCTCGGGTTCCGGTCGGTGCACGCCGTCCCGCTGCGGCTGGGGAGCAACGTCATCGGCACGCTCAACCTGTTCGGTGTCGGCCCCGGTTCCCTCGGGGAGACGGACCTGCGCGTCGCCCGGGCCCTGGCCGACGTGGCGACGATCGGCATCCTGCACGAACGGTCCCTGCGCGAGCACGAGGTCGTCCGCGCACAGTTGCAGCGCACGATCGGCTCGCGTGAGGTGATCGAGCAGGCCAAGGGTGTCGTGTCGTACCTGCGGGGCGTCTCGATCGAGGACGCCTTCGCCGTGATCCGCGGGTACGCGCTCGAGCACCACGAAGCACTCTCCGAGGTCGCCCGCGCGATCGTGCAGCGCCGACTCGTCCCCTGACGAGCAGGCCGGAGCGCGCCTGAGCACGCCCCGTCGACACCGCTGGCCCGGTCGGTCCGCCGGACCCCGACCCTCCGCCCGCTACGGTGAGCGGATGGGCAAGGTCACGCTGCAGGACGTCGCCGCGCACGCCGGTGTCTCGATGAAGACCGTGTCCAACGTCGTCCGCGGCTACCAGCACGTCAGCGACCCCATGCGCAGCCGGGTACAGGCCGCCATCGACGAGCTCGGCTACCGGCCGAACGTGTCGGGCCGGTCACTCGCGACCGGGCGGTCGAACATGCTCGCCTTCGCGTTCCCCGACCTGCGTCGCCCCTACTTCGCGGAGCTCGCCCACGTCTTCTCGCGGGTCTGCGCCGACCGCGGCTACCAGCTCCTGCTCGAGGAGACCGCCGGCGACCCGGACGGCGAGCGCTCCGCCGTGCGGGGGCGTGAGGCCGGCGTGGTCGACGGGGTCGTGATCCACCCCCAGGTGCTCACGCCCGAGACGATCGACCGGATCCGCGGGGACACCGCCGTGGTGTTCCTCGGCGAGGACGTCCGGCCGCCGCACGCCGACCAGGTCGTCATCGACAACGCCGGCGCCGCCGCCGAGGCCGTCGCGCACCTCGTCGCGCTCGGTTGTCGCCGCATCGGGTTCTTCGGGCACGAGACCGGGCCGTCCTCGCGCACGTCCGGCCTGCGCCTGGACGGCTACCGCGCCGGACTCGTCGCCGCGGGCCTGCCGCTCGACGACGCGCTGCTGGTCCCCCGCGAGGTCGGCGACGCCGCCGGTGCCGAAGTCGCCTTCGGTGCGGCGCTCGACGCCGGCCTGCAGGTCGACGGGCTGCTCTGCCGCGACGACCTGGCGGCGCTCGGGGCGCTCCGGGCGATGCGCCTGCGCGGCCTGGACGCGCCCCGTGACGTCGCGGTCGTCGGCTGGGACGCGGTCGGCCTCGGGTCGAGCCTGGTGCCGAGTCTGACCTCCGTCGCACCCGACACGGTCGCCCTCGCCGGCACTGCCCTCGACCTGTTGGTCGAGCGGATGGACGGCTCCGAGGTGCCCGGTCGGCTCGTCACGGTCGGCCACCGCCTGCTCGTCGGCGAGAGCGCGCCGTACGCGGACGGCACGTCCGACCGGGCGGCGCACCAGGGCGCCTGACGACGGACAGGAGGCCCGGCGCGCGCCCGGCCACGAGCCTCCAGTCCGCAGTGTGGCCGGTCCCAGGGCACGTGGCGGGCCCGGCCACGGGCCTCCCCTCCGCCTCGTCCCACGTCGCCTGCCGTCAGCGGCCTGCGGGAGTCGACTCCCCCGGGTGCACGCTGCCGAGCAGCTCGACGACGACGTCCCGCAGGGCGTTCGGCAGGCCCACGGTGCCGAGCTCGACGATGCGCTCCGCACGCGGCAGGTCCTTCGCCACGACCTCCCACGCCTCGAGCTTCTCCGGGTTGCCGGCCTGCGCGCCCTCGAGGACCCGCCGGACGGCGTCCCGCGCGTCGACACCGACGACCGGTGCGCCGACCAGCGTGACTGAGCCACCCGACGCGGAGTCGACCGACAAGTCGACCGAGAACCGGTCGGCCGAACGCGCCGACGGCTCCTGGCCGTCGGCAGGTGCGGCGAGGAACGTGATCCGCCACTCGCGGTGGGCGGGGACGACGTCGAGGGCTCCGGTGGTGGCGTGCACCCGGAACTCGGCGTGCTCGGGGTCCCAGCTGAGACGTGTCCGGGCGGTGCGGCTGCCCTCGCCCTCGTGGTCCTCGACCATGGTGAAGGCACCCGGGGCACCCGGGGCGACGAGGACCTCGAACGCCGTCGGGTTGACGGTGGCGTCGAGCTGGTCGGCCGCGGCGAGCGGCAGGATCCCGCCGGCGCGCAGCAGGACCGGCACCGTGTCGAGCGTGCGGTGCAGGTCGACGAACCGGTCGCCCGCGTACACCGTGCCGGTGAAGACGTCGGTCCAGGTGCCCGGCGGCAACCAGGCCCGGGCGACCCCGTGCCGGCTGACCGGGTCGCGGGGTGCGACGATCGGGGCGACGAGCAGCTCCGAGCCGAACGCGTAGGTGTTCGGCACCCGGTACGCCTCGTCGCGGCGCGGCTCCAGGTGGTAGAGCGGCCGGACCAGCGCGGTTCCCTCGGCGGTGCCGTGGTTCATCGTGTGCAGGTACGGCACCAGGCGGTGGCGGAAGCGGAGCGCCTCGCCCATCGCTGCGCGCGCCTCGGCCGGGAACACCCACGGCTCCTTGCGGATGAACGGGTTGTTCGCCGAGTGCAGACGCATGATCGGCGAGAACACCCCGAACTGCACCCAGCGGGTGGCGAGCTCGTCGTCGCGGACGCCGCGGGTGTGGCCGCCGATGTCGTGGCTCCACCAGGGGTAGCCGATGTTCGCGGCGGTGGCGGTGAACTCGGGCTGGAACGCCAGGGACGCCCACGACACGACGGCATCGCCGGAGAACCCGACGGCGTAGCGGTGGCTGCCGGGGCCGGCGTAGCGCGAGAAGGTCATGCCGTCGACCGGGGCTGCAGCTTCGTCTGCGTCTGCGCCTGCGCCTGACGCGGTGTGTCGCGCCGAGTCGAGCAGGTGGAAGTGGTTGAGCAGCCACAGCGGGTCGACCCCGGGCAGCCCGGTCTCGCGGCCCTGCTGCCAGTCGATCCACCAGAAGTCGACGCCCTGCTCCTCGAGCGGGCGGTGCAGCTGTTCGAAGTACGCCTGCAGGAACCGGCGGTCCGTCGGGTCGAACGGGATCGGCTGCTCGGTCTCCGGGTCGACCCCCATCGCGCGCGCCACCGCGGGGTAGGCGTCCTCGAACGCCCGCACGCCATCGGCCGGGTGCAGGTTCAGCGTCGTGCGCATCCCCCGGCGGTGCAGTTCGGCGAGGAACGCCCGCGGGTCCGGGAACAGCGACGGCTCCCACGAGTACCCCGTCCAGCCGTTGCCGAAGCGCGGCGGGACCGAGTCCACCCGGTGCCAGTCCATGTCGATGACGGCGACCGAGAACGGCAGGTGTTCGTCGGCGAAGCGGTCCAGCAGCTCGAGGTACGAGGTGTCGCTGTACGGGTGGTACCGGCTCCACCAGTTGCCGAGTGCCCACCGCGGCATCCGCGACGGCGGCCCGGAGACCGCGTGGTAGGTGCGCAGCGCGGCGTCGTAGTCGCGGCCGTACGCGAAGACCGTGACGTCGCGGCGCCCGGGGACCCGCGTGCCGATCCAGCCGTCGTCGGCGAACAGGAACGACTCGCTGTCGTCGAGCGCGGTGATGCCGTCGCGGGCCAGGATCCCCGGTTCGAGCGGCATCCGGCCGTCGACGTCGTCGAGGGTGCGGCCGGTGCCGCCGAGGTCGCGCGGCTCCTGCCCCCAGCGCCAGCGGTTGGCGTCCGGGCCGGTGGTCTCGACGACCAGGCCGCTCGGGCTGAACGGGCGGCCGTCGTAGCGCAGTCGGGCGCGGTCGGTGGTGACGACGACGCCGGCGGCGGTGCCGGTGCCGTCGGCGGCGGCCGTCCGCTCCACGGTGAACGCCGGCACGGGCAGGCGGCGGCGCATCGCGAAGGTCGATGCCCGGTCCTCGAACCCGCCGTCGTCGCTCCACTCGATGCGGAACGCCCCGGCGTCGAGCACGGTGATGCGCCAGTGGTCGCCGGTGACGACGGCTGCGGGGTCGGCGACCGGGTCCGAACCGGGGAACGGACGGATGGTGGGAAGGACGGCGCTGGTGGTGCCGGTGGTGGTGGTGGTGCTGGTGCCGGTGGTGCTGCTCACGTGGTGCCTCTCAGCTCTTGACCGCGCCCTGCGTCACGCCGCTGATGACCCAGCGCTGCGCGAACAGGTAGACGATGATCGTGGGCGCCATCGCCATCAGGTACGAGGCGAAGGCGACGTTGTAGTTGGTGCCGAACTGACTCTGGAAGATGTTCTGCACCACGGGCAGGGTCTGCAACCCCGGATCCGCCGTGATGAGCGACGGCATCATGAAGTCGTTCCACGATGCCAGGAACGCGAAGATGCCGACCGTCGCGTTCATCGGGCCGAGGAGCGGCAGGATGATCCGCCAGAAGATCTGCCACGTGGATGCCCCGTCGATGCGGGCGCTCTCCTCCAGCTCCACCGGGATCGACCGCAGGTACGCCGAGTAGAGCAGCACGCTGAACGACAGTTGGAACATGGCGTGCAGGATCCCGACGCCGATCGGGTTGTCGAGGCCGATCTCGGCGGTCAGCTTGATCTGCGGCAGCGCCACTACCGGGAACGGCAGGAACATCGCCGCGAGCAGGTAGACGAACGAGTAGCGGAAGAACCGCTTGTGCCAGTTCCGGACGATCGCGTACGAGGCGAACGAGCTGAGCAGCAGCGTGGCGACGACGGTGAGCGCCGCGACGCCGAGGGACACCGAGAAGGACACCGGGAACCGGGTCAGCTGCCACGCCTCGGCGAAGGAGCCCGGGTTGAACGGGAACGGCAGCGAGAGCGCGTTGCCGTCGACGGACTGCTCGGTCGTCTTGAACGCCATCGAGAGCGTCACGTACAGCGGGATGAGCACGGTCAGCGACGCGAGGCCGAGGACCACGGTCAGGGTCCAGTTCGTACCGCCCAGTCGTCGGCGGTGGCCGCGGCCGGAACGACCGGCGCCGCCGGTGGTCACGGCGCGGGTGTCGGTCGGGGGTCGTGTGTCGATGGCGGTCATGCGAGTCGCAGGTTCCTTCCGCGGGTCGCCGCGAGCTGCAGCACGGAGATGAGGACGGTGATGATGAAGAACACGGTCGCGTTCGCCATCTGGTAGGCGTAGTCGCCGCCGGTGAAGCCGCCGAAGATGGTCATCGCGACGCTGCTCGTCGCGCTGCCGGGGCCGCCGTTGGTCAGACCGACGATCACGTCGTAGGCGCCGAGGTAGCCCTTCACGCCGAGCACGGTGTTGATGACGATGAAGCCGCCGAGCAGCGGGAGCGTGATCGAGCGGAGCTGCTTCCAGCCGGTCGCGCCGTCGAGCGCACTGGCCTCGTACAGCTCCTCGGGGATGGACGTCAGACCCGCCGTGTAGATGAGGAGCGCGCCGGGCACGGTCTGCCAGGCGGACACGATCACGATCGCGAGCCAGGCGAGGTTCGGGTCGCCGAGGATGCTCTGCTCGAGCGGGCCGAAACCGACGCTCGTGGCCAGGGCCGGCACGGTGTTCGAGAACAGGAAGTTGAACACGTAGGCGACGATGATCCCTGAGATCACCATCGGGATGACGAACACCGACCGCAACCCGGCGGCGAACCGGATCTTCTTCGCCAGGGCGATCGCCAGGGACAGCGCGACGACCTGCGTGACGACGACGGTGACGGCCGCGAAGCCGAGCGTGAAGCCGTACGACGCCAGGATCGCCGGGTCGGAGACGAGCGCCTTGTAGTTCTCGACGCCGATGAAGTCCCACTGCCCGAACCCGAGGTAGTCGGTGAAGCTGTAGAACACGCCGACGCAGGCGGGGGCGACGACGAACGCCGTGAACAGCACGAGGGCCGGCACGAGGAACAGGTAGTACATGCCCTCGGTGCGGCTGAGTGAACCGACACCGCGCGCGCCCACACGTCGGTGCGTGCGGGCGGCGTCGGTCGCCGGTCCGGAGGTCTCCGGGTCGGTGTCGCGGGAGAGCGGGGTCTGCATGGTCATGGTGGCTCCTGTGTCCTGGTCCGGCTCAGACCGTCGCGGAACGGCCGGCGAGCCGCCGCCAGTCCGAGTCGAGCCGCTGCAGCATCGAGGTGAAGTCCCCGCTCCGGATCGCCGACTGCAGGTAGTTGCCGAGCGGGATCGACGTGGGGATGAAGGTGCCGGCGCCCTGGTAGAACGCCGCGTCGTCGACGTACTGCTGCAGGCCGGCGAGGCGCTCGTCCTGCTGCGGCGGTGCGTCGATGCGAGGCGAGTACGCCAGGTTGTCGCGGTTGTAGGCGTCGATGACCTCGGGCTGCATGAGGAACTCGACGAGCTCCTTCGCCTGCTCCGGGTGCTCGGACGCCGTGGGGATCCAGAGCCCGAGGTCGATGTTGACCCGAGCCTTGCGGTCGGCCGGGTCGTTCGACACCGGCAGGGCGAAGGTGCCGACGGGCAACTTCTCGTCGATGAGCGCGATCTGCCCGAGCGCCCACGGGCCCTGCAGGTACATCGCGGCCTCGCCCTTGCCGAACGCCAGGTTGCCGTCGGCGTAGGCCCGGGTGGCGTGGTCGCGGTTGAAGAACGACGAGATGGTCTTCGCGCGCTCCATCGGCACCGCGAAGTCCTTCTCGAACGACACCTCGGAGTCCGGCCCGACGTCGGCGCCGAGGGCCTTCATCCTGCGGAAGAACGAGCCGGTGTCGACGAGGCTGCCCACCGAGTAGTCGAACAGGCCCTGCCAGAGCGTCCAGGTGTCCCGGTCGGTGGCGTAGATCGGCGTGATGCCGGCCTTCTGCAGCGTCCGGCAGACCTCGACGAACTCGTCCCACGTCGTCGGGACCGGCAGGTCGTGCTCGGCGAAGATCCGCTTGTTGTAGATCACCCCGGCCGCCGCGAGCGAGTACGGCAGCACGCTCGTGCGGTCCTCGAACTTCGCGTACTGGTTCGTCAGGGTGTCGATGTCCGGTCGGACCCGCGCTGCCGACGGCAGGTCGCTGAGGTCGCTGAGCACGCCGCGCGAGATGTACCGGGCGAGCTCGAGGTTGTCGTTGAAGCACCCGACGTCGGCCGGTTCGCCGCGCACGAACTGCGGGGCGATGGCCGCCGTGCTGTCGTGCACGACCGACAAGCCGGCGTGCTCCCCCTCGAACTTCCGCAGCAGCTTGTCGAAGTAGGCGATGACCTCCTGCTTCTGCTCGTAGAAGCGGAGCGTCGTGGCACCACCGGCGGCACGCCCCGGGGTCGCGCACCCGGCGAGCGCCATCGTGCCGAGTGCGATGCCACCGGCCGCGCCCGCGAGGAACCCCCGCCGGCTCACCGCGGCCTGGAGTGTTGCGGTCCTGCTTCCCACCATCGGGTCTCTCCCTCGTTGCGCATCGTCGCGCAGGCTCCTGTTTACAGCGCTGTAAAGCGCACGTCAACGTTGTAATCGCATGTGGCAGTGGTCGGTGCGCCCCATGGACGGGAGGCACAGTGCCATCCCGCCCCGCGCCTCCCGTCCGCCGAAGCGCGCGTCCACGGCCGCGAGTCGCCGCCTGGTCCACGAGCACGCGGCGCGCTGGGACGGAGACGGCGCGGAGCGCATCGTCGGCCACGACACGCCTGGGCGAACGTACAGGAACGCGAGCGGGCACCATGGACTGCATGGCAAGCACCACTCCTCCCCTGCCCGGACCCGTGACCACGACACCGCAGTTGCGGCGGTGGGTGTTCTGGCCCGCCGCCGTCATCGTGCTGGGGTTCGTGGCCTTCACCCTGATCTCACCCTCCACCGCCGAGGCGCTGTTCCTCGGTCTGCAGGACGGCATCGTCAAGAACTTCAGCTGGTACTACGTGCTGATCGCCGCGTTCTTCGTCGGCTTCTCGCTGTTCGTCGGCTTCAGCCGCTTCGGTGACATCAAGCTCGGCAAGGACCAGGACGAGCCCGAGTTCTCGACCGGTTCGTGGTTCGCACTGCTCTTCGCCGCCGGCATGGGCATCGGCCTCGTCTTCTACGGCGTCTCCGAGCCCCTCAGCCACTTCGCCTCCCCGCGCCCCGGCGTCACCGGCAACGAGAAGGAGCTCGCGCAGCAGGCCCTCACGCAGACGTTCCTGCACTGGGGCCTGCACGCGTGGGCGATCTACGTCGTCCTCGGCCTCGCCCTGGCGTACGCGATCCACCGCCGGGGTCGCCCGGTGTCGATCCGCTGGGCCCTCGAACCGCTGCTGGGCAACCGCGTGCGCGGCGGCTGGGGCAACCTGATCGACGTGGTCGCCCTGGTCGGCACGCTGTTCGGCGTCGCGACCTCGCTCGGCCTCGGGGTCATCCAGATCGGCGCCGGACTCGAGAGCGCGGGCATCGCCGACAGCAGCATCGTCAGCCAGATCGCCATCATCGCGGTGATCACCGCCGTCACGATCGTTTCGCTCGTCACCGGCGTGACCAAGGGCATGAAGATCCTGTCGAACTTCAACCTGCTGCTCGCCGCGGCACTGCTGCTGTTCGTGCTCATCGTCGGGCCGACGCAGTTCCTGCTCCGCGACTTCGTGCAGTCGATCGGCTCCTACCTGCAGAACATCGTCGGCCTGTCGTTCAACGTCACCGCGCAGCAGGGCGCCGAGGGCGAGGCCTGGCAGGGCGCCTGGACCACCTTCTACTGGGGCTGGTGGATGTCGTGGGCGCCCTTCGTCGGTGTCTTCATCGCCCGCATCTCCAAGGGCCGCACCGTCCGCCAGTTCGTGTTCGGCGTCCTCCTGGTGCCGACCGCGCTCACGTTGCTGTGGTTCGCCGTCCTGGGCGGCACCGCGATCCACCGCCAGACCGACGGCTCGGGCGGCCTGATCGGCTCGGACGGCTCGGTCGACATCGAGGGGTCGCTGTTCGCGGTCCTCGGCGACCTGCCCGCCGGCATGGTCCTGACCTACGGCGCGATCCTGCTCATCGGCGTGTTCTTCGTGACCTCGTCGGACTCCGGTTCGCTCGTGATGGCGATGATCGCGTCGGGCGGTGACATCGAGCCGAAGAACTGGCTGCGGGTCTTCTTCGCCGGTGTCGCTGCACTGCTCGCCGTCGCCCTGCTGCTCAGCGGTGGACTGAACGCCCTGAAGACCGCGGCGATCACGACCGCGTTGCCGTTCAGCGTCGTCCTGATCCTGACCTGCTGGTCGACGATCATCGCCTTCACGCGCGAGCGCCGCGCCTACGACAAGGCCGAGCGCGAGGTCCTGCTCGAGCACGTCGGCGCCTACTACGGCCTCGAGGTCGAGGCGCCGACCGAGCGTCCGGCACGGTCCGGCCTCGGCCGTCCGTGGGCCGCGGTGAAGAACCGGGTGCGCGGCGGCCGCGGAACCGCGTCCTCGGCGGTGGAGGCCGGTGCGCTCGAGGACTTCCCGGTGCGGCCGTCGTCGGTCTCGGCCGACCCGGCGGTCGACCCGAGCCTGGACGCGCGTCCGACGTCGGCCGACACGTCGGCGACGGAGCACCCCGAGCGCTGACGGGTGGTCGACGCGACCACCTGACGGACGGGAGGCACGGTGCCAGCTGGCGCTGTGCCTCCCGTCCGTCGTCCGTCAGGTGTCGGTCCGTGCGGACGCGACCTCGAGGGTCACGACGACCGCCGCCACGGCGAGCGCCGTGACCGGCAACGACACCGCCGGCACCGCGATCGACGCGAGGACCACGAGCACCAGGGCCACCACGACGGCGTTGGCCCGTGCCGACAGCGACGGCCGGATCGCGAGCGCCCAGATCGACAGCACGAACACCGCGACCGGTACCGCGACGGTCGCGGCGACCGAGGCGGAGGACAGCTCGACGTGTCCGGCGTCGGCGCTGACCGCGACCTCGATGCCGGCCGGCAGGGCACCGGCGGCGGCGAAGACGAAGTAGTGGCCGTAGCCGAACACGAGCGCGGTGGGCAGCGAGCGGATGTGCGCGTGCTGCTCGCGTGAGAAGTAGATCCACCACATGCCGACCGTGATCACCAGCCCGCAGCCCGCGAGCGCCAGCAGGGCTCCGAGGTGCTCGGTGTGCGAGAGGGCGTCGATCACCGCGCCGGCCGAGGCCACCAGCCCCTCGCCCAGGACGATGAGGGTGAACAGGGAGAACCGCTCGGCCAGGTGCCGGGTGTGCCACGGGGCCGTCCCCGTCGAGGTCTGCGCCCAGATCGGCACGGACAGCTCGGCGAGCACGAGGAACGGTGCCGCGTACCCCCAGACGTCGTCGGGCAGGGCCAGGGAGAGCACCCAGAGCAGCTGCACGACCGTGATGCCGACGGCGTGCAGGGTGGCGGTCCGGCGGTAGCGGGTGGAGGATGCGGCGGCGCGGATCCACTGCCCGACCAGGGCCAGCCGCATGACGACGTAGCCGATGATGCCGATCGTGAAGTCGTTCTCGACCATGGCCGCGTGCACCCCGGCGGCGAGGACGAGCACCCCGGCCATCTGCACGAAGGTCATCACCCGGTAGAGCCAGTCGTCGGTGTCGAACGACGTGGCGAACCACGTGAAGTTCATTCAGGCCCACCAGATCGAGAAGAACACCAGCCCGTAGGACAGGACGGCGGAGGTGACGTGTCCCTCGACCTCGATCTCGTGCAGGTTCGTCGCGGCGAAGCCGACCGCGACGACGAACACCAGGTCGAACAGGAGCTCCAGGGGGCTCGCGGCCCGGTGTCGCTGGTCGGGGTCGCGCGGCACCATGCGGCGCAGTCCGATGGTCGTCATCTCCGGCTCCTCAGCGCTGTTCGGAGCGCTGTTCGCGCAGGTAGGTGAGCACCGCACGGACACGACGGTTGGCGTCGTCCGGTGTCAGGTCGAGCTTCGTGAACACGTTGCCGACGTGCTTGGCGACGGCGGCGTCCGACAGGTGGAGCACCGCGGCGATGTCGGCGTTCGAGGCGCCCTCGGCCATGTGCGTCAGCACGGTCCGTTCGCGGTCGGTCAGGCGGGACAGCGGGCTGGGTGCGGCGCGGCCCCCGGTGAGGTGCCGGACCACCTCGGGGTCGACCACGACACCGCCGTCCGCCACGGTCTCGAGCGACCGGAGGAACGTCGGCACCTTGCCGACGCGGTCCTTCAGCAGGTAGCCGACACCGCCGTCGCCGTCGTCGAGCAGGTCCTGCACGGAGGCGTCCGCCACGTACTGGGACAGCACCACCACGGGCAGCCCGACGTGCTCCCGGCGCAGGGCGATCGCGGCACGCAGCCCGTCGTCGGTTCCGTCGGGGGGCATCCGGACGTCGGTGAGCACGAGGTCGGGGGCCTCCCCCGCCGCGACGAGGGCGGTCACGCCAGACACCAGGCCGACGGCGTCCTCGGCGGTCCCGACGACGGCGTGCCCGAAGCGTTCGAGCAGGCTGACCAGGCCGGCACGCAGGAGGACGGAGTCCTCGGCCACGAAGATCTTCACGAGCGTCATTGGATCACGAGTCGGTGCGGTCACGCTCGCGCAGGGGCACGGCCACGTCGCGCGGCGGCACCGCCTCGGCGTGCAGCGGCACCGTGAACCGGAGCGCCGTCGGGCCGCCCGCCGGGCTGTCGACCACGAGCGTCCCGCCGAGCACCGCCGCACGTTCACGCAGACCGTCGAGCCCACCGCCGGGCGTGGGTACCGCACCGCCCGTCCCGTCGTCCACCACCTCGAGCCGGAACCATCCGTCCGCTGCCCCGGCGGTCACCGACACCGCATGGGCGGCACCGTGCCGGACGGCGTTCGTGAGCGCCTCGCTCACGACGAAGTACGCCGCCGTCTCGGTCCGCGCCGGCAGCCGCTCCGGCAGGCGGACGTCGACGCGGACGGGCAGCGGCGAGCGCGCGACCAGCTCGTCGACCGCGGCACCGAACCCGTGGTCGACGAGCACCCGGGGATGGATGCCGCGCACGCTGTCCCGCAGCGCCCGGACGGCGTCGTCGACGTTGTCGGTGATCCGGTCGGCCGTGGTGCGCAGTGCGTCGAGGTCGGGTCGGTCCCGCTCCGCGGCCGCTGCCACGGCCGCGTCGAGTTCGACGACGAGCAGGCCGACGTTCATCGCGAGCACCGTGAGCTGCTGCTGGGCGCCGTCGTGCAGGTCGCGTTCGATGCGCCGGCGTTCGGCGTCGAACCCGTCGAGCAACGCCTGCCGGGAGTACGTGAGCTCCTCGACGCGCTGCTCGAGCACCTCGGCCCGGCCGGAGAGCAGCGTGCGGGCGATCGACACCTCGGCGAGCGCCAGGGCGGCGAACCCGTAGAGCGCGACGACGAGCACCGCCATCGACCCGGCCAGCACGACCGGTGCGGCGAGGTGCAGCCCGGCTATCGCGTTCCCGATGACGTCGTCGGGCCGGGGTGCGCCGCCGATCGACGCGCGGACGGCGAGCACGAGGGCGACCAGCGTCAGCACCAGGAGCGCGAACCCGGCGGCGGCGAAGGCGGCGAACACGACCAGGTGCCCGAGTTCGCGCCAGACCACCTGGTCGCGCAGTCTTTCGCGGATCCCTCCCGGGCGGTTCCGGCGGACAGCACGGGGGTCGGCGATGCACGGCTCGCCGATCACGACCGGGTGCCACCGCTCGAAGCGGGCGATCAACACGGCCCAGAAGGGGGCGACGAACCATGTGGCCACCACCGGCGCCGCGAGGACGAGCCCGAGTGCGGCGGTCAGGGCGACGTACAGCACCGACCGCCACGGGGTCGACGAGAGGAGGAACCGCCACGGCGCGATGCGCCAGTGCGGCTGGTCGGGGCGGGTCGCGCTCGGCACGTGCCCACGGTAGGGGCCAGCGCGGCTCGGCACCACCGGCCCTGCCGAGACCCGTCGCGGATACGTCGAGTGACGGATGCCGCCGTCGGCGTCGGCGAGCGACCGTTGCTCGGAACCCATCCGGATCGAGGAACAGGAAGCACATGACCACCACCCCCATCGAGACCCTCGGCATCATCGGCGCCGGCAACGTCGGCGCGCAGATCGCCCGCCGCGCGATCGCCGTCGGGCTCGACGTCGTCCTCGCGAACTCCCGCGGGCCCGAGACGCTCGAGTCGCTGATCGACGAACTCTCCCCCGGTGCCGGAGCAGCCACCGTCGCCGACGCCGCCCGGGCCGGCGACGTGGTCGTCGTCTCGATCCCGATCAACGGCTACCGGGACCTGCCGGCCGAGGCGTTCGCGGGCAAGGTCGTCGTCGACACCGGCAACTACTACCCGGAGTTCTTCGGACCCGTGGACGAGCTCGAGCAGGGCGCGGTGCCGACCACCTCCGAGCTGCTCCAGCGGTCGCTGCCGGACGCCCGGGTCGTCAAGGCGTTCAACAACCTCGGTGCCGCCGACGTCACCACGGACGGGTCCCCCGCGGGCACGCCGGGGCGCCGAGCCCTGACCGTCGCCGGGGACGACGCGGACGCGAAGGCCGTCGTCACCGAGCTGCTCGAGCGGTTCGGGTTCGACGTGGTCGACGTCGGGCCACTCAGCGAGGGCTGGCGGTACGAGCGCGACCAGCCGGCGTACGGGGTCCGGCACGACCGGGCCGGCATGACCGCCGCACTGGCGGCAGCGGCTCGCCGCTAGCCCGGGGGCGACACCTCGGGCGCCGCCCGCGCCTCGGGGTCGTCCCGCACCGCAGCCGCGACGAGCGTGTCGAGCAGCCCTGGCCAGCGCGCGTCGAGCGCGTCCCGGCGCAGCTGCACGGCGTGCTCGCGCCCCGTCACCCGCGTCCGCGTCAGCCCCGACTCGCGCAGCACCTTGAAGTGGTGCGAGAGCGTCGTCTTGTGGATGTCGAGCCGGTAGTCGGTGAGGTTGCACGGGTGGTGGTCGCCGTCCGACAGCCGCTCGATGATCACCAGTCGCGCGGGGTCACCGGCCGCCCGGAGCACCCGCACCAGTTCGAGGTCCTCGACGGCGGGCAGGGGGAAGGGGTCGTGCCCGACCGTCGACTCTTCGTTTGACATGCATCAAACCTATCAGGGATGATCCCAATGGTTTGATGCTTGTCAAACAATGCCGAGGCAACGGCCTCGACGCCGAAGGAGTGACCACCGTGCCCACCACCACCGACCGCCACGTCACCGACAACCGCGCCGCGATCCGCGCCGACCGACCCCCGGTCGGCCGGATCGCGATCGTCACCGCGGACCGCGTCGAGGACGTCGAGTTCTTCTACCCCTACTACCGCTTCGTCGAGGCCGGCTACGACGTCGACGTCCTGACGCCCGACGGCGGGACCCTCACCGGGTACGTCGGCCTGTCGCTGCGGACCGGGCTGCAGCGCGTCGCGGACGCCACCGCCGAGCACTACGACGCGGTCTTCATCCCCGGCGGCCTGGCCCCGGCCGAGGTCCGGACCGTCCCCGAGGCCCTGTCGTTCGTCCGGGACTTCGCCGCCACGGGCCGACTCATCGGCTCCGTGTGCCACGGACCCCAGGTCCTGGCCTCCGCCGGGCTGGTCGACGGACGCAGCCTGACGTCCTGGCACGAGGTCGCCGACGAGGTCCGTGCAGCGGGCGGCACCTGGATCGACGAGCCGGTCGTCGAGGACGGCCAGTTCGTCACCGCCCGGAAGCCCGGGGACATGCCGCAGCAGCTGGCCCGGATCCTCGAGCGGCTCGCCACGGCACGGACGGAGCGTGACGATGTCTAACCCCGTCCGCACCCCCTTCTCCGCATCCGCCACCGCGGCCGACGTCCTCGCCGGCGTGGACCTGCACGGCCGCCGGTACCTGGTGACCGGAGGCGCCTCCGGCATCGGCGCGGAGACCGTCCGCGCCCTCGCCGGCGCCGGAGCCGAGGTCGTCGTCGGGGTGCGCGACACGGCCCGCGCCGATGCGGCGTTCGCCGACCTGGAGGCCCGTGGCCGGGTCGTGCCGCGAGCGCTCGACCTCAGCGACCTCGGTTCCGTGCGCCGCTTCACCGACGCGTGGCAGGGCCCGGTCGACGGGGTGGTCGCCAACGCCGGCGTGATGGCCCTGCCCGAGAAGCAGCTCGCCGCATCGGGCTGGGAGATGCAGCTCGCGACGAACCACCTCGGCCACTTCGCCCTGCTGCTCGGCCTGCGGGAGCACCTGTTCGCGGCCGGGTCCGCGCGGGTGGTGACGGTGAGCTCGACCGCGCACCTGCGCTCCCCGTTCCACTTCGAAGACCCGCACTTCGCGGTGCGTCCGTACGACCGGTGGGCCGCCTACGCGCAGTCGAAGACGGCCGACGTGCTCCTCGCGGTGGGCGTCGCCGACCGCTGGGCGGAGCACGGCGTCACCGCGAACGCCGTGATGCCCGGCTGGATCACGACCCGACTTCAGCGCCACCTCGACGACGCGACGCTCCGGGCGATGGGCGCGCTCGACGACGACGGCAACCGGATCGAGCAGCCGTTCTTCAAGACGCCGGCGCAGGGCGCGGCGACTTCGGCACTGCTGGTCGCCTCCCCGCTGGTCGCCGGCGTGACCGGGCGGTACTTCGAGGACAACCAGGAGTCACCGGTGCTCGACGACGGCACCGGCCACGACCGCGGGGTGGCGCGGTACGCGCTGGACCACGGCGACGCGGAGCGGCTCTGGACGCTGGGTGCCGGATACGTCACCTGACGGATGCTGCCGGGACGGGCCTCCTGTCAGCGTGGAGCACGCCACGCACCATCCGTCACCAGCGACCAACGAGGAGCCCACCATGACCGGAAACCCGAAGCACATCGCCCTGGAGCCCGCCGCCCAGGAGTTCGTCGACGCGACGTCGAACCCGCCGTTCCTGAACGACCTGCCGCCCGCCGAGGGACGCAAGGCCGTCGACTCCGTGCAGGACTCCCCCATCTTCAAGCCCGAGGTCGACGAGGAGTGGCTGGAGATCGAGGGCGGTCCCACCGGCACCGTGAAGATCCGCCTGGTCAAGCCGGCCGGCACCACCGCGAACCTGCCCGTGATCCTGTACGTGCACGGTGCCGGCTGGGTCTTCGGTGACGCCCACACCCACGACCGCCTGGTGCGCGACCTCGCCATCGGGTCGAACGCCGCCGTCGTGTTCCCGGAGTACGACCGCTCGCCCGAGGTCGGCCACCCGGTCGCACTCGAGCAGTCGTACGCCGCGGCCCAGTGGGTCGTCAAGGAGGGTGGCGACAAGGGGCTCGACGCCTCGCGCTTCGCGGTCTCGGGTGACTCGGTCGGCGGCAACATGGCGATCGCCCTGGCACTCCTCGCCGCCGAGCGTGGGGACGTCGAGTTCGTGAAGCTCGTCGCCTTCTACCCGGTGACGAACGCCGCGTTCGACACCGGTTCGTACGAGGAGTTCGCCGAGGGCTACTTCCTCACCCGCGCCGGCATGCAGTGGTACTGGGACCAGTACACGACCGACGAGGCCGTGCGCGCCCTGCCCACGGTGTCGCCGCTCCGTGCGCCGCTCGAGGTGCTCGCGACCCTGCCCGAGACCCTCGTCATCACCGGCGAGGCCGACGTGCTCCGCGACGAGGGCGAGGCCTTCGCGGCACGCCTGCGCGAAGCCGGCGTCAAGGCGACGAACGCCCGGTTCGGCGGCATCGTCCACGACTTCGTGATGGTGAACGCGCTGCACGACACCGAGGCCGCGAAGCACGCGCTGATGCTCGCCACCGCGTCGCTCCGCGCAGCCCTTGCCTGAGCAGGAGCACGGCCGCGCGGGCACCCCGGAGACGCTCGAGACGCTCGTCGCGCGCGAGGAGATCCGCACCCTGCTGGCGACCTACGCCCGCGGGGCCGACCGTCGCGACGCGGTGCTCGAGGCGTCCGTGTTCACCGAGGACGGGGTCGTCGTGCTGTACGACGGCGACCCCTCCTCGCACGATCCGGTCGACACGATCCACGGCCGCGAGCACCTGGCCGAGACGTTCGCCGGACTGATCGCGCAGTACGAGGTGACGACGTACCTCAACGGCCAGTCCACGATCCGGTTCACGGGGCCCGACGCCGCCGAGGGCGAGACGTACTGCGTCGCGTTCCACGTGCTGCACGACGGGGACGAGCGGGTGCTGCTGACGATGTCCATCCGCTACCTCGACCGGTTCGTGCGGGCCGAGGGCGCGTGGGCGATCGCGCACCGGGACCTCGTCTTCGACTGGACCGACCGGTCCCCGTCGCACACTTGACGAAGACCGCCACCACCGCACCCCGACACCGACACCGACCACCGAACACCGACCACCGACCACCGACCACCGACGGAGACACCATGTCGCAACCGCTCGAATCGCTCATGCACGCCAACCTGTTCGAGGTGTTCGGGGAACGCGACCCGGACCGCCGCCGCGCCGCCATCGAGCGGACGTACGCCCCGGACGTCGAGTTCCTGGACCCCGACGAGGTCGTCACCGGCCACGACGCCCTGCACACCAAGGCGCAGCGCCTGCTCGACGAGGCCCCCGGGTTCGTGTTCTCGCCGGCCGGCCCGGTCTACGAGAACCACGGGATGGGGTACCTCGCCTGGCACTTCGGCCCGGAGGGGCAACCGCCCGTCGTGTCCGGGATGGACATCTGCTTCGTCGAGGGCGACGTGATCGCGAAGGTCTACACGCTGCTGACCAGCTGAACCCACCTGCGGACGCCCGACCCGGCGCAGCGTCACACACCCTGCGATGATGGTCGGGCGTCTGGACGGCGGGCGCGCGGCAGGAGGACACGGGCGATGTCGATGCAGCACGAGGTGCCCCCGGAGTCGCCGTACGCCTACATGAGCGCCGAGCAGGTGCGCACCTGGTACGCGTACATGAAGCTCCAGCTGCGCCTGCGGTACGAGATGAACCGGCAACTGCGGGCGGACAGCGACATCTCGCTCGCCGACTACGACGTCCTCGTCGCGCTCACGAGCGAGCCGGGCGGCGAGATGACGATGTCGGCCCTGGCGACCCGCATCGGGTGGGAGCGCAGCCGTGCCTCCCACCATGCCAAACGCATGGCCGAACGCGGGTTCCTCGAGCTCCGTCGGGCCGAACACGACCGGCGCACCACGGCCGTCGCTCTGACCGAGGCGGGCTGGCGGACGCTCCGCGAAGCGACACCGAGCCACACCGAACTCGTCAAGGACATGTTCTTCAGCGACCTGCGCGAGGACGAGCTGACGGGCTTCGCCGACGTGCTCGAGCGCGTCTACGAGTCGGTGCTCGAGCACGGCACCCTGCCCCGACCGGCCGACCACCCCTAGCCGCGCTTGCCCTCGCGTGCCAGTACGACGTAATTTAGGTGAAAGATCACCTAAATGAGCGAAGGGCAGCGTGTGGACGCCGAACGAACTGTGTCACCGCCGGTCCACGACCGTGCACTGTTCGGCCGCGCAGACGAACTCGCAGCCCTCACGCGCATGCTCGACGATGCCGCGGCGGCGGCGGACGGAACAGCCGAGCGCGGCGCCGCGGTCCTCGTCGAGGGCGAGGCGGGCATCGGCAAGACGACCCTGCTCGCCGCCGTCGAACGGCACGCGCGTCGAGCGGGCTTCCGCGTGCTGACCTGCACCGGCATCCAGGGCGCGAACAGCGTGGGCTTCGACGGCCTGCACGAGCTGCTCCACCCGCTGCTGCCCTTCGCGTCGGCCCTGCCACCCCGGCAGCGGACCGCACTGCTCACGGCCCTCGCGGTCGAGGACGGCCCGAGTCCGGACCGTCTCCTGGTGAGCACCGCGACGCTCGGGCTGCTCGAGGAGGCCGCGTCGCACCGGCCGGTGTTCGTCCGCGCCGAGGACCTGCAGTGGCTCGACCGGTCCACCACCGAGGTGCTCGACTTCGTGGGGCGCAGGCTCCCGAACACCCCGGTCGTCGTCATCGCGGCGGCCCGGACCGGACACGCCCCGAACGCCGTCCCCCCGTGCAGCTTCACGCGGTTCGAGCTCGGGCCGCTCCCCGACGACGCCGCCGAGGCCCTGCTCGACGCACACGCCGGCACCCTGTCCGCCTCGGTCCGCCGACGGGTGCTGGCCGAGGCCGGCGGCAACCCACTCGCCCTGCACGAACTCCCCGTCACCTGGGCCACGGGCGGCCCGGCCACCATCGCGTCCCGGCTCCCCACCACGCGGCGGCTCGAGCAGGCGTTCCTCGAGCAGGTCGCCGCCGTCCCGTCCGGCAGCCGCTCGTTCCTGCTGCTCGCCGCGGCGGCCGACGACGCAGGCCTGCAGGACGTCATGGCGGCGGCCCGGACGATGGACCTCGGGGTCGACGACCTCGAACCGCTCGAGGAACTCGGGCTCCTCCGCACCGACCTCGTCTCCCTGCGCTTCCGCCACCCGCTCCTGCGCTCGGCGGTGATCGGCAACGCCTCGGCCGCCGCACGGTCCGCGGCGCACCGAGCACTCGCGTCGGTGGTCGCCGACGGCATGCGCGCCGCCTGGCACCGGGCCTCGGCGACGTTCGAGCGGGACGAGTCCGTCGCCGCCGACCTCGAGGCCGCCGCCGACCGCGCGGCACAGCGGGGTGCCCGCCCCGAGGCGGTCCGTGCCTACGAGCGTGCGGCCACCCTGTCGCAGGGCGTCACCGGCCGGGCACGTCGGCTGGGCCGCGCCGCCGAGACCGCTCGGGCCGCCGGCATGACGGCCGAGGCGATCGAGCTCCTGGAGCAGGTCGACTCCCTCGCTGCCGACCCCGAGACCGTCACCGAGACCGCCGTCACGCAGACGGTGCTGAGCCTGACCACGGGTGCTGCCGGCCGACCGCGCATCGAACTCCGCCGGATCCGGCCCGTGCTCGCCGGCCCGGAGCACGCGGACCGGCTCGTTCGGGTGCTCTGGGCGGCCGCCCTCAACGCCCGCGGCCGCAACCTGCCGCGGTCGGAGTGGCAGGACATCGAGGCGGCACTGCTCTCGGTGCGGTCGGCGAGCCCGCTGAAGCCGGTGGCCCTCGCCGTGCTCGCGCCGCTCGGCTCCGCCCACCACCTGCGCACCGAACTCGCACACCTGGTGCCGCAGCTCACCGAGCAGCCGCTCGCGATGGCGTCCCTCGCGATCGCCGCCGAGTCCCAGCAGGACCTCGAGACCGCGCTGACGTGCTGGGAGCTGGCGTACGAGCGCGCCCACCAGCTCGGCGCCGTCGCCGACGAGACCCAGGCGCTCCGGGGCCGGGCGACGGTGCTCATGCTGCGCGGGCGGGTGCGGGACGGCCTGGCCGACGCCGAGTACGCCGTCCGCATCGCCCGCGACGTGCAGCTCCCGCTCATCGCCGGGATGGCCTACGCCACGCTCGCCCGGGGCCACGCCCTGCTCGGCGACGACGAGGCCGCGCTGGCCGCGCTGCGCGAGGGCTCGGAGTTCGCGCACGGCGGGCGGCTCGCCCTCGCCAGCGCCGACGCGCGGTGGGCAGCGGGACTCGTCGCCCTCGGTCAGCGGCGCCACCGGGACGCCCAGATCGAGTTCACGCACATGACCGTCCACGCGACCCGGTCGCTGTGGGCGATCGCCGACCGCACCGAGGCCGCGGTCCGGGGTGGTCGACCCGAGTCGGTCGTCGAGAACCTCGCCGAGGCCGAGGCGGTCGCCCGCACCACCGGGTCCGCGCACCTGACCGCACTCGTCGTCCGGAGCCGGGCGCTGCTCGCCGAGGGCACGGACGCGGCGGGAACGGGCACGGACGGCGCGGACCCGGAGCCCCTCTACGCCCGCGCGATCGAGGTCGGCCGCCTCGCCGACGCCCCCGTCGAACTGGCGAGGACCCAGCTGCTGTTCGGCGAGTGGCTCCGCCGCGAGCGCCGTGTGGTCGAGGCACGGCTGCACCTGCGCGAGGCGCTCCACGCGTTCGACGCCGCCGGCACCGCGGGCTTCGCCGCCCGCGCCGCGGCGGAACTCCGCGCAGCCGGCGAGGCCCCGGAGCGGGCCGGCAGCACGACGGCGCCGACGCGCGAACAGCTCACGCCCCAGGAGCTGCAGATCGCGCGGCTCGCCGCCGCCGGCATGACGAACCGCGAGATCGCGGACCGCATCTACCTGTCGCACCGCACCGTCAGCACACACCTGTACAAGGTGTTCCCGAAGCTCGGCGTGACGAGTCGAACCGAGCTGGCGGCCGCGCTGGCAGCGTCCGGTCCGACGGACTGACGCACCGGTCGACGGCCTGGAGGCACGGGTTACGTCACGCAACGGATGCACCGTCGGTGGACCAGCTGCGAGCCTCGTGGCGGCGACCCGGCAGCGGGTCGCGACCACGACGACCACCGGGAGGCGCCCATGCCGGAAGGCTCCGCCGACGACACGGCGAGCGGCACGGCCGACGACACCGGCGGTGACGCCGACCACGCGGCCGCGCGGCTGCCGGACGCGCCGAGCGCGTTCTTCACGGCGCTCGTCACCGAGCACTTCGTGCTCCAGACCGCGCGCGGCATCACCGTCTCGGAGTCGTCGACCCGGGCCGCGATCTACCTGACGACGCTGTCGAGCGCCCTGGTGGCGTTCGGGTTCCTGGCCGACACCGACTTCGCCACGGGCTACCTCGCCGTGGTGATCCCGGTCGTCGTGCTGCTCGGCGTCTTCACCTACGAGCGACTCGTCCAGACCTCGTTGGAGGACGTGGTCGCCCTCGCCGCGATGCAGCGGATCCGCCGCTGGTACGGCACGATCCTGCCGGGCGCCCCGCAGTACTTCCCGGTGCCCGAGGACCGGATCGCGCCGAACGAGCTGCTCGACATCGGGCTCCGGCTGTCCTGGCGTGGGGTGTTCTTCACGCTGTCGAGCGCGATCGCGGTCGTGAACTGCATCGTCGCCGGCGCCGGGGCGGCCCTGCTGACCGCGAGCACGTGGGTGCCGTCCGGGTCACTGGCCGCCGGGGTGGTCACGGCCGTCCTGCTCGCCGGTGTGCACGGGGTCTACCAGGAGCGTCGGTACGCGCGGGTCCTCGGCATCCTGCGGTCGGCCGCCCCCGCGACGGACGTCTGACCCTGCCGTGGTGGAGCTGGCTCCACCACGACCCTCTTGCCCGCACCAGTGACCGGCCGCCGAGAACGAGATGGACTGACACCATGACCGCACCCCTCCTGCAGGCACACGACCTGACGAAGTCGTTCCCCGGGCCGGAACAGTCGAGGGTCCCGGTGCTCCGGGGCGTCTCGCTGTCCGTGCTGCCGGGCGAGTTCGTCGCCGTCGTCGGCCCCAGCGGCTCCGGCAAGTCGACGCTGCTGTACTGCCTGTCCGCCCTCGAGCCCTACGACAGCGGATCGGTGTCGATCGCCGGGCAACGCCTCGAGACCCTCCGGCCGAAGCAACTGCAGGCGCTCCGTCGTTCGACGGTCGGCTTCGTGTTCCAGTCGTTCAACCTCATCCCGTCGCTGACCGCGCGGCAGAACATCGCGCTGCCCGCCAGCCTCGCCCACCGGCCGGTCTCCGCGGCCCAGGTCGACGCCGCGCTCGCCTCGGTCGGACTCGCCGACCGCGGGGACCACCGACCGGGCGCGCTGTCCGGCGGGCAGCAGCAGCGGGTCGCGATCGCACGCGTCCTGGCGTCCGAACCGCACGTCGTGTTCGCCGACGAGCCGACCGGCGCCCTCGACACCACCGCCGGTGACGCGGTCCTCGACCTGCTGCGCCGGGTGGCCGACGGTGCCCGCTCGGTGGTGATGGTCACACACGACCTCGAAGCGGCTGCGCGTGCCGACCGTGTGCTCGTCCTGCGCGACGGCACCGTGCACCGCGAGCTGGCGCACCCGGACGCCGCCCAGGTCCTCGAGGCCCTGACCGCCGCCGCGCAGGAGGCCTGACGTGCTCCGACTCGTCCTGAGCGACCTCCGGCAGAACGCCGGCATCTGGATCGGCGCCCTCGTCGTCAGCGCGGCCACCGCAGCGGCCGCCGCCATCGCCGCCGGGATGCTCGAGACCGGCTTCGCGATCATCGGGTCCGGCAGACCGACGGACCTGCTCCGAGCCGGGGGCCTCGCCACGCTCGCGTCGCTCGTCGTCGTGCTGACGATCGTCGCCGTCACCGCGGTCCTCGGCAGCGTCACCCGCCTGACGATCGACCTGCAGCGTCGCGGTTACGCGCTCTGGCAGCTGGTGGGGGTGCCGTCCCGCACGGTGACGGTGGTCGTCCGGCTGCAGCTCGCGGTCGTGGGGCTGGTCGGCAGCACGATCGGCTGCCTCGTCGTGGCCCCGTTCGTGCCGGCGTTCCTGCACTTCGGGTTGTCGCAGTCCGACGGGCTCCGGGGTCTCGACGAACGGTTCGGTCCGACCAGCGCCGTCGCGGTCGTGCTCGCCGTGACGATCGTGGTCGTCCTGAGCAGTCTCCGACCGTCGCGCCGAGCCGGCCTCGTCCGCCCGATCGAGGTCCTGCGGGAGCCCGAGTCCGCCCGAACACGGACCACGTGGACCCGGTGGGCCGCGGGTGCCGTGGCGCTGCTGCTCGCCGCGCTGCTGACCAGCTCGATCGTCGACGCCGGCGTCCGGACCGGTGGGCAGGTGCTGCTCATCGGGCCGCTCCTGACGGCCGCCTGCACCGCGATCGGCCCCGTGGTGTTCCCGGCCGCCCTCCGGGCCTGGACGTCGGTGGTGCCCGCGCACCGATCGGCATCGTGGTTCCTCGCCCGCAACGCCGCCGCGTTCTCCGTCGACCGGAGCAGCGCCACGGTGAGCGCGCTCGTCATCACGATCGCCCTGCCCGGCAGCCTCTTCGCCGGCTTCGACACCCTGGGTGACGCCGTGCAACGGACCACGGGGTCGTCGGGTGGTGGACTCGACGTGCAGAGCGTCCTGCTCATGCTCGGCGGGCCGCTGCTCGTGTCGCTCTTCGGCGCGGCCGCCACCGTCCTGATGGCCGGACGCACCCGCGAGCAGGAGGCCGCGCTGGTCGAGGCCGCCGGCGGGTCCCGCGCCACCGTGCTCGCCCGTGCCGCCTGGGAGTCCGTCATCCTCGTCGGCACCGCGGTCCTCGTGGCCGCCGCGGTCCTCGTGCTCACCGCCTGCGGACAAGCCGTCGCGCTCGCGGTCACCGTCCCCGGCACGCAGCCCCACCTGGGCCTGCAGGCCGCGCTCCCGGCCGCCCTCGTGAGCCTCGTGCTCATGGTGGCCGCCGGCACGATCCCCCTCGTCACCGGACGCCGACGCAGCATCCCGCTCGTCCTCGCCGCCGACTGACCCCGAACCAGGAAGACGCCCCTCTTGCGCATCCTCTTCTCCGGCGTGCCCGCACTCGGACACCTCCTGCCCCTCGTCCCGCTCGCCCGTGCCGCGCAGGCGGCCGGACACGACGTCGCCCTGCTCACCAGTGGTGGGATGCGCGAGCCCATGTCGACCGAACTGCCCACGGTGCCGGTCCTGGCGGCCGGACCCATGCCTCCCGACCTGTTCGCCGAGGTGGCTCGGCGCATCCCCGGCAGCGACCCCGCGAACCGCCCCGAACCGGCGGCCGTCGCCGAGTTCTTCGCCGGCACACGCGTCGACCTGACCGTCGACGACGCCCTGCGCGCAGCGCGCGGGTGGGAACCCGACGTGGTCGTCGCGGACGCCGTCGACCTGGTCGGACCGCTCGTCGCCGCGGAGCTCGGCGTGCCGTACGCGATCGTCGCCTTCGGCCCCGAGGTCCCCGAGGAGTTCCGCCGCCCGATGGCTGAACTCGTGCTCCCCCGCTACGAGCAGCGCGGGGTCGTGCCGACACCGCCGGTGGCCCTGCTCGACCCGACGCCGGTGTCGCTGCAGGCACCCGCGTGGACGCAGCCGCCCGTCACGATCCCGTTCCGCTCCGAGCCGCACAGCCGGCCCGACGTCGCCGCCGAACAGCCGCTCGCACCGTTCCCGGCGAGCGAGTGGCGACCGCGGGTGCTCGTCACCCTCGGCACGGTCTTCGGCGACGCGACGCTGCTGACGGCGATCCTCGACGGGTTCCACCCCGACGAGGTCGACGTGGTGGCGACCGTCGGCGTCATCGGCGAACGCCTCGACGACACCGAGCACGTGCACTTCCTGCCGTTCCGCCCGATGCGCGAGCTGCTCGAGGGCGTGGACCTGGTCGTCGCCGCGGCCGGTGCCGGCACGGTGCTCGCCGCGGCCAGCGTGGGCGTGCCGATGGTGCTGCTCCCGCAGGGCGCGGACCAGTTCATCAACGCGACCCGTGCCGCCGAGGCCGGTGTCGCGGTCGTGGTCGACGAGCCGTCGGCGGTCGGTCCGGCGGTGCACCGGATGCTCGCGGAACGCAGCCACTTCACCGCGGCACGGCGACTCGGCGAGGAGACCGCGCAGCGCCCGAGCGCGACGGACGCCGTCAGCGAGCTCGTCGACCGGGTCGAGCGCATCACGTGACGACGGCGCTCGTCAGCGGTCGGTCGGCCCGGGTCCTGCGGGGTCCGGGCCGAACACCGTCTGCGTGAACCGCTGCGCGAGCGGGTCGTCCTGGTCCCCCAGCCGCATGCCGAGCAGGGTGTTGATGAGCATCCCCTTGGCAAGGAACGACTCCGCCGCGGACTCCGACAGCCCTGCCTCCTCGACCAGGAAGTGCAGGATCCGGGTGAAGCCGTCACGGGCGACCGGTCCGACGACGGGGTCGGCACCGAGCATGTACGACTGCATGACGATGAGGTGCACGCCGTCCTCGGTCGCGAGCGCACGGTAGGCAGAGCCGAGCCGCGACGCGACGGTGCCCGGCTGCCCGTCGTCGAGCGCCGCCCGGAACGCGTCGAGCACGGCTTCGAGGCACCCGTCGACGACGGCGAGGAACAGGTTCTCCTTCGAGCCGAACATGCGGACGACGTACGGCTGACTGATCCCCGCGGCCTGCGCGATGCGCTCCGTGGTCGCGCCGTGGTAGCCCTCGCGGGCGAAGACGGCGGCCGCCGCGGTGAGTGTGGCTTCGCGCCGCTGGCTGCCGGCCATGCGCTCGGCACTCTTGGGAACCGGACCCCTTGCTGTCGTCATGCGGTGAGGGTATCATCCGATGCCATGAGTAATGAATCGATTACTAACAAAGCCTCGGCCTCCGGTGGTTTCCCGCCGGTCCGCCGGATCCTGCCCGTCCTCATCACCCAGGTCCTCGTCGCGATGACCGTCGCCGGAGCGTTCGCCGGCCTGTACATCGGACTGCAGAAGGCCCCTTCCCCGCACCACCTGCCCGTCGCCGTCGTCGGCTCGCAGGTGGCCGATGCGGCAGCGGGCGCGCTCGGCGACCGCGCCGACGTCCGCACCGCCGACTCCCCGTCCGACGCACGCGACCTCGTCCGGTCCCGTGACGCCGTCGCAGCCCTCGTCCCCGGCAACGGCTCCGACGGCTGGACCCTGTACACGGCGGGCGCCGAGGGACGGAGCGCGACGACCGCCGCGACCACGATGCTCTCCGGGGTCGCGGCCGGCGCCGGCGCCTCGGTCACCCGCACACAGGACCTCGTCCCGCTCGCGACGAACGACGCCCAGGGCATCGCGGGGTTCTACCTGGTCTTCGGCACGACCCTGGCGGCGTTCATCCTGGCGCAGGTCATGAACTCCCTCGGTACCCTCGCGCGCCTCCGCATCCGGATCGTCGTCACGGTGGTCGGGAGCCTGGCCGCGGCCGCGGTGGTCGCCGTCATCGCCGGACCGATCGACGGCGCCGTCCCCGCATCGACCGGCGCCGTGATCGTGGTGCTTTCGCTCCTCGCCGTCGCCGTCTCACTGTCCACGATGGCGATCACCTCGATCGTCGGACCGATGGGCGTGATCGTCTCGACGCTCCTCTTCACCACCCTCGGCAACGCGACGAGCGGCGCGACGATCAGCACGCACCTGTTGCCGCCCGTGCTCGCCACCGTCGGACAGGCCCTCCCGCCGGGTGCCGCGTTCGGCGCCGTCACCAGGTTCAACTACTTCGACGGGGCGGGCGCTACCGGCGCGCTCCTCACGTTGGGTGCGTGGATCGTCGCCGCAGCCGCGGCCCTGTCGGTGGCACACCGGGTGCGGACCGGCGCCGTGCGGCGACGGGACGTCGCGGCGAGCGCCGCACCGGTGACGCCGGCTGCCGTCGTGGCGTGAGCGATGCGGTCGCCGCGACCGGTTGACGGTCTGGAGGCCCGGTGCCAGCTGGCCCCGGGCCTCCAGTCCGCCGGTCGGCTTGGTCGGGTCGTTGCAGGATCGAGACACCGGCCCGGGCCGGCGTGCGGCATCGTGGAGCGACCGATGGCAGGCAGGACGGAGCGCACGGTGGAGCGAGTGGTGGGGTGGGCCACGGTCGCCGCGGTCGTCGTCGTGACCGTGTCGATGTTGCTGCTGGTCCAGACGACCACCTGTCGCGACGCCGCCCCCGGAGCGGGCACGAGCTCGTGCACGACCACGCCGATGATCGGCGTCGCCGGCACGTGGATCGCCGGCGTCACCGGCGCCGTCGTGCTCTCGGTCTGCGTGTGGCAGATCGTCCGGGCGGCTCGGTCTGGCCGAGTGCCGATCGACTGATGCCGCTCCGGGAATGTGCGGCGGAACGGCCGTGCGAGGATTCCCCAACCGCACGACCGAGGGGAATGACGACCATGACCACAGCCCGGACGCTCCACTGGATCAGTACCGCGATGCTCGCCGTGGGGTTCCTCGGCGTCGGCGCCCTGCTGTACGACGCGTTCTCCGGCCCCGAGGGCGGCGGCGCGAACATCGGGCTCGGCATCATCATGCCCGTGTGCTTGCTCGCCGGCGTCGTCGGGCTCGCCCTGGGGGCCGTCGCCGTGGTGGCGACTTGGTCGGGTGCCCGGGCCGAGCGCTCGCGTGCCTCGGTCCGGTGACGCAGATGTCCCCGTCTTCCACTCCGCGGCCGTGGACGATGATCGCCGTCGTGGTGCTGGTGGGATGGGCGTTGGTGACGGCGCTGCTGTTCCCGGTCACCGGGGCCGACGAGCACGAGGGGCCCGGCGACCAGGTCTGGCGGACCTCGTCGAGCGCGTTCGGCGTGCCGCTCTCGCCCGAGTGGGACGTCCTCGCTTGGCTCGCCGCGCTCGCGCTGGTGCCGGTCGTCGTCGTCGGGCTCACGTTCCTGCTCAGCCGCCGACGACCGCACACCGCGCCCGTCAGTCCGTCGCCGGGTGGCCCTGCCCGCTGAGGTGCGCGCGGAGCACGTCGCGGACGCTCGTCCACGACTGCACGCCGTAGCGGTCGTTGTCGACGTGGTGCAGCTGCGCCTGCCCGCTGAACATGCTCACGAAGTACTGCATCCCCTGCCATGCCGGGAACGTCTCGTCGGGGTCCTTCGACAGGCGCCTGCCGACAGCGCTCATCGCGGACAGGGTCCCGGTGGTGCCGGCCCACTGCAGCCGGAAGCGCTCCCCCGTCAGCTCGCTCATGGCGCGTGCGACGTCGCGTGCGGTGACCTGGTCGCCCGCCATCTCGATCACGCGCGGAGCATCGTCGTCCAGGGCGGCGAGGGCCGTGACCCGGGCGACGTCGTCCTTCGTGGTGAAGTCGAGCACCTGGTCCGCCGACGACCAGAACAGCACGAGCCGGCGGCCGAACAGGATCATCGGGGCATCGCCGGTCAGCAGGTCGGTGAACATGCCGGTCAGGATCGACGTCGCCTGCACCGGGGCCGCGTCGAGGTCGGCGGCGAACTCGCGCCGCAGCTCGAAGTTGCGGTTGGTGCCGGGTGTGATCCGCCGGTAGTCGGCCGAGTAGTCGGACGGGATGAACCGCCGGACGCCCGCCGCCACGGTCGCCGCGAGCAGCGCGCGCTGGGCGTCGACGATCACCGGACGTGTCCCGCTCACGGCGGAGACCACGACGTCGGAGCCGCTGACGGCCCGGGTCAGGGCGTCGTGGTCGCCGTACTCGGCGGCGACGACGTCGACACGGGCGTCGTCGCCGAAGCGCTCTCCGGCGGTCCTGCTGCCGGGCCGGGTGAGGACCCGGACCCGCACGTCGTGCTGGGTGAGCTCGCGGACGATGCGGTGCCCGAGGTCGCCGGTGGCGCCGGCGACGAGGATGGTGGTGGTCATGGGCGGAGCCTCACTCTGTGGGGGTCGACGAGGTCGTCGTGGTGTGCCGCCGGGATCGTTCCGGGACGGCGAGGGGGTGGTGGAACGTGGGATCGGCAGTGGACGGCCCGGGGGTGGTGGTGCCGGCCGTCAGCGCGACCCGGGCCAGCAGCCGGCGCATCGTCGTCCGCTCGTCGTCGTCGAGGTGCCGCATGAGCACGCCCTCCGCCTCACGCAGGGCCGAACGTGCCCGGGCGAGCAGGGCACGCCCGGCGTCGGTGGGGTGGACCTGCCGCACCCGCCGGTCCGTCGGGGCCGGGCGACGCTCGACGAACCCGCCCGCCTCGAGTGCGTCGACGATGTAGGTCATCTGCGTCTTGTCGATCCCGAGGCGCTGCGCGAGGCCGAGCTGCGACGACGCTTCCTCGGTGGTGATGGCGACGAGCACCTGGTACCCGCGGGGACCGCCGGGGACGTCGGCCACCGCCTCGCTGCCCAGCCGCGTGAAGCCCTGGAACGCCAGCGGCAGTGCCCACCCCAGTTCGGATTCGATGCCCTCGGCACCCCAGTCGATCTCGGGGAGCGCATCGGTCGGCGTCGGACTGTCCATACCAGAGACCGTACCGGAACAAGATCGTCTTGTGCAAAGATAATCTGCGATCAAGACGGACAGCCGCCAGGACGCCGAGCAGCCGAGGACCCCATGTCGGACACCGCAACCATCACCCCGCTCACCCTCGACGTCCCCCAGGTGGAGCTCGACGACCTGCGCCGCCGTCTGCTGGCCACCCGCTGGCCCGATGCCGAGACCGTCGAGGACACCTCGCAAGGACCCCGACTCGAGAAGGTCCGCGCCCTTGTCGAACACTGGACGACGGAGTACGACTGGCGCCGGACCGAGGCGCTGCTGAACGGCTGGGGCCAACACACGACCCGGGTCGACGGGCTCGAGGTCCACTTCCTGCACGTCCGGTCCGCCGTCCCCGGTGCCCGCCCGCTGCTGCTCACCCACGGCTGGCCCGGTTCCGTCCTGGAGTTCCGCCACGCGATCGGTCCGCTCACCGACCCGGTGGCGCACGGCGGCGACGCGGCGGACGCGTTCCACGTCGTGATCCCGAGCCTGCCCGGGTTCGGCTTCTCCGGGAAGCCGACGACGACCGGGTGGAACACCGCCCGGACCGCGAGGGCCTGGTCGGTACTGATGTCCCGGCTCGGGTACGCGGACTGGTACGCCCAGGGCGGTGACCTCGGTGCCACCGTCACCGCGGAGCTCGCAGCCCTGCAGGCCGCCGGGGACATCGGACTCGCCGGGATCCACCTCAACATGGCGCTGTTCATGCCGACGGACGACGAGGCGCGGAACGCCTCCCCCGACGAGCAGGTCATGCTGCAGGAGAGCGGCCACTACTGGCGGGAGCTGTCGGCCTACTCGCAGCAGATGTCGACCCGCCCACAGACCATCGGGTACTCGTTGGCGGACTCCCCCGTCGGGCTGGCGTCGTGGATCTACGCGATGTTCCAGGACGTCGGCGGCTCGCACGACGAACACGGCGATGCCGAGCGGCTCTTCCCGCTCGACGAGATCCTCGACGACGTCATGCTGTACTGGTTGCCGAACACCGCCGCGTCCTCGGCGCGGACCTACTGGGAGGCGACCCGGACCGGCTGGGCCACCCCGGGCACCGTCGAGGAGCCACTGACCCTGCCCGTCGGCCTGAGCATCATGCCGGGCGAGTACGTCCGCCGGTCGCGCCGCTGGGCAGCGCGCCGGTACACCGACCTGGTGTTCTTCAACGAGGTGGCGCGCGGCGGGCACTTCGCGATGCTCGAACAGCCGGAGCTGCTCGTCGACGACGTCCGTGCGACCTTCCGGAACCTGCGCTGATGCCTTGCGGACAGAGAGTAGATATCGCTACTCTCCTCGCAACCCGCCGGATCGCCGCCGTTCGCCGAGCAGTGGCCTGGCACCCGGCACTCATGGCCGTGGCCGGCCTGATGCTCGCGTCCACCGCCGTCTGCCTCGTCGGACTCGTCGTGGATCCCCGGACCATCCTGGGAGCGCCGGCGTGGATGAAGCCCCTGAAGTTCTCGCTGTCGATCCTGCTCTACGCCGTGACCTGGGCGTGGCTCATAGCCCTCCTGCCGAGGTGGCAGACACTGGCTCGTCGGCTCGGCACCGTGGTCGCCGTCGCCCTGGTGGTCGAACAGGTGCTCATCGTGTGGGCCGCCGCGACCGGCACCACGAGTCACTTCAACGTCTCGAACAGCGTGCACGTCGTCGTGTGGGCCGTGATGGCGACGGCGATCACGACGCTGTACCTCTGCACCTTGGTCACGTCGATCGCGCTGTTCTTCCTGCGCCTCCCCACCCCCGCGCTGACGGTCGCCGTCCGTGCCGGTGCCGTCATCGCACTCGGCGGCATCGGGGTCGCCTTCCTCATGACCGGCCCGACCCCCACCCAGCTCACCGCTCCGGACGGGATCGTCGGCGCTCACACGGTCGGGATCGCGGACGGCGGACCCGGGGTGCCACTGCTCGGGTGGAGCACCGTCGGCGGCGACTACCGGGTCGCCCACTTCGTCGGTATGCACGCACTGCAGGTGCTCCCGCTCGTGGCGCTCCTCGTCGCAGCCGCGGGTCGGCACCTACCGTGGCTGGCACAGCGGACCGCGCAGGTGCGCATCGTCGCGGTCGTCGCCGTTGCGTGGGCAGCGGGCACCGTGCTCCTCACGGTGCAGGCCGCGGTCGGACAGTCGGTCGTCCACCCCGCCGGCGCGGTCGCCACGGCGGCGTGGGTTCTCGTGCTGCTGGCCGCGGCCGCGAGCGCGGCAGTGCTGCTCCGCGCTCGCCGCGCTCCGGTGGCGCGACTTCGCTGACGGTCGACCGCCGCACGGCGACTCCGGGCCCTGGACGCGACCACCCACGGACTGGAGGCACGGTGCCAGCTGACACCGTGCCTCCAGTCCGTCACGGCGAGCGTTCCGGACCCGCCCGTTACGCTGTCCCCGTGTCAGAGCCGCGCCGCAGTCCGGGGAACCAAGCTTCACTGCGTGAAGCCAACCGGGGTCGGGTCGTCAGCGCAGTGAAGCGACACGGCGGCCTGACGCAGGTCGAGCTCGCCGGGGTGACCGGGCTCTCCCCCGCGACCGTCTCGAACATCGTCAAGGAACTGGTCGCGACCGGTGCCCTGCACGCGACACCGAGCACCTCGAGCGGTCGGCGGGCGCTCCGCGTGACCCTGCCGCACGGCCTCGGGCTGGTCGCCGGGGTGCACGTCTCGCCGCGACACCTGCGGCTGGCACTGTCGGACCTGAACGGCGCCGTCCTGGCCGAGCGGCACATGCCCCTGGCCCGTGACCACCGTGCCGACGCCGAACTCGACAAGACCGCGCTGCTCGTGCTGGACATGGTGGAGTCCATCGAGTCGTCGATGGACGAGGTGCTCGCCGTCGGGCTCGCCGTGGCCGCCCCGATCGACGCCCGCACCGGGATGACGGCGCGCGGCGGGATCCTGCGGGGTTGGGACGGCATCGCGCTCGGCCAGTCGCTCGCCCGGCGGATGGACAAGCCCGTGCAGGTCGACAACTCGGCCAACCTCGCCGCCCTCGCCGAACACCGCAGCGGGGCGGCACGCGGCCGCGACACCGTGGTGACGCTCGACGTCGGCAACGGCATCGGCGCCGGACTCGTCCTCGGCGGGCACCTGTTCCGCGGGCACCACGGCATCGCCGGCGAGTTCGGGCACACGCCCGTCCTGCCGAACGGCCCCCTGTGCCGGTGCGGCAACCGGGGTTGCCTCGAGGCGATCGCCGGAGCCCCCGCGGTGCTCGAGGGCGTCCGCGACGAGGTCGGCACGCTCAAGCTGGCGGACCTGATCCTGCGGGCCATGGGCGGCGATCAGGTCTGCATGCGCGCCGTGGCCGACGCCGGGCGGGCGATCGGTTCGGCGGCGGTGGGGCTCTGCAACGTCCTCGACCCCGAGCGGGTCGTGGTGACGGGCGAGTTCGCGCGCGCCGGGGAGCTCCTGCTCGGCCCGATGCGGCACGCCCTCGAGTCGTCGTTGATCGTCGACGTCGACGGCACGCCGGACGTGGTGCAGGGGCAGCTCGGCGAGAAGGCCTCGGTGACCGGCGCGCTGGCCCTGGCGATCGAGGCCGTGGACGTCACCCGAACCCGGTAGATAACGGTTTCGTCACGGAGCGCGGTCCTTGCGTTCAACTCTTGCAGCCAAGAACGCTCGCTGTCACACTCAGGGCACCGCCGATGGGGGCGGTCCACTGTTGGAGGACGTTTCAATGAAGAAATCCACCACACGAGCGATGCTGGGCGTCAGCGCCCTGCTGCTCGCGATCACCACCCTGGCGGGCTGTTCCAACGGCGCGGACGCCGGGACCGGTTCCGGCGGGGGCGGCGGGGACGCGTCGAAGGCCAAGATCGGCCTGCTCCTGCCCGACTCCGTCACCGCTCGCTACGCCAGCGCCGACCGTCCGCTCTTCACCGCCGAGGTGAAGAAGCAGTGCAGCGGCTGCTCCGTCATCTACGCGAACGCCGACGGCGACGCGTCGAAGCAGCTGCAGCAGGCCCAGTCGATGCTCACGCAGGGCGTCAAGGTCCTGGTCCTCGACCCGTTCGACGGCGAGGCCGCAGCGTCCATCGTCCAGCAGGCGAAGGCCAAGAAGGTGCCGGTGATCTCGTACGACCGGCTCATCAACAGCCCCGACCTGAGCTACTACATCTCGTTCGACAACGAGAAGGTCGGTGAGCTGCAGGGTCAGGCCCTGGTCGACGCCCTCAAGGCGAAGAAGGTCCCGGAGGGCTCGGGCATCATCATGGTGAACGGCTCCCCCACCGACAACAACGCCTCGCAGTTCAAGAAGGGCGCGCACTCGGTCATCGACGACAGCGGCTACAAGGTGCTCGCCGAGTACGACACCCCCGGATGGGACCCCGCCAAGGCGCAGGACTGGGCAGCCGGCCAGATCAGCAAGCTCGGCAAGGACGAGATCACCGGCGTCTACGCGGCGAACGACGACACCGGCGGCGGCGTCATCGCGGCCCTGAAGTCGGCTGGCGTCACCGAGCTCCCGCCCGTCACCGGGCAGGACGCCTCGCTCGCGGGCATCCAGCGGATCCTCGCCGGTGAGCAGTACATGACCGTCTACAAGGCCTTCAAGCCCGAGGCGTCGAAGGCCGCCGACCTGGCGATCCAGTTCGCGAAGGGTGAGACCCCGAAGGGCGACACGACGGTCGACACCGCCGGTGGCGCCAGCGTCCAGTCGACGCTGCTCGACCCGGTCGCCGTCACCACGGACAACGTGCAGTCGACGGTCGTCAAGGACGGCCTGTACGAGGTGTCGAAGATCTGCACCGCGCAGTACAAGGCAGCCTGCGACAGCGCCGGCATCAAGTAGGCCCGACCCCCCTCTGCCCGCCCGGTCCGACTGCGGACCGGGCGGGCCTCACCGATCGAGGACGACACCCGTGAGCACGACACCCGTGAGCAACGCGTCACCAGCAGCACACCCCTCCGCCGACCCGGTGATGTCCCTGCGCGGGATCACCAAGCGGTTCGGCGCCGTCCAGGCCCTCAGCGACATCGACTTCGACGTCTACCCGGGCGAGGTGGTCGCCATCGTCGGCGACAACGGCGCCGGCAAGTCGACGTTCGTGAAGATCCTCGCCGGGGTCTACACGCCGGACGGCGGCACGATCACGTTCGGCGGCGACGAGGTCACCGTCCCGAACCCCGCGGCGGCCCAGACCCTCGGCATCGCGACGGTGTTCCAGGACCTCGCCCTGGCCGACAACCTCGACGTGGTCTCGAACCTGTTCCTCGGGCGCGAGATCGCCCACCCGTTCCTCGACGAAGAGGAGATGGAGCGCCGCTCGTGGGAGCTCCTGCAGCAGCTCGCGGCCCGGATCCCGTCGGTACGGATCCCGATCGCGTCGCTGTCCGGTGGGCAGCGGCAGACCGTGGCGATCGCCCGCTCACTGATCGGCGACCCGCAGGTGGTCGTCCTCGACGAGCCCACCGCCGCACTCGGTGTCGCACAGACCGCCGAGGTCCTGAACCTCGTCGAACGCCTGCGCGAGCGCGGACTCGGCGTCGTCCTCATCAGCCACAACCTCGCGGACGTGCAGGCCGTCGCCGACCGGGTCGCGGTCCTGCGACTCGGCCGCAACAACGGCACCTTCCGCATCGACGATGTCTCCTACGAGGAGATCATCGCGGCCATCACCGGCGCCACCGACAACGCCGTCACCCGTCGCGCCGCCGCCCGCACCGAGCAGGAGCCCTCCGCATGAGCAAGACCGACGAGACCCTCACCGCAGCGACCCCGACGCCCTCGGCCGCCGACCTGCAGGACGAGCGGCTCCTGCGTGACCAGGGGATCGGCGGCGCTGCGAAGGCGTTCGTCCGACGGGTCCGCGGCGGCGACATCGGCTCGCTGCCGGTGGTCGTCGGCCTCATCGTCATCTGGGCGGTGTTCCAGGCGCTCTCCCCCGACTTCCTGTCCCCGGGCAACCTGGTCAACCTCGCCCTGCAGTGCGCCGCGGTCGGCACCATCGCGATCGGCATCGTGCTCGTGCTGCTGCTCGGCGAGATCGACCTGTCCGTCGGCAGCGTCAGCGGGCTCTCCGCCGCGATCCTCGGCCAGGGCCTCACCACACTCGGCTGGCCGCTGTGGCTCGTGCTCACCGTCGCCCTGGCCGTCGGTGCCGCCGCCGGCCTGCTCTACGGCCTGCTGTTCACCCGCTTCGGAGTGCCGAGCTTCGTCATCACGCTCGCCGGTCTGCTCGGGTTCCTCGGGCTGCAGCTGCTCATCCTCGGGCCGAACGGCTCGATCAACCTGCCGTACGATTCGCCGATCGTGCAGTTCGCCTCGGCCTCGTACCTACCGCCGTGGCTCGCGTACCTGCTCGCCGTCCTGGCCGCCGGCGGACTGTTCTTCACCGAGGTCCGTCGCGCTGCCCGCCGCCGCCGTGCCGGGCTGTCGACCGGGGCGATGTCCCTGACCGTCGTGAAGGCCGTCGCCCTGTTCCTCGGTCTCGCGCTGATGGTCTGGTACCTGTCGCGCGACTTCGGCACTGGCACCTCGTTCGTGTTCTTCGTCGTACTGGTCGTGCTGATGAACTTCGTGCTGAAGCGCACCCGCTGGGGCCGCTCGGTCTTCGCGGTCGGCGGCAACGTCGAGGCCGCACGACGATCCGGCATCCGGGTGAACCGCATCTACATCTCGGTGTTCATGCTGACCTCGCTCTTCGCCACCGTCGGCGGCATCCTCGCCGCCGCCCGCCTGAACTCGGCGAGCCTGTCGTCCGGCGCCGGTGACACGAACCTCAACGCGATCGCCGCAGCCGTGATCGGCGGGACCAGCCTGTTCGGCGGCCGTGGCAGCGCCTGGTCGGCGCTGCTCGGCATCATCGTGATCCAGTCGATCTCGAACGGGCTCACCCTGTTGAGCCTCGACTCGTCGATCCGCTACATGATCACCGGCGCGGTGCTGCTGCTGGCCGTCATCATCGACTCGCTCTCGCGGCGCAGCCGCGCCAGTCACGGCGCGGCCTGAGCGGGGACCCGGACCCCGCCACACCGACGGACGGGAGGCCCGTTGCCAGCTGGCACCGGGCCTCCCGTCCGTCTCGGCGCGCGTCTCGGATCCGGAAGACGCCGTCGTGTTCCCCCGACGCCGCCCCGTGCGCGAGACGCCTGGCGACAACGGAGGCGTCTCGGCTACTGGGCGGTGTCTCGGCGCGCGCTACTTGCTCTTCGAACCCGAGGTGCCCGGCAGGCTGAGAATGTTGTCCGTGCCCTGCGGCACGACGATCAGCGAGCCGTTGTCGCCGGCGCTCTTGAGGGCCTCGATCTCGCGCTGCTTGAGGGCGGCGTCGGAGAGCGGGTGCTCGTTGAGGACCTCGTTGGCGTCGGCCTGACCCTGCGCCTCGGCGACCTGCTGCTGCGCCTGCACCTTCTTGGCGTCCAGGAGCGCGCGCTCCTTCGTGACCTGGATCTGCGCCTGCTGCGCGGTGGCGTAGGCGTCGATGACGGACTTCGGCGGCGTGATCTCCTGCAGGGCGAAGTTGTCGACGTGCACGCCCGAGCCCTTCCACCGCTTCTCGAGCGCCTGGATCATCGCCTTCTCGACGGTGCCGCGCTTGGTGATC
Organism: Curtobacterium sp. MCPF17_018; assembly: GCF_003234135.1. Lineage (NCBI taxonomy): Bacteria > Bacillati > Actinomycetota > Actinomycetes > Micrococcales > Microbacteriaceae > Curtobacterium > Curtobacterium sp. MCPF17_018. The sequence continues at coordinate 218,781 of NZ_QKSJ01000004.1, read as the reverse complement.
AGCTCGATGGTGGTGAAGTCGTTCGGCACCTGGCGCACGACGCTGCGCACCGAGTTGCCGATGAACTGCGTCTTGAAGTTCTCCTCGGTCTTGTACGACCGGTAGATGTCGGTGACCGACTTCGCGTCGATGCTGTACTGCAGGTTGAGGCTCACGTTCGACGAGACGCCGTCCTGGTCCTGCACCGTGACGTACGGGCCGGAGCGGACGTTGCCGTTGTTGTCCGAGTCGGAGCCGTTCACCGCGTTGATGTAGGTGACGGTCTGGTTCCGGATGTTGAACGTGTGGAGCGTGGCCCACGGCGCCTTGAAGTGGAACCCGGAGTCCGTGCTCTGCCCGACGATGTTGCCGGAGATGTCCACCTGCACCTTCGACTCGCCCGTGTCCTGCGCGTACAGGGTGCTGCCGAGCGTGAGCCCGACGAACAAGACGCCGGCAGCGGCCGCGGTCCACGTCGCGATGAGGTTCGGGCGGCGGGTCGGGACGGCGGGGCGTGCCTCGCGACCGGGTGTGGCCGGTCGTGCGGGGGTGGAGTAGGTGCGTGTTCGGAAGAAGAGCGCGACGAGCGCGATGACGAGGAAGACGATGGCGGCGACGAACATGACGATCACTCCTGGATGCTTGTCCGTGCAGTCTGCCGTACCCGGAGGGGTGCAGGTGACGCGGGTGGGCGGGGGTCCGTGTCGTCTGGTGTCCCTGTCGCCTGCGCTAGGCCGGGCCGACGACCTCCTCGATGCGCTCGAGTCCGCTGCGACAGCGTCCGAGGTACTCGTCGTACAGGTCCGGTCGCCGGTCACGCGCCCACCGCGTGACGTCGATCAGGTGCAGCGCGGTCATCGACGTGAGCCGCCGGTGGTCGTCGTCCGAGGCGAGTCCGGCAGCCGCCATGAAGTCGTCGTGGTCCGCGCGGGTGACGGACCCGTCGATGAACGTCCACACGAAGACCCGGCGGGCGTCCGTCCACGGTGCCGGCCCGGTCTCCGCGGCACCCCAGTCGATGAGCACCGGCGGCCGGTCCGGACCGCGGGAGACCAGGTTGCGAGGTGCGAGGTCGCCGTGGGCCAGCCCGAACTCGAACTGCACGTCCGACAGCGGGGCGAGACGATCACGCACCCGGCCCGGCGACGCGTAGGCACCGTCACGGAGCAGCGGATCGTCGTCGCCGAGCGCATCGAGGTCGTAGTCGAGGTGCGCGGTCCAGGCGGGTCGGAGGTCGTCGCCGAACCGCGAGAACAACGACCGAGGCGCATCGACGAGCGGGATCGTGGCGGCGGCTCGCGTGGCGCGACCGAGCCACCGCCACGGGCGGTCGATCGGTCGTGGGTCAGGTGCGACGTACTCCGACACCGAGAAGGGGACACCGCCCTCCGTCCCGTGGGCGAGCGGTTCGGCGACCGGGATGCCGACCCGGCTCGCGCTCCGAGCGGCCCACGACTCGACGGGGTACTCGTCCTGCCGACTGGGGTCGACGGGGAACCGCAGGACCACCGGAGCAGCACCCACACGGTCCACCCGGTAGGTGTGGTTCACCGCCCCGCCGTGCAGCCGTTCGACCCGGTCCACCGACCCGCCGACCGAGCGCAGGACGGCTCGGAACCACTCCTGCTCGACAATCTCGTCCGACATGGGACCAGCCTGGCCTCCCCCGGACCTTGACTGTCCATCTCGGCCTCACCGTACCCACGCTGACCGACGCTGGAGGCGGCATACCCAAGGTCAGGAGACCGGCGTCCCTGCCCGGTCCAGCTCGGCCAGGACCCGGCGGCTTCGACGTACGCCGATCACCGTCGCGACCGTGACGAACACCACGACGACGGCGACGAACACCAGGAACGCCCAACCCCAACCGAACGTCGTGGCCGAGGCACCTCCGAGTCCCAACAGGCTCAGCCCGGTGCCGATCAGGGTCGGGGCCGAGGTCCAGGTGGAGCGTCGCTGCCACGCGAGCATCGCCCGCACGAGCGGCACGGCCTCGGGCGTCACCGGTGCCCGTCCGCTGATCTGTCGGGTGACGGACTTGCGGTCCGCCGGCGTGAGCGCGCCGAGCGGCTGTTCCGGCGTCTCGACGAGATACGGCAGCAGCCTGCGGTGGCGTCGAGCACCGACCCATGCGGTCACGTTCACGACCGCTCCGGCCAGGGCGAACAGGAACCAGATCACCGAGTCGGTGCGGAGCACGGAGGGAAGGCTGATGAACGCCCACAGGATCGACATGCCGGCGAACCCCGCCTGCTGCGACATCACGACCACCGTCGGCCCGTGCTCGACCAGGTGCTCGGCACGACGCGTCGCCTCGGCGAGGTCGCTCGGGTTCACCACCCGGGGACCTCGACCCGCACCGAACTGATCCGACCGGCGCGCGTCGTCGCCGTCACGGCCGGGTCGTAGCTGTCGGCGGTCGCCAGGTAGAGGGTGCGACCGTCCTCGCCACCGAGCGCACAGTCGATCGCGCAGTCCCCGGGGGCGTCGATGCGGTCCGTCACCTCGCCGCCCTCGACGACCCGCAGGAATTCCCCCGTGTCGACCGAGCACACCCAGATCGCGCCGTCACGGTCGACGGTGCTGCCGTCCGGGGTCACGCCGCCGGGCAGGGCCGCCCACTCGCGACGCCCGGTCAGCGAACCGTCGTCCTCGATGTCGAACGCGGTGAGCCGGCCGCCCCACGTCTCGCTGACCACCAGGGTCCGGGTGCCGGGCAGGATGTTGGCGCTGTTCGGGAACACCAGGCCCTCGGCGGCCAGGCGGACGGAGCCGTCGGGGTCGATCACGTAGAGCGGGCCGGGCCGCAGTTCCTCGCCCGCGTACAGGTCGTACCCGAAGGCGCCGATGTAGGTCCGGCCGGTCTGGGCGTCGACGACCAGGTCGTTCACGAGCGACGACTCGATCGTGGAGAGGTCGGCGAACACCGAGGTGCTGCCGTCCGGCTCGACGGCGACGACCGTGCGGGACTCCATCGAGCTGATGATCAGACGCCCGTCGGCGAGCCAGCCGAGCCCCGACGACTGCCCGTCGACGGTGGCCTCGAGCCGGGGGCCGTCGGTCGAGGACGGGTCGACCGAGAACACCTGGCCGGTGTGCATGTCGGAGTACCAGAGCCGACCGCCGTGCCAGCGGTTGCCCTCCGGGAAACGGATGCCGGAGATGACGATGTCGGTCGCGGAGTCGAGGGTGATGTGCACGGATCCAGCCTGCCAGCGGGACCGGGGTGCTGCCCGGACGGATGCCGCGATCTCGGCCTAGGGTCGTCCCATGCCGGGTCGTCACCTCATCCACCACCTGGGCGTCTTCGCCACCGACTTCGCCGCGAGCGCCGCGTTCTACACCGCCGCCCTCGCGCCCCTCGGCATCGGGGCGGGCTACCGCACGGACTCCGTCGCCGAGTTCTGGCAGCACGGGGACGACACCCCGAGCGTCTCGCTCGAGACCGCCCGGACCCCCGAGGCGACGACGCGCGGACTCCACCTGGCGTTCGAGGCCGGTTCACGGAGCGAGGTCGACGCCTTCCACCGCGAGGCCGTCGCCGCCGGCGGGGTGTCACGGCACGAGCCGCGCTACTGGCCGGAGTACGGCGCGTACACGGCATTCGTGTCCGACCCGGACGGCAACAACGTCGAGGCGCTGATCAAGGAGACCCGGCCCTGACCGGCAAGACCGGGGTCTGGGCGACGCACCGGGCACGACGGACCCGGCACGGCGCGTCTGGCACGATCGACCCATGCCCCTCGACGGAACTCCCCTGCACCGGCTCGGCTTCCTGACGATCGGGTCGTTCGACCCCGCCCGACCGTCCGAGGGCCACGAGGACACCCTGCGCGTGATCGAGCGCGCCGAGGCCCTGGGCTTCGACAGCGCCTGGCTGCGCCACCGGCACCTGCAGCACGGCATCTCCTCGCCGGTCGCGGTGCTGGCCGCCGCCTCGCAGCGCACCTCGCGCATCGACCTCGGCACCGCCGTCACCCCGATCGGCGCGGAGAACCCGTTCCGACTGGCGGAGGACCTCAGCACGGTCGACGTGCTCCTCGGTGGCCGCCTGAACCCCGGGTTCTCGGTCGGCACCCCGATGCACTTCGACCTGTACCGCGACGCGATCTACCCCGACACCCTGGAGCACGAGGACCTCGGCAACGGGCGGCTCCTGCGCTTCCGAGACCTGGTGCGCGGTGACCCGGTGACGGCGACCGAGACCGTCGAACGCCGCGGCTTCGAGGAGTTCGCGAGCACCGTCCAGCCGCACAGCGCCGGCCTGGCCGAACGGATCTGGTACGGCACCGGCAGCACGAAGTCGGCCGTGTGGGCGGGCGAGAACGGCTTCCACCTGCTCACCTCGAGCGTCACCCGCAGTGAGAACGGCACCGACTTCGCCACGAACCAGCGCGCCCAGATCGACGCCTACCTCGACGTCCACCCCGACCCCGCTGCCGCCCGCGTCTCGCAGGGCCTGGTCGTCATCCCGACCGACACCGCGACGAGCGAGCAGGAGTCCCGCTACCGCGCCTACGTCGACAGCCGCTCGGGCCGCGTCGGCGTGCCGATGGGACCCGCCGGGATGCTCTTCGCCGCCGACCTGGTGGGCACGTCGGCCGAGATCGCGGACCGGCTGCGTGCCGATGTCGGCTACCAGGCGGTCACCGAGGTCGCCTTCGCGCTCCCGTTCTCGTTCGAGCCCGACGACTACGTCCAGATCACCACGGACATCGCCGAGCGGGTGGGTCCGGAACTCGGCTGGGCACCGAAGCGCGCGGCCTGAGAACGGCGCCAGAGCGACGGACGGGAGGCACGGGGCCAGCTGGCACCGTGCCTCCCGTCCGCCGTTGACCCGCACCCAGGGCGCGCGCCCAGGGCACCGGATCAGTCCTGCTGGTCCGCCTCCACCGCGTCCCGCAGCCGGTCGAGCACGTCCGGCACCGCCGAGCGCACCCGACTCCAGCTCGGGATGAACGGCTTGTCGTTCGGCCGCGCCGTGAACGCGCCGCCGGCGTCGAGGATCGCCTTGGTGAAGAGCTCCACCGCGGCTTCTTCCGCGTGCTGGTCGAACGCGAGCCCGCTCATCTCGGCTTCGTGCCGGTAGACCTCGACGATGTCGAGCGCGTTCCGGTAGTACGTCGCCTTGAGCACCCGGAACGAGTCGGCCGTGAGCGGGACGCCCATCGTCGCGAGCTTCCGGAGCAGCGACTGCACGATGTCGTTGCCCATGCGTGCGAGGCCGCCGGTGCCGTCGGCCTCGGCGAGGGGCTGGTGCTTGTGGTCGTACGCGTCGGCGATCTCCACCTGGCACACCTGCCGGGTCGCGTAGTCGCGGTAGACCTCGGAGAGCATGCCGATCTCGAGTCCCCAGTCGCCGGGGATCTTCAGGCCGTTCAGCACGTGGGCACGCATCGCGAACTCGCCGGACAGCGGGTACCGGAAGCTGCTGAGGTACTCCAGGTACTCGGACTCCCCGTAGACCTGGCGGAGCGAGCGGAGCAGGGGCCCGACGAGCAGCCGTGCGGCGCGACCGTTGATCCGGCCGTCGGCGACGCGGGCGTAGTAGCCCTTCGAGAACTCGTAGTCGAACGCGGGGTTCGCGACCGGGTAGAACAGCCGCGCGAGCATGCCCCGCTCGTAGGTGGTGATGTCGCAGTCGTGCAGGGCGATGCAGTCCGCCCGCTCCGACGCCAGGGCGTACCCGGTGCAGTACCAGACGTTCCGGCCCTTGCCGGGCTCCCCCGGTGCCAGGCCAGCGCGCTCCAGTTCGGCGTCGAGCTCGCGCAGCCGCGGCCCGTCGTTCCACAGGATCCGGTGCCGCTGCGGCAGCCGCGAGAAGAACTCGCGGGCGTGCTCGAACTGCGAGCGGTCGGCCCGGTCGAGCCCGATCACGATCTCGCTGAGCCAGTCGGCCTCGGCCAGCTCGTCGACGATCCGCGACAGGGCCGGACGCTCGAGCTCGGAGTATAGCGCCGGCAGGATCAGGCTCATCGGGCGCTTCTCGGCGAAGCCGCGCAGGTCTTCTTCGAGGCTCGCGGTGCTGCGGCGACCGAGGTCGTGGAACGTCGTGATGACGCCGTTCTGGTGGAAGTCGCTCATCGGTGGCTCCTGACGGACGGGGTGGTGAGTCGGGTGAGGCCCTCGGTCCACCCCTGCGGGCCGGGGGCGGTCGTGCGGTGGACGCGCTCGGGTCGGTCGTCGGCGAGTGGTCCGGGTGCCGGGCCGTGTCCGCGGACCACGACGGCGAAGTCGACCGCGTCGAGCATCGCCGTGTCGTTCGGGCCGTCACCGAGTCCGATCGTGCGCGGGACCGTCCCCGTCCGGCGCTCGTGGTCGGCGATCAGCGTCCGGACCGCCGCGCCCTTGTCGCGGCTCGCCGGCAGCACGTGCCAGAACCGGCCGCCCCGCACCAGGTCGAGGCTGACCGCGGCGAGCGCGCCGCGGAACGCGTCCGCCCGGTCGTCGTCCTCGGCGTGCCAGAGCAGCACCTCGGACGCCTCGCGCTGCTGCGCTCGTCCGGCCGCTTCGAGGTCGAGCCCCGTCCACGCGGCGACGACCGCATCGGTCACGCCACCGAAGGTCTCGAACCGCAGATGCAGTGCACGACGGACGCGGTCGAGTTCTGCGTGCAGCCGCTCGAGCTCACCGTCGACCGGTCCGACCAGCACGTCGCCCGCCGGTCCGACGACGACCGCGCCGTTCTCCGCCACGAACGCGTGCCCGTCGAGCCCGGTGCGTGCCTGCAGCGCCGTGATCTCGGCCCGCGTCTTGCTGCTGCAGAACACCACGGGGACGTCGTCCGCCCGCAGCTGTTCCAGCATCGGCAGGGCCGCGTCGAACGAGTAGTCGTGGTGGTCGAGGAACGTCCCGTCGAGGTCCGTGACGATCATCAGGTCGGGTGTTGGCATCGTGCTCCGCTGGCGGCTGGCTGGGCTGCGGGCGACGATGCCCCGCACCACCCTGCCACGCGCATGCGTCGGTTGGGTGAACAAGCCGGTGTCAGTCGCCCGACGCGACCAGCGGACGGACGGGAGGCACAGTGCCAGCTGGCACCGTGCCTCCAGCCCGTGACGGCGTGGGGATCGCCGCGCCGTCACCAGGGCAGGGTGCCCTCGCGATCCGTGACGGTGCCGGTCGGCGTGTCAGCACCGAGGGTCGCAACGCGGACGGCCGCGTCGGCGCCCTCCTCGACGCTGTGCCCGAGGTTCCCGGTGAACTCGGTCGCCGTCTGGCCGGGGTCCACCGCGTTGAAGCGGACGTCCGGCGTCGTCTTCGCGTACTGCATGGTCAGCATCGTGACCGCGGTCTTCGACGACCCGTAGGCCGCGAGCGGGTACCGCGACTCCACGCGTTCGGGGTCGTGGATCATGGTGAACGATCCGAGGCCGCTCGTCACGTTGATCACGGAGGGCTGCGCGGACCGCCGGAGGACCGGCAGGAACGCGTTCGTCACCCGCACGACGCCGAAGACGTTCGTCTCGTAGACCGCGCGCAGCTGGTCGACGGTCATGTCCTCGGGTGCGGTGACGTCCCCGAGGATGCCGGCGTTGTTGATCAGGACGTCGAGGTGCCCCGCCTGGTCGAGGATCGTCGCCGCGGCCGCGACGACCGAGGCGTCGTCCGTGACGTCGAGCTGCACGAACGACGCCCCGAGTTCCTCGGCGGCTCGCCGACCGCGATCGGTGTCGCGGGCGCCGATCCACACGGTGTGCCCGGCGGCGATCAGCCGTCGCGCGGTCTCTCGGCCGATGCCCTTGTTGCCGCCGGTGATGAGGGTGTTCGTCATGGATCTCCTTCGAGCTCGTTGCTGGTGGTGAGGTGACCAGCGTGCGGCGCTGCGGGATCTCCAGCCACGGAAGGACAGTCCTACCCAGCGGCGGGTCCCCGCGCGGAGAATGGTGGGGTGTCCGCAGACCAGGTCGAAGCCCTCGGCGATCTCCTCCGATCGTGGCGGGGTCGGCTGACCCCGGAGGACGTCGGGATGGAGTCGTACGGTCGGCGCAGGACGGCGGGACTCCGCCGTGAGGAACTCGCGCAGCTCGCCGGTGTCAGCGCCGACTACGTGATGCGGCTCGAGCAGGGCCGCTCCCGCACCCCCTCGGCCCAGGTCGTCCAGGCGCTCGCCCGTGCGCTCCAGCTCGACCGAGCCGAGACGGACCTGTTCCACCGCGCCGCCGGACTCGCCTCACCCCGGGCCGGTGTGGTGTCCCGCCACATCCCACCCGGAGTTCAGCGCATGCTGGTCCGCATGGGTGACCTGCCGCTCGCCGTGTTCACCGCCGACTGGACACTGCTGCACTCCACGCCACTCTGGCAGGCGCTCTTCGACGCGCCGTCGGTGCGCGGGGACCCCGAACAGAACCTGATCGTGCAGACCTTCCTCGACGACCGGATCGCCGAGATCGCGACGGCGCACGGTGGGCCGGAACCGTTCGAACGCGCCCTCGTCGCCGACCTCCGACGCACCGCCGGCAGCCTCGGCGGCGACCCTGCGTTCCGCACGTTCATCGCCCGGCTCCGGACCGAGAGCGAACGCTTCGCCGGGTACTGGGACGAAGGACGAGCCGCGGCGCACCAGTCGCTCGTGAAGACGGTCCACAACCCGATCGTCGGTGACGTGGTCCTGGACTGCGACGTCGTCACCGTTCCCGACTCCGACATCAAGCTCGTCGTCTACTCCACGCCCGAGAGTGGCCCCGACGCCGACAAGCTCGACTTCCTGCGGGTGCGTGCCGTACGAGCGGCGGAGGTCGTCGAGCGATGACGATCCGCGCCACGGGGTCGACAGCGAAGCTCTAGCCGAGGGCGAGCACGAGCCCGGCGACGATGAGCACGACCGCCGTCGCACCGTGGACGGTGAGTGCCTGGCGGAGCGTCCCGCCGTTCGTGACGACGATGATCGCGTCACCGATCGGGGTGATGGCGGCGGCGAGCAGCACCCAGCCGAACGCGTGCGGACCGGCGACGAGCACGACCACCAGCGGCACGATGCCGGAGGTGATGTCGCGGACCCCCTTGATGCTCGTGAATGCCCTACGGCGGTCCTCTGCCACGCCGAACCCGGCTGTGGCGACCGTCGGTGCGAGGAGGAACCGGCCACCGATGAAGAGGATGAAGAGACATCCGAGGACGGCGACTGCGAGTGCGGCGATGAACATGGGGGAACCTTCCGGTGATTGCTAACGTCGTTCTGTAACGACGTTAATGCAGTCCCTCCCCCATGTCTACCGTTGTTATGTAACCTCGTTCTGTTACCCTTTCACCATGTCTCCTCGACCCGCTCCCGACCTCGACGACCGGCGTGCGCAGATCACCCAGGCGGCTCGCGGGGTCGCGGCAGCCGAAGGGTGGGACGCCGTCACCATGCGACGACTCGCGTCCGAGATCGGGGTGACGCAGCCCGTCATCTACTCCGCGTTCGCCGGCGGCCGACAGGCCCTGATCGACGCGGTCGCGCTCGAGGGGTTCAAGGCGATCGCGGTCGCGATGGAAGCCGTGCCAGCCGACCCGCAGGCCCGGATGCAGGCGTACCTCGGGTTCGCCGTCGACCAGCCGCGGGTGTACGACGCGATGTTCTCCATGCCGTCCGGGATCGAGTTCGGGTCGGGCACCGCCCCGAACGCGCTCCAGCGCGCCTTCGCCGCGATCCACGAGGCGTTCCCCGGGCCCGACGGCACCGAGGCCGAGGTGGCATGGGCGACGCTCCACGGATTGGCGACCCTCGAGATCGGCGGGCGGCTCCCCGCGTCTCGGTCGGCCGCTCGACTCGACTTCGCCCACCGCGCGCTCACCGGGCATTGAGCCGGACGTGAGCCGCAACGGACTGGAGGCACGGTGCCAGCTGGCACCGTGCCTCCAGTCCGTCGTCGTCACCCGTCGAGTGCCGCAGCCCGGCCACCGGGACGCGTCACCAGGGAACCGTGCCGCCGTCGAGATCGAGGAAGCGGAGTCCCGGCTCCTGGAGAATCCGCAGTGGACACTGTGACCGTGAACGAACGATTCCGCGGCCTCGCCCGCACCAGCACCGGCGTCCTCGTCCTGACAGCGGCGCTGACCATGACCGGCTGTAGCAACACCCCCGGAGGCAAGACCGTGGATCCGTCCGACGCCGAGAAGTCGATCGTCGATGTCGTGAAGGAGTCGACCGACGCGGTCGGCGGCGACTGGACCGTCTACCGCGGCCCCGCTGCCGAGGTCTGCACCCGGTCGGGCGGCCAGGAAGGCGCCCGCTTCGTGTACATCCTGGAGCGGAGCGGCACGGACGGCGACGGCGATCCGGCAGCCGACATCCGCACCGTCGAGGAACTCTGGAAGGCCAAGGGGATCACCACGGAACGGTTCGAGAGCGGCGGCGCAGACCCGCTCACCGGGATCCGCGGCGTCGACGGCCCCGTCACCTCGATGGGCTTCAACGCCTACCCGCAGCGCTACAGCATCACCGGCGTCTCGAAGTGCTCCGACGGCGACGTGCAGGAGCTGCGCTCCGCGGAGTGAGCACCCGTCACACGAGACGGCGTGGATCGGACGGAAGGTCGACGCGCGAGGGAAGATGACGAGGTGAACCGCACCGACCGGCTCTACGGCCTCGTGGAGGAGTTGCGCGCCATCTCCCCGCAACCGCGGAGCGCGCGTCGTCTCGCGGAACGGTTCGAGGTGTCGGTGCGGACGATCGAACGGGACATCTCCGCGTTGCAGCAGTCGGGTGTGCCCATCTGGGCGGAGCCCGGCCGGACGGGTGGGTACGTCCTCGACGCGTCCGCGACGCTCGGCCCGGCGGGCTTCACACCGGATGAGGCCCTCGCGGTGCTGATCGGGCTCGGCTCACTGGGGCGAAGTCCGTTCCGGCACGCCGCGCACACCGCGGCCAGGAAGACGCTCGCGGTGATGCCCGCCGGGGATGCCGCACGAGCCAGCGCGCTGGCGTCCCGCGTGCACTTCCTGGAGAGCGAGGAGGACACGGTCGTCCCGGCCGAGTTCGCGGCGGCCCTGCGCGCGGATCGAGTGGTGCGACTCCGGTACCGGGACGCCGACGGAGCGGAGTCCGTCCGGGACGTCGAACCGCTGGGGTCGATCGGGAAGGACGGTCAGTGGTACCTGATCGCCTGGTGCCGGATGCGCGACGGGGTGCGGGCGTTCCGGGGCGACCGGATGCTGTCCGTCGAGGTCACCGACGAGCGGCCCGCGCAGCGCGTCCTGCGATCCGAGGACCTCGCGATCCAGTACGGACGACTCCGGCCGGTCCTCGACGAGTAGCTGCGCCGCCGGTTTCCGGAAACACCGACAGGACGGTGTCGCGACGGCCGGAGAAGCTGGTCACTCCGAGTCAGCAGCACCACCGTGAGGAACCCCATGTCGTTCGCATCCGTCCGCATCATCACCGACGACCTCGAGGGCATGGTCGCCTTCTACGAACGGGTCACCGGCCAGCAGGCCGAGCGCCCCGCACCGGTCTTCGCGCAGTTCAGCGGCCCGGTTGGGACCCTCGCGATCGCCAGCACCGCGACGGTGGCCATGCTCGGCGACGCGCTGACGCCCGCGACGAACCGCTCCGTGCTCATCGAGTTCGAGGTCGCCGACGTCGACGGCGACTTCGCCGAACTGCAGCTCAGCAGCGACGACGTCGTCCTCGAACCGACCACGATGCCGTGGGGCAACCGCTCCGCACTGGTCCGCGACCCGGACGGCAACGTCGTCAACCTGTTCAGCAGGCCCGCCGCCAGCTAGTCGGGGCGCTCAGGCGGCGGCGGCGTTCGCCGACGAGCGGCACTCCTCTGGCGGCCGCCCCGCGACGGACTCCGCCGCGATGTCGCGGAGCCGCGCGAGGCGGTCGTGGGTGGCACCGAGGGCCTCGATCTGGCGTCGGATGCGATCGCTCTCCTCGTCGAAGTGGTCGAGCATCGTCCGCGTCGCGACCCCGGTGTCGAGGAAGGGCAGGATCTCGACGATCCGACGACTCGGCATGCCCGCCGCGTAGAGCATCTGCATGAAGCGCACCCGCGCGACATCGGGCTCGCGGTACTCCCGGTGTCCGCCCGTGGTCCGCCCGGACTCGAGGAGGCCCTGTTCCTCGTAGTACCGCAGCGACCGGACGCTGACGCCGGCCCGTTCTGCGAGTTCACCGATCCGCATCGTTCTGTCCCTCGGGCTTGATTCTCACGTTGACGTCAGGTTCTACCGTAGCGGCATGAACCTCTCTGGAGCCACCGCCCTCGTCACCGGCACGAACCGCGGTATCGGACGCCACCTCGCCGCACAGCTGATCGCCCGGGGGGCGAAGGTCTACGCCACCGCCCGACGCCCTGACCTGATCGACCTCGAGGGCGTCGAGCGCCTCGCCCTCGACATCACCTCCCCCGCGTCCGTCGCAGCGGCGGCCGCGGTCGCGACCGACGTCGATCTCCTGATCAACAACGCCGGGATCGCGACCACGGCGACCCTGCTGGGCGACCTGGACGCAGCACACGCCGACATGGACACGAACGTCTGGGGCACCCTGTCCGTGATCCGCGCGTTCGCGCCGGTCCTGGCGGCGAACGGCGGTGGGAGCATCGTGAACATCGCCTCCGGCGCCTCGTGGCTCGCCATGCCCGGAGCCTCCGCCTACGCGGTGTCGAAGGCGGCCCTGTGGAACATGGGCAACGCGTTGCGTCACGAGCTGGCCGGCCAGGGAACCACGGTGATGTCCGTGCACCTCGGAGTGGCCGACACCGACATGACCGCGGGGATCTCGATGGCCAAGACCGACCCGGCGAACGTGGCGCGCGCGACCCTGGACGGCGTCGAGCGCGACGACTACGAGGTCGTCGTCGACGAGCAGGCCGCGTTGATCAAGCAGATGCTCGCCGGCGACCCCAAGGACCTGTACGCGGTGGTGGCGCAGATGCTCGCGTCGTAGGGGCGGGCCGAGAACTTTCAGCCGGCCGTCTTCGTTCTCCGTCACCCAGGCCGAGCACACGAGGCGGAACGCGGGAGCGAATGCTTGCAGCAACCCTCCACGAACGGCGCTCGCCAGCGGGGTGACGGCCGAGCCTGGAGGTGGGCCCCACCAGCCGGTACCGGCGCACCGCGCCAGCGGGGTGACGGCCGAGCCTGGAGGCACGGTGCCAGCTGGCACCGGGCCTCCAGTCCGTCAGCGGCTCGAGTCCAGGGCCGCGCACGACGCGACCACGACACTGACCGGTGCGGCGGGAGCCGCGAAACGAGCCGCCGACGGCTGCCCCTTCCTCGGGGGCCATCCGCGTCGTATGGTTTACAGCGTTGTAAACGGGCCGCCGCAGGGACGGCCCGCAGGTCACGGCCGTTGCACGGCCCGATGGACGACGACGTCCACGAGGAGCACCCACTTGCGCCCCATCTCCTTCCGTTCCCGAGGGCTGCGCCGCGCGCTGTCGTCGGGCATCGTCGCTGCGACCGCCCTCGGCATGCTCGGGATCGCCGCGATCCCGGCCGCCGCGGACCCCGCAGCGGCGCGCACCGTCATCTCGGGCCAGGCCCGGTTCGAGGTGCTCTCCCCCACGCTGATCCGCACCGAGTACGCCGGCGACTCCCAGTTCACCGACGGCAGCACCTTCAACGTCATCGGGCGTGACGACTTCGCCCCGACGACGTTCACGAAGACCGAGCGGGACGGCTGGCTGACGCTCGACACGGGCGCGATGACCGTGCGCTACAAGGAGGGCTCGGGGGCGTTCACGCAGGACACCCTGCAGACCACCGTGACCACGGCCTCCGGCCAGCGGGTCACCGGCACCCCGTGGGTGTCGACGCCGACCCCGTCCTGCACGATCGGATCGCTCTGCGAGGCCGAGACGCTCGGGCTCACCGGCCTGTCGCTCGCCACGGACCACACGGGCTTCACCGGAGCCGGGTTCGCCGCGGGATTCGAGTCCGTCGGCAACGCGATGACCTTCACGACCACGGCGGAGCAGGCCGGCTCGTACGACCTCGCCCTGCGCTACGCGAACTCGCAGGGCGGCGACGGCCAGGTCGCCACCCGCACCCTCAGCGTGACCGTCGACGGCGGAGCCGCCAAGACGATCCGGCTCGCACCCGGCGCGAACTGGGACGACTGGAAGACCACCGCCGCCACGACGCTCGACCTGACGGCGGGCGAGCACCGCGTGCGCATCGAACGCACCGCGGACGACTCCGGCCGGGTGAACGTCGACAGCCTGGCCCTGGTCAGCACCGGTGCTGCCTACCCGGCGCCGTCGACCACGGTCACCGGCGAGGACTGCGCGTTCGGCACCGTGTGCCAGGCCGAGGACTCGGCACGGACAGCCCCTGCGACGACCGCCACGAACCACAACGGCTTCGCCGGAACCGGCTTCGTCGCCGGGTTCGAGCGTGCCGGGGCGCAGCTGACGACCCACGTCACCGGCGTGCCGGCCGCGGGCGACTACGCCCTGCAGGTCCGCTACGCCAACGGCTCCGCCGGGACGCCGACGCTCACCGCGGCCCCGGCCGGTCAACAGGCGACCACTGCACCGCTCCCGAAGACGAGCGGCTGGGACTACTGGAACACCGCCACCGTGCCGGTGCACCTGGCCGCCGGCAGGAACGACGTCGTGATCGGGTGCCCGACCGTGGCGAACAACTGCAACGTGAACTTCGACACCGTCGCCGTGGTCGACACCGCGTCGCCGGTCCTCGCCGCGCACGCCCCGCTCGGTGGGTACCGACGCGACCTCGACACCGCCAACGGATCCGTGAAGACGAACCCGGGTCTGCTCTACCAGGACGGCTGGTCACTCCTCGACGACAGCGCCTCGGCGTTGTACGACCAGGCGAACGACACCGTCACGCCGGCGGGTGACCACGGCGGCGAGCGCTACCAGGACGGCTACGTCTTCGGGTACGGCTCCGACTACCGCCATGCCCTGCAGGAGCTCGCCGTCCTGACCGGTCCGACGAAGCTGCTCCCCCGCTGGGCGTACGGCGTCTGGTACTCCGAGTACTACGACCGTTCGCAGGCCGACTACCTGGCGATCGCGAAGCAGTTCGAGGACGAGGACGTGCCCGTCGACGTCATGGCGATCGACACCGACTACAAGATCGGCAGCACCACCAACCAGGGCGACAGCAAGTGGAACGGCTGGTCGGTCGACCCGTCCCGGATCCCGGACATGACCGGCCTGCTCGCCGACTGGCACGCCGAGGGCATCCACAACACCCTCAACATCCACCCGTCGATCTCGAGCCAGGACCCGCAGTTCGCGAAGGCCCAGGCCACTGCGAAGGGCAAGCTCACCAAGGGCGACGGCGACCGGTACCTGTTCGACTGGTCCGACCCCGACCAGCTGAAGGCCTACTTCGACCTGCACACCTCGCTGCAGCCGAAGGGCGTCGACATGTGGTGGCTCGACTGGTGCTGCAGCGAGAACTCGAAGTACTCCGCGAACGGCGTCACCCCCGACGCGTTCATCAACCAGCAGTACGCGAAGTACACGGACCAGGCGCTCGGCGGCCGGGGGCTCGCGTTCTCGCGGGCGTACGGCTCGCTGACCGCCGGTGGCTACGGCAACCCGCAGGCGGTCCCGACCGGACCGTGGGCGGACAAGCGCACGACCGTGCACTTCACCGGCGACACCACGTCGTCGTGGGACATGCTGCTCGCCGAGGTCGGGTACACCCCGGGTGAGTCCGCTGCGACCGGCTTGGCCTCGGTCAGCCACGACATCGGTGGCCACAACGGCGGGCAGTACGGCATCGAGGGCGCCGAGGAAGGCACGACCCAGCTGCCCGAGGACCTCTACGCCCGCTGGGTGCAGCTCGGGACCTTCCAGCCGATCGACCGCCTGCACAGCAACCACAGCGACCGGCTGCCGTGGCAGTACCCGGCCGCCGCCGAGGCCTCGGCCAAGCAGTTCCTGAACCTCCGCGAGGCCCTGGTCCCCCTGACCTACACGCTCGCGGCCCAGGCCACCGAGACCGGCACGCCGATCCTGCAGCCGCTCTACCTGCAGTACCCCGAGGCGCAGGAGTCCTACGCCCAGGCCGGCTCGGAGTACCTGTACGGCCCGGACGTGCTCGTCGCCCCGGTCACCACCGCGAACGACGACTCCGGCAAGGCGACCCGGTCCGTCTGGTTCCCGGCCGGCAGCTCGTGGACCGACTGGTTCACCGGCAAGACGTACGCGGGCGGCACCACCGCCGACGTGACGACCGACCTGAACAGCATGCCGGTGTTCGTGAAGAGCGGCGGCATCGTCCCCACCCGCTCGGAGCAGGTCAAGAACGACGCCGCACCGCTCGATGCCGTCACCCTGACGGTGGCGACCGGAGCGAACGGCTCGTTCGACCTGCACGAAGACGCCGGCGAGGACGGCGCTGCGGACAACGCCGCCGACACCGCGAAGTCGAGCGCGATGACCACGGCCGCCGCGTCCGCGAAGGCCGCGGCGGGCAGCGCTTCCACCGCCGTCCGCTACACCCAGCAGGCGACCGGCGGTTCGCTCGCCATCGCCCCCGCCGACGGCTCCTTCGCCGGCCAGGTGCAGGACCGCTCGTGGACGGCGACGTTCACGAACGCCGACCGCCCCCGCACCGTCACCATCGACGGCCGAGTGATCACGAACACCGCGTGGACCTACGACGCCGGCACCCGCACCATCAGCGTGCCGGTCGACGAGCGGTCCGTGACGAAGCGCACGGTCGTGGCCTTCAGCAGCAAGGCTGCGGCGACCCCGGCCCTGCGGGTCGAGTCGCCTCGGGTCGATGCCGGCGACACGCAGACCGTGACCGGCAGCGGGTTCCCGGCCGACACCGATGTGGCGCTGGCGACCGCGCCACGCATCGGCGGGGCCACCGCGCACACTGACGCGAGCGGTGCGTTCTCGGCCGACCTGCGGGTGCCGGGCGCGGCGTCCGGTCGGGTGACCGTCACCGCATCGGTCGACGGTGTGGCCCTGGCTCGGGCCGCCTTCACCGTCGTGGCTGCGGCTGCTCCGGCGCCGACCACGTCGCCGAGCGCAGGCACTCCGGGCAGCGACGCTCCGACGCCGGGTGACAGCGGATCCGGCACACCGGGCGCGGCAGCGCCGGGCAACGGTGGCGCGGATGCGGGCAGCGACCCGGGCGGCGCACTGGCCTGGACGGGCGCGAACCTACTCCCCCTCGGGCTGCTGGCGGCGGCACTGCTCGCGGCCGGTGGACTGGTGTGGACGCTGCGGAGCCGGCGACGGCGCGCGCGTGCCTGAGCCCGCCTGATCTGTCGCCCTGGGCGGAACTGATCGACGGACGGGAGGCCCGGTGCCAGCTGGCACCGGGCCTCCAGTCCGTCCGCGGTCGCGCTGCAGATCCCCGATCAGGCGTCCGCAGGACGGTTGCGACCGAAAATAAGGTTGCTCGACAAAACGTTCTACGTCTGACATGTTAACGGCTCGTGAGCATGTACACCCGCTGCGGCGTGAGGAGAAGACGTGACGAAGCAACAGATCACGGCAATCGCGGGCCTGCTCCTGCTGGCCACGCTGTTGGCGGTCTTGATCGGGGTGTTCGACGCTCGCCGACGTGTGATCGCCGCGGAAGGCAATGACCCCCGCACGGGCCAGAGCGCGTGGGTGACCGCGACCCTCGACGATCTCGAGCGTGCGCGGAGCGCCTTCGAACCGGGAACCAAGGTGTTCGTGGAACTCGATGATCGTGTCCGCGCCGTTGCGATCCTGTCGGGACGGTGGACAGATGTCCCCCTGCACGAAGGGCATGCCCTGACCAGTGGTCCCGGCGAAGCCCTCGCCGGCGCGGACGTCAGCGTCCACGGTGACGACATCGCGGTCGGTGGCACGACCTACAACGTGGTGGGACGTCTCGGCGTCCGCGCCGACAGTCTGCTGTCCGATGAGGTGGTCATCGCCGATCCGTCGCGGTTCTCCGCGTCACCACAGCGGCTACTCCTGGACGGCCCGAGCAGCGCCCACCACTACAGCGCACAGTTCCCCGACAGGAGCGTCGAGATCATCGACGACGGCACGAACCGCAGGACGAACGTCGACGCTGTGTCGCCAGTTCTGGTCGCGCTGGGCGCACTCGTCGTCGTGCTCGTCGCCGTCGTCGCTGGCTTGCAAGCTGGACGATGGGAACTCCGCGCCGCCGCCGTCCGATTCACCACGGGGATCCGACCACTGAACACCCTTCGCAGCGCGGCCGCCAGAGTGGCTGCGATCGGCACCGCCGCCTCTACGGCTGCCCTCGCGGGCGCGGCGCTCGTCAGGCAGACCACCAGCCTCGACCTCGACGTCACCACCGCAGTCGTCGCGGTCGGAACGGTCATGCTCGCCGTCGCCGTCGCTTCGTTCTGGCAGGGAACCCGACGATGGAACTGCTGAACGACCTCCGGTCCAACTGGACGATCATCGTCGCCAAGATCGTCCTGCTCGTGCTGCTCGCACTCTGCTGGTACAACGTGGCATCGTTCACCCAGTCCACATCGCAGGCCGTGGCCCAGGGCCTGTCCGCCGATGCCGACGTCGACCTCTACACGGTGATCGACGATCTCGACCCGGACGCTTTCGAAGCGATCCGGCGAGACCAGCACGCGCTCGACGCAGTCGCATCATTCGCCGACCGCATCGACGACGAGCCCGGGTTCGACTTCATCTCCTCGTACGACCAGCCCGTCACCGTCCAGGACTTCCGCGGCGACGACCGCTTCGACGTCGGGTACGGCACCGAGTACACGCTCAACGGGAAGTACCAGGACGAGTCTGGACGGAGCGTTCAGGACATCAAGTCCATCCAGCTCAACGAGACCGCGTACGAGTTCGCGGGGCTCTCCGTGCAGGACGGCAAGCCGATCGAGTGGAGCGCTGTCGACTGGGGATCCGGCCGGATCCCGGTGCTGCTCGGCAACGAGTACCGCGGCGTGTACGAGCTCGGCGAGCGACTCACCGGAGCGGTCATCCTGCAGGAGCAGGAGCTCGAAGTCGTCGGATTCCTCGAACCGAACAGCGCCATGTACTTCCGCGGTGAAGCCAACCACTACCTCGACGACACCGTCATCGTGCCCTACCCGCCGACACTCGCCGGACTCGACCGAGCAGCACTGGACCGGCTGGATCCCGAGCTGTTCGGGCGCCTGGTGTTCCAGATGCTCAACGCCGATCTCGCCGTCGATCACCGCCTCGATTTGGGAGGCGTCGTCGCGCGTCTCGACGCGATCGGAAACGACACCGGCTTCCGGTCGTACACGTTGCTCGGAGTTCCGGCCTACCTCGTGCAGCTCTCCCTCGTCCGCCAGCTCATCCAGGACAACCTGGTGCTCGTCACCGCGCTGCTCGCCGTCCTCACCACGGGCGTGGGCATCATCACGGCGTTCCTCCACCGGCTCCTGCATCACCGTCGAGCGCCAGTGGCACGGGTGCACCATCTCCTCGGGAGGAGCCCGGATGCCACGAACCGACTGTTCCGCGCAAGCCGCCTGACCGAGTACACCGCCGCGCTCGGGCTGTTCCTCGCGACCAGCGCGCTGCTCCCCAACGACAGTGCGATGGCACGACTCGGAGCCGGCACCGCCCTGCTCCTCTGGTGTGTGGCGGACGGCGTACTCGGTCGACGAGCCGTCCGCATCGAACTGACCGCCCAACGCCGAAGAGGTACCCCACGATGATCGTGCTGCGCGACGTTTCGAAGACCATCACCGAGCCCGACGGATCGACCCGAGCACTGTTCGACCGACTCGACTTCGACCTTCATGAAGACGATCACTCGGTCGCGATCACCGGGCGGAGCGGATCCGGCAAGAGCACGCTCCTCCGGATCCTCGCCGGCCTCGACACGGACTTCGGCGGGACCTACGAGCACGACGGGCGCGTGCTCGAGCGCACCGCACGGAGGATGGCGGCGCACCGACTGCGACACATCGGCAACGTCACCCAGGACCACAGCCTCCTCAGCGACCGCAGCGTGCTCGACAACGTCCGGCTCGGCGTTCCTGCTCGCGCTGATTCTGCCGCCCGAGCACATGACGCCCTCGAGGCGGTCGGCATCAGTCACCTCGCTGGCAAGCGCCCACGACGACTGTCAGGAGGAGAAGCGCAGCGCGTCGCGATCGCTCGAGCCATCGCGAAGCGCCCTGCCGTCGTCCTCGCCGATGAGCCCACCGGCGCACTGGACGAGACGACCGAAGACGACGTGCTCGCCCTCTTCGACCGGCTGCAGCAAGCAGGAAGCAAGTTCGTGATCGTCACCCACAGTGAGCGCGTCGCACAGCGATGTGGACGGCAACTCCAGCTCCACCACGAGCAACTCATCGCGCGCGGCACGTGAGGGACTGGAGGTGGGCCCCACCAGCCGGTACCGGCGCACCGCGCCAGCGGGGTGACGGCCGAGCCTGGAGGGACGGTGCCAGCTGGCACCGAGCCTCCGGTCCGTCAGTGGTTGCGCTCCAGATCCCCGATCACGCGCGCGCAGTACGGTCGCGGCTGAAGAACTCGGCGAACATCTCCCGTTTCGCCGCGTGTGAATCGGGCTCGAGCTCGAGTCCCTCCATGTTGAGGTCGGTCCCGAACAGTCGCAGGATTCCCGGGCCACTCGGCTCCGCGGTCTCGAGGGACACCGAGAACAGTGTCGAGCGTGCCGTTTTCGATCGCCTCGAGCATCTGCTCGTAGACGACGTCACGGAGAAGACGGCGGGGACCCTGGCTGGTCGGAGATTTCGGTACAAGCATGCCGGGACACATCCCGCATATCAGTCGCGAGGAAGAGCGGTTACGAACTATGTCAACGCCAGAGGAACGAGAACTCCCTGAACTGCTCGCACGAGTGTCGTTCGAGGTGATGGGGCGACTCGCGAAGCTGTCGGCCGAGGAGGACATGTCGCTGACGCTGTTGCGGATGCTTGCGATCCTCCGGGACCGGCGACTGCGTATGGCTGAGCTGGCGGCGGCGCTCGGAACAGATCGCTCCAGCACGTCGGGCCTGATCGCACGCGCCGAACGACGCGGCCTCGTCGAACGCGAGCCCGCTGCCAACGACAAGCGCGGTTTCACAGTCGCCCTCTCGCAGCGAGGGCACACCTTCGCCGCGGAAGTCGAGGAACGGACTTTCGCAGCGCTTGCACCGCTACTCAATAATGTCCCTGCTGCAGACCGTGACCGGCTCAGTGTCCTTCTGGGGTCCGTCGTCGAAGCGTGACGAGGGGTTCGGCCTGCCGACGCTGCGTATCAGGAGCACGGTTATGTGCCGCAGCAGACCCAGCGTTGATCCCCTCGCAGCCGTGTGTCGCAGGAGCTCGGCAGCGTTTGCGTCGTGCCGGCCGTTTACGAGACAGGGCCGACTGCGAAGTGGATAGCGTCGTCCGGTAAAAGATCGGTGAACGGTCGGCTGCACCGTACTTACACACGAGCTGCCCATCAAGTGGATCGCGCCCTAGGTACGGGGTCGGGCGCCGGGAGGGGAGGCTGCATTAGTCGACCGGACCGGCGGTGTACATCGGTTCGGAACCAGTCACCACCGATGCCCGCACCCCACCGCCGACCAAGCGGACCGTCAACGTCCCGCTGAGCGCCGTCGCCGACAGCGACACCTGCCCGTGCAGCGACGCCCGCCGCGGGTGGCAAGCACTCGTCCCCTCGAGCTGATCAGCCGACGCGACAAGGCAGATCGTCGACCCGTCCCGCCCAACCCCGGCCCAAACGTTCCACGGCGTCGCCGCATCGTCGCCCGACAGCGAACGATTCGTGAACACCAGCCGGGCGCTCGAGGACTCCATCGACGTCACGATCCCCGCCGGCGGCAGGTCAGCAGCGGTCTGCGGCTGCTCGAGCCGCCGGTCGACCGCCACCGCCCCGGTCGCCGGCGTCACAGTCGACGCCGGCTCGACGGCGCGGCCACCCACGGACACACCGACCGCAGTACCCGCGACGAAGGCGATCACGACGGCTGCTGCGCCAAGGGCCCACATAACCCGGTGGTTGGTACCGCGGAAGCGGCCGCCTCGCCGCCAGACACCCGCCCCACGCTCCTCGGCGGCAGTAGCAATACCCACGCCCCCGACCTCAGACTCCTTGCTGTCAGACACCTCGTGTCCGAGCGCGGTGCGGTCGGCGGCGTCGGGCTCAGCGTTGCTCAGGGCGGCAAGGGCGCTCCGCGCGCGGGCCGCATCCGCAGGTGTCAATGCGGACCCCCACGCGACGCGTTCTAACCGTGCACGTTCAGCGTCGACGCCCTCAATCTGGTTCATCGCGCCCCTCGTCATCGATCCCACCGCGCAGTCTGACACTGGTACACGCGCTCAAGGGTTGCAGGCCCAATAGCCGATCAAGACCCTGTCGCCGACGAATGCGCTCACGACCGGACCGATGGCATGCTCCATCACCACACGTAGCCGCGGCATCCGATAGCCGATCGTCTACCGGTCGCCGTCGGTCTCGGTGGATCGGGTGAGGAGTTCGGTGAGACGTTCGCGGAGCGCTTCTCGGGTGGCGGCGTCGAACGCGAAGCCGGCGGTGGCTTCGTGCATCCACAACCCGTCGGCCGCGAGCCGCACGATGAGGTGGTCGATCGGCATCGCGGCCGCGGTGGCTGCATCGCCGACGGTCCAGCGGTTGAGGACGGTCCGCCAGGATTCCGCGTGCGTCGGGGTGAACGTTGCCTCGAGCAGGAGCATGAGTGCCGCTGTCGAGGCGGACCGCATGGACACTGCCACGTACGCGGCGAGGCGTTGCTCCCGTGTCGAGGTGTCGAACGGCACCTCGAGGGCATCCAGGAGTTGCTGTTCCCAGCGAGCGGCTTCGTGCTCGTGGAGCGCTTCGAGGAGGGCTTCCCGGGTCGGGAAGTGGTACAGCAGGCCGCCCTTGGTGAGGCCTGACTCGACAGCAACCGAGTCGAACGTGACCGCGGTGATCCCCGACGACTCGACGATCCGTGCCGCGGATTCGAGAACGAGGGTGCGTTTGCTCTCGCGCATGAAGAGGCCCTTCCAGGTCAGTGGTCTGCGTCCGGGATGGTCGCGTTCGATCCCGGTCCGTGTCTGCGGAGAAGGATCCCGGTGACGATGGCCCCAACACCGAGTACTGATGCGACGATCACCATCACCACGAAGTAGCCCGTGTCGTACGCGCTGCCGGCGGCAAGGAGGATGCTGCGGCCATCGTCCGAAGCTCGTGCTGCTTCCGCCGCGGCGGACAGACTCTCACGCGCTTGATCAGCGTTCACGATGCCGCTCGGGAGCCGCACGAGCGCGGAGTAGATCGCAGTCACGATGCTGCCCAGGATCGCGACAGCGCTGAGGTTCCCCACTTCGTACGACACTTCCTCGATTGAAGAAGCCATGCCGGCACGTCGGGCTGGCACGTTGCCGACGATCGCCGTGGACGCGACCGACATCGTCGCGCCGGAGCCGGCACCGAGGACGATCAGCCCCAGGAACAGCCAGCCGTTCAGAGAGTGGAAGGACACCGAGATGATCACCACACCGACGGCGCTCAGCGCCAGTCCGCCCGCGATGAGGGGAAGTAGACCGACCCGGTGAAGCACGAAACCGCCAGCGAGCGAGGTGGTGAGGGTCCCCACGGCGATCAGCGCCACGAGCAGACCCGCGTGGAACGGGGTCATACCCTCGAGGAGCTGGAACCGCTGCGTCGTCACGAGTTGAACGCCCGCGAACGCGAACATGCCCAGGCCAGCCCCGAGAAGCCCAGAAGAGAACGCGGGGTTCCGGAAGATGGTGAAGTCGAGCAACGGATACGGCAACCGGGCCTGACGGCGAGTGAACAGCACGGCACCGATGACCGCGGCGGCCAGCGCCCCACCGATCACGAGCGCCGACGGGGGACGATGTGCGATCTCCTTGATCGCAACGACTGCCCCGACGAGCGTGATCATCGCGTACACCGACGAAAGCAAATCCCACTTCTTTGTCCGATCAGGGTCGTTCGGCGGCGCAAGGACCAGAGCAGCGACGAGCGCGATGACGGCGACAGGCACGTTGATCAGGAACACTGACCCCCACCAGAAGTGTTCGAGCAGCAGACCGCTGACGATCGGCCCCAGCGCACCGCCGAGCACCGCGACGCTACCCCACACCGCGATCGCCACGTTGCGCTCACGGTCGTTCGTGAACGCCACCCGGATCAACGCCAACGTCGCCGGCATCATCGATGCCGCACCAACCGCCAGGATCGCTCGTGCTGCGATCAGGACCTCCGGGTTCGGGGAGAACGCAGCAACCAGTGACGCCATCCCGAAGATGCTCATTCCGGTCAGGAACATCCGCCGGTGCCCGACGCGGTCGCCGAGTGTTCCGGCTCCCAGCAGCAGACCCGCCATGACCAGCGGGTACGCGTTGATGATCCACAGACCCTCGTTCGCGGTGGCGCCGATCTCCTCGGTCAGGGTCGGTAGGGCCGTGTAGAGGATCGAGTTGTCCAGGGAGATCAGAAGCAACGACGCTGTGACCACGGCGAGCAGGGTCCATCTGCGACGGGAGGAGAGATGCATCCTTCAAACTATACCGGATGAAAGGTTTAGTTTGCTATCGCCGTCGAGTGGCTCGTCGACCACCGAACTCTGCCCTCTCCGGTGACCGCCTCGGTAGGGGATCCGCTACCGGACGTTGCTACCGCAGCTCGCTTCCGAGGTCACCAAGGCTGACCGGGAGGACGTCCGCCAAGAGGCGGGCGTGCGTGCCCTTCGGGTCGAGGTCCGGGTCGTAGACCGTAATCGACGCACCGACAGCGCGAGGTGCGAGCCCGCGAAGCAGCTCGATCAGTTCCTCCGGCGTGCAGCCGCCCGGGTCAGGACTGTCGACGGCGGGCATCACGATTGCGTCGAGCACGTCGACGTCGACCTGCAACCAGTAGCCAGCAGCACCCGCTGTCGTCCGCAGGACGTTAACGACGGCAGCGGTGCCGCGACCGCGCCACTCCGAGGTCGGGACGACCGCACCTACCACGGTGCGAACCTCCGCCAATTCGGCGTCGTCGTCGCGGCAGCCGACGTGTGCGGTCTGTGCGGGGTTGAAGTACGGGCCGGCACCGTCGATGTCAGACACGGCGGGCCAGTGAATCCCAACTGCGGCGGCCAGGTCCTCCCCCGCCACGCTCGCGCACTCGTCGCTGTTGCCAGGGTGCCGGAAGTCGGTGTGCCCGTCCACGTGCACCAGCCCGACACTGCCCCGCCGCTTCATCGAGAGGCCGGCGCCGATGAGCACGCTGCAATCTCCGCCGATGACCAACGGCGCTGCACCGGTTGCCAGTACGGCGTCGATGCGGTCCGCGAGCCGCCGCGCGTGATCGATCATCGCGGCCTCGTTTCGCACGACACCTGGGGTGCGGGTCGCGTCGTCGTCGACGTACCGACCAGGAAGGACCACGCCGGCGTCGGTGGCTCCCTGCTCTACAAAGCGGCGGTAGAGACCGGCTTCGCGAAGCGCTTCAGGCGCTTTCCCCGCTCCGGGGACTGCGCCTGGCTCTGGTGGCCGCAGGCCGAGGTTGGTCGGGGCCGAGACAAGCGCGATCATCCAACCGAGTCTGACAGAACGGCTCCGCTTCTCCTGGCGATGCTAAGTGGACACGACGGCACACCGCGGCAAGAGGTGTCCGATTGGCGATCCCCTACCGTGCGGTCCAGGCGAGCTCGCTGCGCTGTGAGGACGGACCGGAGGAGCATGCACTCAACTCCGGCCCGCACGGGAGCTGGTGAGACCCCCTGGCGCTGACCGTACCCCTGCGCTGGTCGGTGCCGGTCAGACCTTCGTGAGCTCGGCGGCCGTGGCGGATGCTGCGGCCCAGTCGATGTTCGCGTCCGGGGCGGCGGCGTGGAACTTCACCCGACCCCGCACCGCCGCTTCCGTGGCAGTGAACAAGGGACTGTTGAACCCGCCGATGAGCGCCGCGACGGCGTCCTGCAGCCCCCGGTACGCATCCGCCTCGTGCGCGTCGACCCCGGCAACGACCTTGCTTGCCGCGGAAGCCGCGGTCTTCCGGCCATGCCATCCCTGGGGCCCAGCAGCAGCAGTGAGGCGTGCGTGTTCTGCGGTGTCGGTCTGATGCCATCCGTAGTTCGCGACGACGACGTAGCTCTCGCCGCCGTGACCTTCCCGGATGCGTCCCGGTCCCAAGCCGTCGGTGAACACCTCTTCGTCGATCCAAGTGAGGAGTTGCCCGACCCAGTCGGCAGCATCCTCCGGTCGGGCGTAGACCCAGTACTGAGGCGACCCGGAAGCTGGCATCTCGACGAGCAGACGAGCGGACTCGTCGTCGCGCTCTGTGACGCGCACGTCGAGGACGTGTCCGTCTCGCACGCGGACGTCCGTGAGTCGGTAGTCGAGCCGACTGCTCTTCCGAGGGTCGAGAAGGCGCCATCCCGCTTTCCGGCGCAGAACCCTCAACGATCGCATCGTCACTCAGCATGACCGGATCCTCCCATGCGGCCGGTAGCCGATCGCCTTTCGGGCGCGCTATGCGCTTGGCGCCGCTACTGCGGGCATCCGATCGTCACGCGGGCTTGGTCAAGAGTGGTGATCTGCAGGCAGGCTAGAAGCGGCCTGCCCGTTCGGCCACAAGCCCCACTAGGAGAACGCAGTGAACTTCTTCAACGCCAAGCGACCAGCCACGGTCATCGTCCTCGGAGTGGTGTTTGCCGCCTGCGGCGTTTTCTACGGTTTGTCGCCCTCCGAGTCGGGAGCCCGGCCGATTCAGCAGATCATCATCGCGGTCATCCTGGTGCTGATCGGTCTGCTCTTCGTTGTGCAGGGGGTGGGCAGTAAACGCAGGTAGCGATAGGACTGCCCATCATCGTTGGCGGTCTCGGTGACCCATCCGCTACCGGACGGGTGGACAGTTCCTTGATCCAGAATTTCGCAGCACGACCGAGCACGGCGCCGAGGTAGGAGCCTCACTGACTGCGCGTCCGCATCCGCGACCCCTCGTCCTGCGACGACCCCACCTGGTTTCATGCAAGAGTGCCTGCCTCGAACGTCTTCAGCCTCGTAGTCGGCGTGTTCTTCCTCCTGTACGGCGTCACCATCGTGATATTCCGTGTCCCGTTCACGCGGTTCGCGAAGAAGATGGAGTCGACACTGTATGGAGCGTTGGGGCGTCGTGTTGCCGAGCGTTTCACGCCCGGATTCATCGCCACCATCGGCTGCTTCTTCATCTTGTTCGGTGCCGGCGGACTCGTGAGCCTGGCGCTCGGATACCCGATGTTTCCCGTGTGATTGGCGGCGCAACCGTTAGAACAGAGTCCTCGCCAGGAAAACAACGATTGTCTCAGCGGCCGATCGGTCAGCGGGCGCGGGTGAACTGCTGCGCGCTCCGCCGGAGCTCCGAACGCAAGGCGGTGTCGAGACACGGCCGAGACTCGCCCTCCTGCCGAGTCACCCGTCGAGCATGAAGGCCCAGCCGATAACGAGGAGCCCCGCGATGACCAGAGTTGCGAGTCCCGTCCAGAACCAGGGTGCCCCCGGTCGCCCGGTCATTTGACCTCGTCCGAACCCGTACTCGCGGACCGTCACCACAACCGAACGGAAGAGCAGTCCCGCTCCGATGAGCCCGACGAGCACAAAGGCAGACCAGATCCACCAGGAGAACGTCATGAGTCGAGCATGCCCCACTCGTGACTGCTCCGCGTCGTGACCGGTGACCGATGGGTTGGCGGGCACCGGGAATACCCCGGTGCTGTCAGCGTCCTGACCGACCAGCTCGTTCCGAGAAGATCAGCACCACGGCCGCCATGACAACGCACGTTGCTCCGACTTCGTCGGTACTCCTGGTGGCAACACGAAGAGCCCGACTCCGCATGCTGCCAGCAGGATCAGGAGCGTGAGAGTCAAGGGGGGTGCGGTCTCGCCGATCGATCGGCTACCGGACGTGCGGGCGCGCGTCCAGAGCATCCGCTCCTTGCTGCTGTGACGGTGGCAACCAGGTGCAGTGCGAGCCCAGCCTCACCGGAAACGACGGGAACGGACCATCGCCCAGATCGCCAACCCCAACATCGCCAGCCCCAGCACCACACATAACAGGTTCCACGCCCATCCGGGCAAAACCAGCCCCCGCCCCGACGACAGCGCGGCTAGCTCTGCCTGGCTCTGCGTCGTCCAGCGAGCGACACCGAAGATCAGCGCGGCTGCACCAGCGATGTAGAAGCTCGCAATCGCCCAGGCTTTCGGCTTCTCAGGAGTCGCGGACACGACACGAACCCTAGTCGCCAGCGAGGGCGGACCCGCGTCCCGATAGGCCATCTTGGGTTCAGCCGGTCGTTGCAACACCCCCGTGAATCGGAGTGCTGCAGATGGGATCGAGGCTGGAACACCGTGCGCGAGAGGCGCGGTTCTGGGAGCTATTGAGACAGGGCCTTGGGCGCACGGCGGCCTGTGATGCTGTCGGCGTGGACCGACGTCAGGGATACCGATGGGTCAAAGCAGCCGGCGGACGGAACCCGTTCGCCCACCAGCCGCGCTCCGACAGATACCTGAGCCAAGAAGAGCGGCTGCAGATCGCAGACCTACGCCAGGACGGTGAGGGCGTGCGTGCAATCGCCAAAGCACTCGGTCGGGCGCCGTCGACGATCAGCCGCGAGCTCGCGAGGAACGCCGCGGCCGGTGGAACCTACCGGCCGTACTCCGCCGAGAAGCGATGCCGGGCACGAGCGCGCCGGCCGAAACCGCGGAAGCTGGGCCGGGTCGAACTTGCCCTGCAAGTGGAGCTTCGGTTGGTGCAGAACTGGTCCCCGGAGCAGATCCGTGATGACCTGGCCCGGACCTTCCCGAACCGGCCGGAGACGCACGTGTCCCACGAGACGATCTACCAGTCCCTGTCCGTGCAGGGCCGCGGCCACCTGCGCGCTGACCTGCACAAACATCTCCGCACCGGCCGAGCCCTCCGCCGGCGCCGTGGTGAACGTCGGCAAGCGTCGTGGTCGAAGATCCGCGACATGATCCTGATCAGCGAACGCCCCGCCGAGGCCAACGACCGGGCAGTCCCCGGTCACTGGGAGGGCGACTTGATCGTCGGATCAACGCCAGGAGCGCGATCGGCACCCTGGTCGAACGCACCACCCGGTACGTGATGCTGCTGCACCTGCCGAACGGGCACAGCGCCGACGCCGTCCGCGACGCGATGATCCCCACCATCCAGACCCTGCCCGAGCATCTGCGGCCGTCGTTGACGTGGGATCAGGGCACGGAGCTTGCCCGGCACAAGGACATCACTCTCGCCACGGACCTCGCGATCTACTTCTGCGACCCGCACAAGCCCTGGCAGCGCGGCTCGAACGAGAACACCAACGGCCTGCTCCGGCAGTACTTCCCGCAATCCACCGACCTCACCATCCACACCCCGGAACGGCTCCTCGAAGTCGCCACCGAACTCAACGGACGACACCGCAAAACCCTCTGCTACCGCACCCCGGCAGAAGC
Organism: Curtobacterium sp. MCPF17_018; assembly: GCF_003234135.1. Lineage (NCBI taxonomy): Bacteria > Bacillati > Actinomycetota > Actinomycetes > Micrococcales > Microbacteriaceae > Curtobacterium > Curtobacterium sp. MCPF17_018. Next base: position 189,461 of record NZ_QKSJ01000004.1, on the reverse strand, counting down.
ATTCGAACAGCTACTGTCAGACCCGAAACAACCACCCGTTGCAACGACCCCTTGAAACCGCCCAGCCCTAAGCGGACGACCCCACGACAGGCACTGGAACGAAGAAGCCCACCGAGATCCTCGGTGGGCTGCTGTCGTCGTGTCAGACACGTCTCGGTCGGGCTGACAGGATTTGAACCTGCGACCCCTTGACCCCCAGTCAAGTGCGCTACCAAGCTGCGCCACAGCCCGCGAGTTCCGGAGAACTCAGGATCCCGGAGGATCCTCGCCCACGTCCGACCGGAGCGCGAGCGACCGGTCCAGCATAGCGGACGTCAGGCCCCCTCTGTGCCACGGCGAGTCGGCCGCACCACCTCGCGCCGCGCCGCCAACCACGGCAACCCGAGCCCGACGAGCAACCCGCCGGACCCGTCCGCCGCCAGGTCCCCGATCGTGTCGTCGTACCCGACGAAGATCTTCGAGTCGACGAAGTTGTGCCCGAGCCACTCCCCCATCTCCCAGACCGCCCCGACCGCGAGTCCCGCACACAGCGCGAGCACCGCGACGACCACCCGGCGCTCGGCGTGCGGGGCCGGCACCGCCCGCAGGTCGGCACCGATGACGTAGAGCACCGCCGCGAGCAGCCCGGTCAGCACGACGTGCATGAACTTGTCCCACAGGAAGACGGTCGTGTACCACTCGAGCACGCTCGACCACCCGGCGACGAGTACGAGCACGCACACCGCCACGTCGAACGCCGGCCGCAGCCCGAGCATCCGCGGCACCACGACCCCGAGCAGCGCCAGTGCCATGACCGGGAACGCCGTCCCGCCCCACCCGACACTCGCCACGACGACGCTCACGAGCGTCAGCGCCCGCACCACGTCGGCCACCAGGAACCGCGGCCGCAGGAACGTCGGTCCGAGTGTGGCGATCACGACGCCCACCGCAGGACCGCGTACACGGCAGCGTGGTCGGACGGCCACACGCCGCCCGGCCGCCGCACGTCGACCGCGACGCGGTCCACCTCCGCCTCGGACGTCACGAGCACCCCGTCGATCCGCCGGCCACCGACGCGCGGGCTCCCGTAGTGCGGGTACGTCCCGTAGGGCTCACCCACCTGCCTGGAGGCCCGCCCCCAGCTGTCCTCGACCCCCGCCTCCGCCAGGGCTCGCCATGGCGCGGAACCGGCGGGGCTGTTCCAGTCGGCCATGACCACGGCGGGCAGGCCGCGCTGCCGGACGATCCGGCCGAGCAGTTCGGCGGACCGCAGCCGGGCCCACGGCGAGGCGACGTCGAGGTGGGTGGCGACGGCCAGGAACCGGACGCCGGTCGCGCGGTCGTCGACGACGGCTCCGACGGCGTGCCGGGGGAAGGACGTGGCCCACGACCGCGAGCCGGGGCGGTGGGGTGTGCGGGAGAGTGCCCAGGTACGGCGCTCGACGACGTCGAGGCGGGAGCGGTCGAGGAACAGGCCGACCTGTTCGCCACCGCCGCGCGTTCCCCGCCCGGCCAGGACGGGCTCCCAACCCGACCCGAGGCCGGACGTCAGGTCGTCTGCCTGCGTGGGCAGGGCCTCCTGGACGGCGAGGACGGTGGGCGCTTCGGACGTGACGAGCGCGAGGACGGCGTCGCGGCGGCGCTCCCAGGCGTCCGGGTGGGTCGGCTGTCGCGGCACGCGGCGACGCACGTTGAGCGTCATGCAGTGCACCTCGGGCGACCGGACCGGTCCGATGAGCGGGCGGTCGTCGGGGTGGTGGGGCATGCCTCCCTTCTACGAGACGACACCCGTCGGATTCCCAGGGACCTCTCCGTCTGACTCGTATGGTGGCTCGATGCGTTCTCGTTCCACCCCTCGTTTCCTGCTCGCGATCGCGGTGTCCGGGCTGCTGCTCGGAGCCGCCGGGTGCACGTCGAGCGGACCGGACACGAGCCGCCCGACCCTGGCGAAGGCCTCGGCCGACACCGTCACGGTGGCCGACGCTGGGGACGCCGCCGCCCGGTCCGTCCGCGTCAGCAAGGCCCTGTTCGCGAGTGCTCCCGGAGCGGTCGTCGCCCGGGCCGGCGACGCCGACGGGATCCGTGGTGCGGCGAAGGCTGCGGCGAGCGCCCACGTCCCGGTGCTGCTGACCGCGAAGGACGACAAGAACACGAGCACCGCCGTCGCCCGCGAGCTCGACCGGCTCGGCGCCGACTGGTACCAGGCCGAGGGCGACGTGTCGCTCGACACGGACGTCGAACAGCGGCAGGCGCCGGACGGCGGTGACGCGCCGGAGTCGACCCGGGCCTCCCGGCAGGCGACCGTGGTGGTGGCGGACGCGAGTGCGGACGCCGCTGCCGTGGCGACCGCGAAGGCCGCCGGCGCGCGCGTCGTGACCATGCCGAAGGGGGTGACCGACCCGGCTGCCGCACCCGACGTGGTGACGGCGCTGCACGAACGACGGGACCACCCGACCGTCCTGGTCGGCGCGGCGTTCGACGCCCTGCCGGACCCGGAGTGGACGGTGCGGGCGGCCGAGGGCGGGTTCCAGCTGCGGAACGGCGGCCAGCGGCCGTTCGACGGGCACCGGTACGTGGCGCTGTACGGGGCTCCGGGGGCGCCGGCGCTGGGCGTGCTCGGCGAGCAGGGGCCGAAGGAGACCGTGCAGCGCGCCGAGCAGGTCGCGAAGCCGTACCGGGCGGAGTCCGACGAGCTCGTGACGCCCGCGATGGAGGTCATCGCGACCGTCGCGGCCGGGGACGCCGGAGCCGACGGCGACTACTCGACGGAGCTGCCGGTGTCGACGCTCGAGCCCTACGTCGACGCCGCGCACGACGCGGACATGCCGGTCATCATCGACCTGCAGCCCGGCCGGTCGGACTTCCTGTCGCAGGCGAAGAAGTACGAGTCGCTGCTGAAGAAGCCGGGCGTCTGGCTGGCACTCGACCCGGAGTGGCGGCTCACGAAGGACCAGGTGCCGCTCGAGCAGATCGGCAGCGTGTCGGCGTCCGAGGTGAACGAGGTCTGCTCGTGGCTGGCTGCGCTCGTGAAGAAGGAGGGGCTGCCGCCGAAGGCCCTGGTGCTGCACCAGTTCCGGTTGTCGATGATCCAGGACCGCTCCGCACTGAAGACCCACCCGGAGCTCGACATGCTCGTGCACGTCGACGGGCAGGGGTCGCAGCCGGACAAGCAGGCGACCTGGAAGGCACTGCACCAGGGCGCGCCGGAGGGGCTGCACTGGGGCTGGAAGAACTTCTACGACGAGGACACGCCCATGCTGACGCCCGCGCAGACGATGCAGGACGTGCAGCCGACGCCGTCGTTGGTCACGTACCAGTAGGGCCCGGTTGGTCCGGTTGTCCACAGCCTGGAGGCGCGACCCGCGTTTCGTCGGTTGCTCCTGACAGCATGGGGGCATGGACACCCCCACCTCCGCTCCGTCTGTCGTCTCGCCTTCTGCGGACATCGCCGCCGAGGCGCAGCAGGCGCTCGCTGCGCTCACGGGGCGCCCCGACGCGGTGTTCCACCCCGGCCAGCTCGAGGCGATCTCGGCGCTGGTCGAGCACCGGCAGCGCGCCCTGGTCGTGCAGCGCACCGGGTGGGGCAAGTCCGCGGTGTACTTCCTCGCGACGCTGCTGCTGCGCCGACGCGGGGGCGGCCCGACGGTCCTGGTGTCGCCGCTGCTCGCCCTGATGCGCGACCAGGTCGCCGCCGCCGCGCGGGCCGGTGTCCGTGCGGTGTCGATCAACTCCGCGAACGCCCACGAGTGGGGCGAGACCCAGGCAGCCCTCGCCCGTGACGAGGTCGACGTGCTCCTGGTCTCCCCCGAGCGCCTGAACAACCCGAAGTTCCGCGACGAGCAGATGCCGACCCTGATCGCCCGGATGGGCATGCTCGTGGTCGACGAAGCCCACTGCATCTCGGACTGGGGCCACGACTTCCGGCCGGACTACCGCCGACTGGCCGAGCTCATCCGGTCGCTCCCCCACGGAGTCCCCGTCCTGGCCACCACCGCGACGGCGAACGAGCGCGTGGTCGAGGACGTCGCCGAACAGCTCACCGCCGGCCCGGCCGACCCGGTGTTCACCATCCGCGGGTCCCTGGCTCGCAAGTCCCTGCGCCTCGGCGTGCTCACGCTGCCCGATGCCCGGCAGCGGCTGGGGTGGCTCCTCGCGCACCTCGGCGACCTGCCCGGCAGCGGCATCATCTACACGCTCACCGTCTCGGCGGCCGAGGACATCGCACGACTGCTCCGCGACAACGGGTACGCGGTGCGCGCCTACACGGGGCGCACCGACACCGACGAGCGCGAGCAGCTCGAACAGCAGCTCAAGGGGAACGAGCTGAAGGCCCTGGTCGCCACGAGTGCGCTCGGCATGGGGTTCGACAAGCCCGACCTCGGGTTCGTCGTGCACGTCGGGGCTCCCTCGTCGCCCGTCGCCTACTACCAGCAGATCGGTCGTGCGGGTCGTGCGACCGACAACGCCGACGTCCTGCTCCTGCCCGGGCGTGAGGACCGCGAGATCTGGCAGTACTTCGCCAGCGCCTCGATGCCGACCGAGGCCCGCGCCGCCGCCGTGCTCGGCGCCCTGTCCACCGACACCGCGATGTCGACCGTGGCGCTCGAGGGCCTGGTCGACATCAAGCGTTCCACCCTCGAACTCCTGCTCAAGGTGCTCGACGTCGACGGCGCCGTCCGACGCGTCACCGGTGGCTGGGTGTCGACCGGGCAGCCGTGGGAGTACGACGCACCCCGGTACGAGCGGGTCGCAGCGGCCCGCGCTGCCGAAGCAGCGTCGATGCTCGACTACGAGTCCACCTCGGCCTGCCGCATGCAGCTGCTGCAGCAGGACCTCGACGACCCCTCGGCCGAGCCCTGCGGCCGGTGCGACAACTGCGCCGGGGCGTGGTTCCCGACCGCCGTGTCCGACACCGACTCCTCCGGAGCCGCGGCCGCGCTCGACAAGGTCGGCGTCGAGATCGCCCCGCGTGCCCAGTGGCCCTCGGGGATGTCGTCGCTCGGGGTCTCGGTGCGGGGCAAGATCGGCGCGGACGAGCTCGTGCAGCCCGGGCGTGCGGTGGCGCGTCTGACCGATCTCGGCTGGGGAGGTCCCTTGCGTGCGCTGTTCTCACCGTCCACCCCCGATGCCCCGATCTCGCGCGAGCTCGTCGACGGCTGTGTCCGGGCGCTCAAGGACTGGCCGTGGGAGACCCGGCCGACCGGCGTCGTGGCGATGTCCTCGCGGTCGCGGCCCGAGCTCGTGGGGTCCCTCGCCCAGGCGCTGTCCACCATCGGGCGGCTGCAGTTCCTCGGCACGCTCGGCCGCGCCGGCGGGACCCCCCGTGGCGACGGCGCGACGAACAGCGCCTACCGACTGTCCGGCGTGTGGGACACCTTCGTGGTCGATCCATCGCTCGCCGCAGCCCTGCAGGCGCACGAGGGCCCGGTGCTGCTCGTCGACGACCTGGTCGACAGCCGGTGGACGATGACCGTCGCCGGCCGGGAGCTCCGGCGCGCCGGGGCCGCCGCAGTGCTCCCGTTCGCCCTGGCCACGGTCGCGTAGCCCGGTCGCGCCGGTCTCGCACCACCGTTGCGACACTCCACGCGTCGATCGACTCGTGTTCTGTCGCGGATCCGGTCCGCCTGCCGGAGGCCTACCGCCGCGCGGGCTTGGGGAACGTCGCCCGCATGTGGTCGGACGTCAGCACGTCGCCGATGCCGACCATGAGCACCGAGAACAGCATCTGCTCGATGACCATCCAGAACGGGTAGAGCCCCGGGATCGCCGCGACGATCAGGGTCACGATCGGGAAGATCCGGCTGAACAACCGCAGCCGCTGGTACGCCCAGTAGTACCCGAGCTGCGCCCGCCAGGCGAACACGGAGAGCGTCAGCGTGATGAGCAGCACCACCGTGGACCGGAACCAGACCGCCCACGACAGGGTGTCCCCCGCGCGCGTCAGCAGCACGGCGACCACGATGGCGGCGAGCCCGACGACGGTCTCCGCGACGAGCAGCCACCGGATCCAGCGGAACGAGCGGACGGTGTCCGGGTGTTCGAGCATGTCCTCGCGTATCACGTACCCGGACTGTCGACCTCCGGCCAACCGGTCGAGCCGCAGACGGCACCACACGCGGTCGGCGAGCACACCGAGTCCGTCGTTCTGCTGCGTCACCAGTCCATCGTGCCCCATCCCGAGGCCCCCGGCGGACGCAGCCCGGGGCACCGACGGCTCAGTCGGACGGGACGAGTGCCGCGCCGCCCAGCACGGTGCCTGTCCCGGCGTCGAGCAGGACCAGGGACCGGACCTCGTCGGGCAGTGACCACGGGTCGCTCAGCACGACGGTCAGCCCCTGTTCGACCCCGGCGGCCTGGAACAGGTCGTAGGACTCCCCGGCGGGTGTCCACACCGGCTTCGAACCACCGCGTACCGTCCCCGCGGACAGCACGACGTCGACCGGGCCGTCCCCGCCGGTCTCCAGGTGGTCGATCTCCACCGCGAGGGTCTCGTCACTCGTGTTCGCGGCGATCCGGACGTGCCCGGAGGCAGCGGCTCCGATGCCGACGATGTCGCCGGAGACCGGCGGGACGCGGCGCCACCACGGGTCGATGGGCGAACCGTCGACCGGCCGGACGGGTTCGGGCTCGATCGGTTCCTCGAGGGCGTTGGACGGCTGCAGTCGGACGTCGGGCGACCGCGCCGGCTCGGGGGCCACGGCGTCGGCACGCGTGACCGTGTCACCGTCGTCGGACGTGTGCGAGATCGTCCACAGGGAGACCGAGCCCACGACGACCACACCGACGAGGACGCCCACCAGGGCGAGCCGACGTCGGTCCGCTGCCCACGGCCCGGTACGCACGCACCCATGATGCCGCACGGGCGCGCCGGACCGGCTCCGGGCCTCCAGGCCGGACGCGCACGCAGAACGCGCCCCGACGGATCGGGGCGCGTTCTGCGTGACGGGTGGGAGGGCTCAGCGCTTCCGGCGCTCGCGCACCCGCATGTTGACGTTGATCGGCGTGCCGGAGAAGCCCCAGACCTCGCGGAGGCGGCGCGTGATGAAGCGTCGGTACTGCGGGTCGAGGAACGCCGACGTGAAGAGCACGAAGGTCGGCGGCTGGCTCGACGCCTGGGTCCCGAACAGGATGCGGGGCTGCTTGCCGCCGCGCACGGGGTGGGGGTGCTCCTGCACGAGCTCGGCGATGAAGGCGTTGACCTTGCCGGTCGGGATGCGGGTGTCCCACGACTCGAGGGCGGTCTCGAGCGCCGGCACGAGCTTCTCGAGGTGGCGGCCCGTGCGGGCGGAGATGTTCACGCGCGGGGCCCAGGCGACGTGCGCCAGGTCCTGCTCGATCTCGCGCTCCAGGTAGCGGCGTCGCTCGTCGTCGAGCAGGTCCCACTTGTTGTAGGCCAGCACGAGGGCCCGGCCGGACTCCAGGACGAGGTCGATGATGCGGAGGTCCTGCACGGAGACCGGCTCGGTGACGTCGAGGACGACGACGGCGACCTCGGCCTTCTCGAGCGCGGCGGTGGTGCGGAGCGAGGCGTAGAAGTCCGCGCCCTGCTGCAGGTGCACGCGCTTGCGGATGCCGGCGGTGTCGACGAAGCGCCAGACCTTGCCGCCGAGCTCGATCTGCTCGTCCACCGGGTCGCGCGTGGTGCCCGCGAGGTCGTTCACGACGACCCGCTCTTCACCGGCGGCCTTGTTGAGCAGCGAGCTCTTGCCGACGTTCGGGCGCCCGAGGATGGCCACGCGGCGGGGGCCGCCGACCTCCTGCTTGGCGACGGCCGACGTGTCGGGCAGCGTCTTGATGATCAGGTCGAGCAGGTCCGCGACGCCGCGGCCGTGCAGCGCGGAGACCGGGTGCGGCTCGCCGAGACCGAGGTTCCAGAGCTCGGAGGCGTCGAGGTCGCGGCGCTCGTCGTCGGACTTGTTCGCGACGACGATGACGGGGCGGTCGGTGCCGCGGAGCATCTTCACGACGTGCTCGTCGGTGGCGGTGATGCCGACCGTGACGTCCACGACGAAGAGCACGGCGTCGGCCAGGTCGATCGCGACCTCGGCCTGCGCGGCGACGGAGGCGTTGATGCCCTCGGCGCCGGGCTCCCAACCGCCGGTGTCGACGAGGGTGAAGCGCTTGTCGTTCCAGTCGGCCTTGTAGCTGACACGGTCGCGGGTGACGCCGGGGACGTCCTGCACGACGGCCTCACGACGACCGAGGATGCGGTTGACGAGCGCGGACTTGCCCACGTTCGGGCGGCCGACGATCGCGAGCACCGGGTAGGCGGGCAGGTAGTGGACGCCGTCCTCGCCGACCTGACCGGCCTCGAGCAGGGCAAGGTCTTCGTCCTCGAGGTCGTACTCCTCGAGTCCGGCGCGGAGCGCGGTCGCGCGCTGCTCGGCCTCGGCCTCGTCGAGTCCGGCGAGCCGCTCGCCGAGGGCGTCGTCGTACTGTGGGAAGTCGTCGTTGTCCGGGTTGTCCAGCTGAGCCATCTTGGGTTCCTCGCGAGCGGCCGGGGCCGCGGTGTCGGTGGCCGTTGCCGGCCGGGGCCGGGGGTCCGGCCGTGGTGGACCGTCCCGCCGAGGCGGTCCGGTCTGCGTCAGTGCGTGATCGGCCCGCCGAGGCGGTCCGGTCTGCGTCAGTGCGTGGCCGCGCGGGCCAGGTCGACGACCGCCTGCACGGTCTGGTCGAAGTCGAGGTCGGTGGAGTCGAGCGTCGTGACGCCGTCGGCGGCGTTCATGAAGTCGACGACCTTCGCGTCCGCCGCGTCGCGACGAGCGAGTGCTGCGGAGGTCTCGGCGGCCGACTGGGTCGTGACCTCTGCCGAGCGTCGCGCCATTCTAACGGACTCGTCGGCCGTCAGCAGGATCCGGACCTCGGCGTCCGGCGCGACGACCGTGGTGATGTCCCGGCCCTCGGTGATGATGCCCGGGGCGTCGGTCTTCCGCATCACGTTCCGGAACAGCTGGACCAGGCGCTTCCGGACGTCCGGGAGCTTCGCGATGTGGGCGACCGCGCCGGTGACGTCGGGGGTGCGGATGGCGTCGGTGACGTCGGTCTCCCCCACCTTGACGTAGTAGTCGTCGGGGTCGGTGCCGATGGCGTAGTCGAAGGTGTCCCAGCTCGCCAGGATCGCCGCGGCGTCGTCGAGGTCGACCCGCTGCTGCAGGGCGTGCCACGCGAGTGCACGGTAGGCGGCGCCGGTGTCCTGGTAGCCGTAGCCCAGGGCGCGGGCTGCCGCACGGGAGACGCTCGACTTGCCGCTGCCTGCGGGGCCGTCGACCGCGATGACGATCTTCGCCACGTAGGCGCCGTCGGCCAGGCCGGACGGAATCGGGGCGCTGGTCGAGCCGGGCTCGCCGCCGGGCTGGCCCATGCCGCCAGCCGGACCGCCGAGGGGGCCGCCCTCAGCACCGCCGCGTGCCCCGTCACCGGGCGTCGGCGTCGGCGTCGGCGTCGGCAAGCCGGAGTCGGGCCCGTCGGTCCCGCCAGCCGGAGCGCGCCCGCCGGCCACACCCGAGTCGTTCGTCGCTGCGTTCGTGTCGTCGTTCAGGCCCATGCTGCTGCGATCCTCCATCCGCGCCCCTCGAGTTCCTCGACGAGTCGCTGTTCCTGCTCGGGCAGCACCGACACCTCGACGATGCCGATCTGTGCGCCCGGTGAGTGCTCGAGGCGCATGTCCTCGAGGTTGATGCCGATCTCCCCGATGAACGTCAGGAGTGCGGCGATCTGCCCGGGGGTGTCGTCGACGAGGACGACCACCTGGGCGAAGCGCTTGGTGGTGCCGTGCTTGCCCGGCAGCCGTTCGACCCCACGGTTGCCGTCGGCGATGGTCTCGGCGATGGTGCGCGGCGAACCGGCACCGTCCGGGTCGCCGAGGGCGTCGATCACGCGGGACAGGTCGTCGCGCAGGTCGGTGAGCACCGGCCGGATGTGCCCGGCGTTCGCCCCGATGATCTGCACCCACAGCCCGGGGTCGCTCGCGGCGATCCGGGTGACGTCGCGCACGCCGCCGCCGGCCAGGCCGAGCGACCCGTCCGGGGCGTCCCGCAGGCGCGAGGCCATCAGCGTCGACACGAGCTGCGGTGCGTGCGAGACGTACGCCACGGCGAGGTCGTGCGACTCCGGGTCCATCGGCACGACGGTGGCACCGAGGTCGAGCGCGAGGTCCTCGACCGCCGCGGCACGCTGGTACGTGATGCCGTCGTGCCCGGCGATCACCCACGGGCGCCCGAAGAACAGGTCGGCGCGGGCGGCGGTCGGCCCGCTGCGCTCACGCCCCGCCATCGGGTGCGAACCGATGTACCGGGAGACGTCGGCGCCGGCAGCCACCAGGGCAGCGAGCGGCCCGGACTTCACGCTGGCGACGTCGGTCACCACGGCGTCCGGGTAGGCGGCGAGTTCTCGCTCCACCACGGTCGCGACGACGTCAGGCGGCACCGCGACGACGACGAGCTCCGGCTGGTCGCCGGCAGCCGATCGACGCCCGGCGCCGTAGTCCACGGCGAGCGCCAGTGCGGCGGGTGAGACGTCGTCGAGGACGACGTCCACGCCCTTCTCACGCAGGGCCAGACCGATCGAGGCACCGAGCAACCCGGCACCGACGACCCGGACCGGGCCACGCAGACGGCGGTCGATGTCGGTCGGGTTCACGTCGGTCACCGGGCAAGCCTACCGATCGGGTCTCGGGCATCGGTCGATGCCCGAGACCCGGCTCGGTCAATCGGCCGACTCGTCCTCGTACTCGTCGTCGTCCTGGTCCAGCGCGACGTCGCGGTCGTCACGAGCGGACGGCTTCGCGTCACGGACGGTGCTGAGCAGCTTGCCGACCTCGACCGTGCCGAGCTCGCGCATCTTGCCCGGCGGCAGGCTGCCCAGGTGCAGCGGTCCGAACGACCGGCGGACGAGTTCGAGGACCGGGTGGTCGACGGCCTCGAGCATGCGGCGGACGATGCGGTTGCGGCCGGAGTGCAGCGTGATCTCGACGAGCGATTCACCCCGCGAGGACTCGAGCAACCGCACCTTGTCGGCCTTGATCGGACCGTCCTCGAGCTCGACGCCCTCGGTCAGGCGCTGCACCACGGCAGGGTTCACGTTGCCGTGGACCTTCGCGATGTACGTCTTCTGCACGCCGAACGACGGGTGCGCCAGCACGTGTGCCAGGTCGCCGTCGTTCGTCAGGACGAGCAGCCCGGAGGTCTCGGTGTCGAGACGGCCGACGTTGAACAGGCGCTCCTCGTAGCGGTCCACGAACTCGGTCAGGTCGCGTCGACCGCGCTCGTCCTGCAGGCTCGAGACGACACCGGTCGGCTTGTTCAGGACGATGTACCGCCGCGACGAGTCGATCTGCACCGGCACGCCGTCGACGCTGATCGCGTCCTTCTCGGGGTCGACACGACGCCCGAGGGCGTCCACGACCTCGCCGTTGACCGTCACGCGGCCCTCGACGATCAGGTTCTCCGCGACGCGGCGGGATGCCACGCCGGCAGCGGCGATCACCTTCTGCAGGCGCTCACCCTCTGCCTGGAGGCCCGGCTGGGCCCCGGCAGGCGCCGTTCCGTCCGCCGCGTCCCAGTCCTCGATGATCGGCCGTTCGGGCGTGCCCTCGGCCGGGTTGCCCCGATCGTCGCGCTGCCCGCTCGGCTTCGGCGTGGTGCGGTCGCTGTTGCGGACGCTCGTGGTGCCGCCGACGTAGCGGCGGCCGTTGTGCCAGACGCGGCTCTGCTGGCCGTCGGGGGTGCGACGGTCGTCGCGGGGAGCGGAACTGCCACGGTCGTCGCGACCCCGGTACCCACCACGGTCATCACGCGGAGCCGAAACCCCACGGTCGTCACGACCCCGGTACCCACCACGGTCATCACGCGGAGCCGAGTTGCCGCGGTAGCCGCCACGGTCGCCGCCACGGTCATCACGCGGAGCCGAAGCCCCGCGGTAGCCGCCACCGGAGCGGTCGTCACGACCCCGGTACCCACCACGGTCATCACGCGGAGCCGAAACCCCACGGTCGTCACGACCCCGGTAGCCGCCACGGTCGTCACGGGGAGCCGAGTTGCCGCGGTATCCACCGCGGTCATCACGCGGAGCCGAAGCACCACGGTCGTCACGACCCCGGTACCCACCACGGTCATCACGCGGAGCCGACCCTCGGTAGCCACCACGGTCGTCACGCGGAGCGGAAGCACCACGGTCGTCGCGACCCCGGTACCCGCCACGGTCGTCACGCGGCGCCGAAGCCCCGCGGTACCCACCGCGATCGCCCCCGCCGGAACGGTCGTCACGGCCGCGGTAGCCACCGCGGTCATCACGCGGAGCCGGGGCACCACGGTATCCACCGCGGTCGTCACGCGGCGCGGGCCCACCACGGTCGTCACGGCCGCGGTACCCACCACGGTCGTCACGCGGAGCGGAGTCGCCGCGGTAGCCGCCACCGGAACGGTCGTCACGACCCCGGTAGCCACCACGGTCGTCACGCGGCGCCGAAGCCCCGCGGTACCCACCACGGTCGCCGCCACGATCGTCGCGCGACGGGTACCCGCCGCGCCGGTCGTCGTCACGCGGCGGGCGTGCGCCCCCGCGGTCGTCGCGACCGTACCCGCCGGAGCGGCCACCGGCACCAGAGCCGGCCCCGCCGCGTCCGCCGGCCGGTCGGCCGGAGCGATCCGGGCCTCCTGAGCGTCCGTTGCGGTCGTCTCGGTCTCGGGGCGCGCCGCGCCCCCGGTCGTCAAACCCTGCCATCGGGAATCCCTTCGTTCTGCTCGAAGCCGTCCGCACCGTCGTCCAGGAGGGGCGAGATGAGCGGCAGCTCGTCGAGCGAGTTGATGCCGAGCTGCTGCAGGAGCAGGTCGGACGTGACGTAGTTGATGGCGCCGGTCTCGGCGTCGGTGAACGACTCCTCGATGAGGCCGCGTGCCACCAGGGTCCGGACGACGCCGTCGACGTTGACGGCACGGATCGCAGCGATCTGCGAGCGGGTGATCGGCTGCTTGTAGGCGACGACAGCCAGGGTCTCGAGCGCGGCCTGCGACAGCCGCGAGGGGCGCTCGGCCTCGACGAACTGCTCGACCACGGGGTCCAGGTCGGCGCGGACGTAGAAGCGCCAGCCGCCACCGACCTCGCGCAGTTCGAAACCGCGGCGGATCGTGCCGTCGACGCCGTCGAAGTCCGCGACGAGACGTTCGATCGCCTGGCGGACGGCGGGGACGGGCGAACCGACCGCAGCGCCGAGCGCGACGAGCGACTGGGGCTGGTCGGCGATCATCAGGATCGCCTCGAGCTGACGGTCGATGGGGATGGTGGGGTGGGCCGGCGACGCGGCGCGTTCGTGGATCTCGTGCTCGATCGCGCGGGCGTCGGCCATCTCGTCGGCGCCGCCGGGTTCGGCGCTGGACGTGTCGTGCACGTCATCCGTCATAGTCGGCTCCCAGGTTCGCGAGGCTCTCGTCGGACCAGTCCTCGGCGGTCCACCGCAGTGTCAGCTCCCCGAGCGGCTCGAGCTGCTCGAACGAGATCGACGCGTTCCGGTACAGCTCGAGGATCGCGAGGAAGCGAGCCACCACGATACCCGTCTGGTCGACGCCCGCGACCAGTTCGCGGAACGAGATGCCCTCACCATCGCGGGTGCGGAGGATCGAGACGACGATCGCGGCTTGTTCGCGGATGCTGATGAGCGGGGCGTGCAGGTGGTCGAGGCCGACGGTCGGGATCTCCCGCGGGGCGAAGGCCAGCGCGGCCAGCGCGGCGAAGTCCTGCACCGACAGCGTCCAGACGAGTTCGGGTGTGCGGGCGCGGAACCGCTCCTCGAGCCGGACGCTGCGGACGTGCCGGCGCGACTCGACGCCCCAGCGCTCCCCGAACCAGTCGGCGGCCTGCTTGAAGGCCCGGTACTGCAGCAGCCGGGCGAACAGCAGGTCACGGGCCTCGAGCAGGGCGACGTCCTCGGCGTCCACGAGCTCACCCTGGGGCAGCAGCCCGACGATCTTCAGGTCGAGCAGGGTCGCCCCGACGACCAGGAACTCGCTGGCCTCGTCGAGCTCGTCGGCGGACTCGGCCTGCCGGACGTACTGGATGAACTCCCCCGTCACGGCACCGAGCGACACCTCGGTGATGTCGAGCTCGTGCTTCGTGATGAGCGACAGCAGGAGGTCGAACGGTCCGTCGAAGTTGGCGAGCCGGACCCGGAACCCCGCGTCAGGCGACGGCGCCACGCTGGACGAGCTCTCGTGCGAGCTGCCGGTAGGCGTGGGCGGCAGGGTGGTCCGGCGCGGTCTGCGTGATCGGGCGTGCGGACACCGTGGCGTCCGGGAACTTCACAGTGCGGCCGATGACGGTGTCGAGCACGCGGTCGTCGAAGGTGTCGACGACCCGCTCCATGACCTCGCGCGAGTGCAGCGTGCGCGAGTCGTACATGGTCGCCAAGATGCCGTCGAGCTTGAGCGCCGGGTTGAGGCGGTCGCGCACCTTGTCGATCGTCTCGATGAGCAGGGCGACACCGCGGAGCGCGAAGAACTCGCACTCGAGCGGGATGAGCACGCCGTGCGCCGCGGTCAGGGCGTTCACGGTGAGCAGGCCGAGCGACGGCTGGCAGTCGACCAGGATCACGTCGTAGTCGTTCGCGACCTTGCGCAGCACGCTCGCCAGGATCTGCTCGCGGGCGACCTCGTTGACCAGGTGCACCTCGGCCGCGGACAGGTCGATGTTCGCCGGGATGACGTCGAGGCCGGGGGTGTTCGTCGGCTGGATGACCTGGTTCGGGTCCTTCACGGCACCCATCAGCAGGTCGTAGACGGTGTGGATGTCGTGCGTCCGGACCCCGAGACCCGCGGACAGCGCGCCCTGCGGGTCGAAGTCGACGGCCAGGACCTTGCGGCCGTACTCCGCGAGCGCGGCGCCCAGGTTGATGGCCGTCGTGGTCTTGCCGACGCCGCCCTTCTGGTTGCAGAGCGCGATGATGCGGGCGGGTCCGGTGCTGTCGAGCTCCTCGGGTACGGGGAAGTCCCGGACGGGACGCCCCGTCGGACCGTGGGTGGTCGCGCCGGTGGGGTTGGTCGTCGGGTTCGGGCTCACCCCGTCATCGTACCGGCGACCTCGGGCTGGGCCGGGCCGCACCGCCGCGGGACCCCTGCGCTGCTGGCTGGCAGCCTGGCCGCGGCCGCTGCTGGCCGGCAGCCTGGCCGCGGCCGCTGCTGCTCGTCAGGCAGCGCGCAGGGCGACGCGCATGCTGTCGACCCGCTCCGCGATCACGGGGTCGGTCGACCACCGCTGCTGCAGCCGACCGACGAGCTCGCCGACCCGCTCGCGGTCGAGCCCCGGGTGCAGCGCCAGGCCCACCGTCAGCTCCGGCCCGGCGAACCGTCCGAAAGGGTCGCCCGGCGCGAGTTCGACACGGGCGACGTCGGGCTCCCCCTCGACCGAGGCGGCGAAGGCCCGGGCCACCTCGGGGTCCTCGAAGCACGGGGTCCACGGCAGGTCCTGCCCGAGCGCCCACACGGCCGGACGACGCAGCACGAACTCGGTCGGCGACTTCGGGTCGAGCACGACGAGCTGGGTGTCCTCGCTCGCCGCGGCCATCGCCACACGGCGGGATTCCACCGGCACCGGGCGCGCCTCCGGATCCCACGCGTGCACGGCGTCCACCGAGGTGAACGCCGGCATCGCGCTGCGACCGTCCGGACCGGCGACCGTCACGATCGAGAGTTCCTGGGTCTTGTCGACGAGTTTGCCCTCATCGGTCTCCCCCACGTCGCCGGCCTCGGCGATGAGCGGGATGAGCAGGCGCGCGGAGCGGAGTGCCTCGACGATCGCGGCCTGGGAGGCTCCGTCGGCGAGCGCACCGATGGCCGCGACCACCGCGGGGTCGGCGAGCCCGTCGTCATCGGCGAACGCGGTGTCGTGGTGGTCGAACGTGCGACCTTCCCACGAGAAGCCCGCCGAGTCCGCCGCCCCACCCGGGGTGTGCGCGTCGTCGGCGTCGGGCCCGGTGCCGCGGCCGTTCGAGATGCCCGCCACGGCGTTACTCGGAGGCGACGTCGAGTGCGGCCGGCAGCGTGAACGCCCCGGAGTACAGCGCCTTGCCGATGATCGCGCCCTCGAGCCCGTACGGCACGAGTTCGCGGAGCGCACGGAGGTCGTCGAGCGTCGAGATCCCGCCCGAAGCCACCACGGGCTGGTCGGTCCGGTCGCACACCTGGCGGAGCAGTTCGACGTTCGGCCCCTGCAGCGTGCCGTCCTTGGTGACGTCGGTCACCACGTAGCGGGCACAACCGGCGGCTTCCAGCCGGTCGAGCACCTCCCACAGGTCACCGGCGTCCTCGGTCCAGCCGCGGCTCGAGAGCGTGGTGCCGCGGACGTCCAGCCCGACGGCGATCTGCTCGCCGTACTCACCGATCACACGGGCGGCCCAGTCGGGGTTCTCGAGCGCCGCGGTCCCGAGGTTCACGCGTGCCGCACCGGTCGCCAGTGCCGCTTCGAGCGAGGCGTCGTCACGGATGCCGCCGGACAGCTCGACGGAGACGCCCTCGACCTCGCGGACGGCGTGCGCGATCACCCGGCGGTTGTCGCCACGCCCGAAGGCCGCGTCGAGGTCGACGAGGTGGATCCACTCGGCGCCCTGGTCACGCCAGGTCCGGGCAGCGGCGACGGGGTCGCCGTAGCCGGTCTCGCTCCCCGCCTCGCCCTGGGTGAGTCGCACGGCCTGTCCGTCGACGACGTCGACAGCCGGAAGCAAGACGAGGGGCGGGGTGTCGGTGAGGTCGGTCATGGTCCTGTCGGTTTCGTTGCGGTGGAGAAGGGGCTGCGGACGGCCGGGAGGCCCGGTGCGCGTCCGGCACGGCCGTCGCGGCCGGCACGGCCGGGTTCAGAGCGAACGCACCCAGTTGGAGAGCAGGCGGATGCCCGGCTCGCCGGACTTCTCGGGGTGGAACTGCGTGGCGGTGAGCGGCCCGTTCTCGACCGCGGCGATGAACTTCTGGCCGTGCTCGGCCCAGGTCAGACGGGGCGCGCGGAACGGCCCGTACGCCTCGAGCGGGAAGTCGGTCACGCCGTAGGAGTGCACGAAGTAGAAGCGCTCGTCGTGCAGCCCGTCGAACAGCACGGAGTCCTCGGGGGCCTGCACGGTGTTCCAGCCCATGTGCGGCAGCACCTCGGCCTGGATCTCCTGCACCGTGCCGGGCCACTGGCCGAGCCCTTCGACGTCGGCACCACGCTCGATGCCCCGCGAGAACAGGACCTGCATGCCCACGCAGATGCCGAGCACGGGTCGCCCGCCGGCCAGACGGTGGTCGACGATCTCGCCGCCCTGCACGTCCTCGAGCTGGTCGATCACGGCGGCGAACGCGCCGACGCCGGGGACGAGCAGGCCGTCGGCCTTGAGCGCCGCCTGCTTGTCCGAGGTCAGCGTGACATCAGCCCCGGCGCGCTCGAGCGCCTTGGCGGCGGAGTGGACGTTGCCCGACCCGTAATCGAGGACGACGACGTTCGGCTTGGCGGCGGTCACAGTGCGCCCTTCGTGGAGGGGATGCCGTCGACGCGCGGGTCCAGTTCGACCGCCTTGCGCACGGCTCGGGCGAACGCCTTGAACTCGGCTTCGGCGATGTGGTGGGGGTCGCGGCCCTCGAGCACGCGGACGTGGACGGTGATGCCGGCGTTGAACGTGATCGCCTCGAACACGTGGCGGACCATCGAGCCGGTGAAGTGACCACCGATGCGGTGGAACTCGAAGCCCGCGGGCTCGCCGGAGTGCACGAGGAACGGACGCCCGGAGACGTCGACGACGGCCTGGGCCAGCGCTTCGTCGAGCGGGACCAGGGCGTCACCGTACCGGCCGATGCCGGAGCGGTCGCCGAGCGCCTGCTTGATCGCCTGTCCGAGCACGATGCCGGTGTCCTCGACCGTGTGGTGCACGTCGATCTCGGTGTCACCCGTCGAGCGCACCCGCAGGTCGATCAGGGAGTGCTTGCTGAACGCGGTCAGCATGTGGTCGAAGAACGGGACGGAGGTCGAGATCGACGAGGTCCCGGTGCCGTCCAGGTCGAGCTCGAGTTCGACACTCGATTCGCTCGTCGAACGGCTGATCGAGGCGGTGCGGGCGGTCATGCCTCAACCCTAACCGGCGGCTGCTCGGCGGCGACCTGCCGCATGGCGTCGAGGAACGCGGTCGTCTCGGCCTCGGTCCCCGCACTCACCCGCAGGTGGTTCGGGATGCCGAGGTCGCGCACGATGACGTCGCGCTCGAGCAGCGCCTCGAACGCGGCGTGCGGGTCGGCCACACCACCGAACAGGACGAAGTTGGACCAGGTCTCGTAGGTGCGGTACCCCATGGCCCGGAGCGCGGTGACCATGCGGTCGCGCTGCCCCTTGATGTCGTCGACCATCGCCAGCATCTCGGGGGCGTGCCGGAGTGCCGCGATGGCCGCCGCCTGGGTCAGCGCGGACAGGTGGTACGGCAGCCGGACCAGCCGGACGGCGTCGACGACGGCGGGGTGCGCGGCCATGTACCCGACCCGGGCACCGGCGAACGCGAACGCCTTGCTCATCGTGCGGGAGACCACGAGGCGCTCACGACCGGGCAGCAGCGTGAGGGCGCTCGGAGCGTCGGACGGCATGAACTCGGCGTACGCCTCGTCCACCATCACGATACCGTCGGTCGCGTCGTAGGCGGCCGCGATCGTCTCGATCTCGAGCGGGGTGCCAGTCGGGTTGTTCGGCCCGCACAGGAACACGATGTCCGGCTGGTGTTCACGGATCGCCGCCACGACCGTCTCGGGCGAGATGCGGAACTCGTCCTCCCGCTGGGCCGGGATCCACGTGGTGCCGGTGCCCGACGCGAGGATCGAGTGCATCGAATAGGTGGGCGGGAACCCGAGCACCGAGCGGCCCGGCCCGCCGAACGCCTGGAGGAGCTGCTGCAACACCTCGTTCGACCCGTTCGCCGCCCAGAGCTGCTCGGCGGTCAGGTCGTGCCCGAGGTAGTCGGCGAGGGACTGTCGGAGCTCGGTGAACTCGCGGTCCGGGTACCGGTTCACCGTGAGCAGGGCTTGCCGGATCGACTCGACGATGTCGGCAGCCACGTCGTCCGGAACGGGATGCGTGTTCTCGTTGACGTTGAGCTGCACGCGGACGTGCTTCTGCGGGGCGCCGTAAGGGCTCTGCCCGCGCAGGTCGTCTCGGATCGGGAGGTCTTCGAGCGTGAATGCCACCGATCCATCGTAGGCTGCTGTCACCGTGCGACGACCAGCCGTCTGGACGGCGCTGCCCGAGTGGCTACTCGCCGTCGGTGTACTTGGTGGGGATGGCGATCTCTTCGCCGGCCTGCAGCGCGGAGCCGTCGAGCGCGTTGAGGCTCACGACGTCCTGCACGAAGTCGCGCGGGTCGGAGTCGGGGGCCGTCTGCTCGGCCAGCTGCCAGAGGGTCTCGCCCGGCTGGATCGTCACGGTCTCGAACTGGGTGCGGGCGCCGCCGGCGGTGGCGTCACCGGCGGAGGCCTGTCCACCGTTCAGCACACCGAAGGCGACGACGATGAGGAGCGGGAGCGCGGCGAGCGTCGTGAAGACGATGCGGCCGCGACGCGTCAGACGCAGGCGGGTACGCACGGCGGGCGCCGCGGTGCGCTGGATGTCAGCGATGGCGATGGTGCTCATGTCGTTCTTGCCTTCCCGTTCGGTGGAACCGAAGTCGTGTACCGAACATAGTTTCGAATTAGATGACGCACAAGTCCTGGGAGGGGATTTCTGCGGGGTTTTCTTGCGACACGCTCGAACAGGTGTTTGTCCGGCCCTGGCTGGTCGGATACTGTTTCGATCGACTGGGACAAGCCTGGCGGGGACCACCGACATTCCCGCCGCGGCCGGACCGGCACCGACGAAAGCGAGACGACGTGGTGGACGAACTGCGGGGCCAGAAGCCGCTGACGCCGAAGCAGCAGGCGATCTTCGACGCGATCCGTGCGTCGATCGCCTCACGGGGCTACCCGCCGAGCATGCGCGAGATCGGCGACGCCGCCGGGCTCTCCTCGCTCTCCAGCGTCTCCCACCAGCTCGGCCAGCTCGAGCTCGGGGGCTGGATCCGCCGCGACCCGAACCGCCCGCGTGCGCTCGAGGTCCTGGTCGACGAGCCGTCGTCCGACGTCGGGGGCCCGGACATCGACGCCACCACGCTCGTGCCGCTCGTCGGCCGGATCGCCGCAGGTGTCCCGATCACTGCCGAGCAGCACGTCGACGAGATCATCCCGCTCCCCCGACAGCTCGTCGGCACCGGCGAGCTCTTCATGCTCAAGGTCGTCGGTGAGTCGATGATCGACGCCGCGATCTGCGACGGCGACTGGGTCGTCGTCCGGTCGCAGCAGACCGCCGAGAACGGTGACATCGTCGCGGCCATGCTCGACGAAGAGGCCACGGTCAAGGTCTTCCGCCAGCGCGACGGTCACACGTGGCTGCTGCCGCGCAACTCCGCCTTCGAGCCGATCCTCGGCGACGCGGCCTCGGTCCTCGGCAAGGTCGTCGCGGTCCTCCGCTCCCTCTGACCGCCTCCCGCGCTGTACCGGCGCGAGACGCCGTCGTCACCGTACGACGCCCCCTGCACGACGAAACGCCGCCGGATCCGGCGGCGTTTCGTGTGTTCCGGGGCGTCTCGGTGACAGGACGGCGTCCGGCGGACCCGTGACGGGCCTCCAGGCCGCGCGGCAGCGCTCGCCAGCGCCAGCGCCCACCGGAGCCGGCCGTCAGACGGTCGGGACCGGCGTGACCACGTAGGGCTCGAGCTCGGCGACCTGCCGCTGGAAGACGCGCACCCGCAGGCGTGTGCCGTCCTCGACGTAGTCGACCGACTCGACCGAGCCGGTGTCGTGCAGCGACGACACCAGGTCGCCGCGGTCGTACGGCACCACGATCGTCAGGTCGACGTCGGGCTCGGGCAGGCGGTCCTCGATGACGCTGAGGAGCTCCGGGATGCCCTCGCCGGTGCGCGCCGACACGAACACCGCGTCCGGTACGAGTCCGATGAGCACGAGGCGCTGCGCGTCGTCGATCAGGTCGGCCTTGTTGAAGACGACGATCTCCGGGATGTCGCCGGCACCGACGTCGCCGATGACCTCGCGCACGGTGGACAGCTGCGCCCCGGGGTCGGGGTGCGAGCCGTCGACCACGTGCACGATGACGTCCGCGTCGCCGACCTCCTCGAGGGTGGAGCGGAAGGCCTCCACCAGCTGGTGCGGCAGGTTGCGCACGAAGCCGACGGTGTCGGCGAACGTGTACTCACGGCCCTTGGTGCTCTCGGTCCGGCGGACCGTGGCGTCCAGCGTCGCGAACAGCTGGTTCTGCACCAGCACGCCCGCGCTCGTGAGCCGGTTGAGCAGCGACGACTTGCCGGCGTTGGTGTAGCCCGCGATCGCGACGCTGGGCACCTCGTTGCGGTTGCGCTCGGCACGCTTGGCCTCGCGCGCGGGGCGGAACCCGGCGATCTGGCGGCGGAGCTTGGCCATCCGGGTGTGGATGCGACGCCGGTCGAGTTCGATCTTGGTCTCACCGGGGCCACGCGAACCCATGCCCGCGCCGCCGGAGACCTGACCACCGGCCTGCCGGGACATCGAGTCACCCCAACCACGCAGTCGCGGCAGCAGGTACTCGAGCTGGGCGAGTTCGACCTGCGCCTTGCCCTCGCGGCTCTTGGCGTGCTGGCTGAAGATGTCGAGGATCACGGCCGTGCGGTCGATCACCTTGACCTTCACGACGTCCTCGAGCGCACGGCGCTGCGAGGGAGCGAGCTCGGTGTCCGCGATCACGGTGTCGGCGCCGGTGGCCTTCACGATCATCGCGAGCTCTTCGGCCTTGCCCTTGCCGAGGTAGGTCGAGGCGTCCGGGTGGGGCCGGCGCTGCAGGAGCCCGTCGAGCACGACCGCGCCGGCCGTCTCGGCAAGGGCGGACAGCTCGCGCAGGGAGTTCTCGGCGTCCTGCGCGTCGCCCTGGGGGTACACGCCGATGAGGACGACCTGCTCGAGCCGCAGCTGGCGGTACTCGACCTCGGTGACGTCCTCGAGTTCGGTGGAGAGGCCGGCGACACGGCGCAGCGCCGCTCGGTCCTCACGGTCGTACTGGTCGCCGTCGCCGGTCCAGCTGCGGTCGTCGACCGACTGCGTCTGGATGGCCTGGGCGGGTGCGAAGATGGACGATGCTGCGCGGTGGTCTGCGTTGCGCAGCACCCTCTCGACGACACCGTCTGCGCTGTCGTCGTTGGTCTGGTTGTTCTGCTGATGGGTATCCGTCATCCTGTGCACAGGCTACCTCCGGAGGCCCTCCGACACACTCGGTTGCCGGTACGGTTCATCCATGGCGAACGACCACTACTTCTCGGCCACCCCCGAGAGCGAACTCCGGCCGCGCCAGGTGCACGTCACGCTCGCCGGTCAGCCCCTCACCCTGTCGACCGCTGCGGGGGTCTTCAGCCCCGACGGCGTCGACCGCGGCACGAAGGTCCTGCTCGGTTCGGTGCCGGCACCCGCCGCCGACGGAGCGCTGCTCGACATCGGCTGCGGCTGGGGCCCGATCGCGATCACCATGGCACTGCAGTCCCCCGACGCACACGTGTGGGGCGTCGACGTCAACGAGCGGGTGCTCGGCCTCGCGCGCGCCAACGCGGCTGCTGCGGGGGCGTCGAACGTCACGATCGCGCTGCCCGACGACGTGCCGGCCGACCTGCGCTTCCGCACGATCTGGTCGAACCCGCCGATCCGTGTCGGCAAGGACGAACTGCACCAGATCCTGCTGACGTGGCTGCCCCGGCTCGAGGTCGGGGGCGACGCCTGGCTCGTCGTGTCGAAGGACCTCGGGGGCGACTCGCTGCAGAAGTGGCTCGTCGGGGCACTCGGCGAGGGGTTCTCGGTCACCCGGGAGTCGACGGCCAAGGGCTTCCGCGTCATCCGGGTGCACCGCAGCGCGGAGGCACGCAGTTCGTGAGCAGGAATGGTCGGGTCGCCCCTGGGCACCCGACCATTCCTGCTCACGAAGCGCCCGCGCGCCGCGCGACCGCCGCGCCGCGCGACCGCCGCGCCGCGCGCCGCGTCCGCCTCAGACCGTCAGGTCGCCCGAGAACACGAGCTCGGCGGGCCCGGACAACGACACGTGTTCGCCATCCTCGGTCGCCGTCATCCGCACCGTCAGCAGCCCGCCCGGCACCCGCACCCGCCAGGTGTCCGGCGCCCCGGCACCGACCCAGTAGCGGGTGGCGAGGGCAGCCGCGACGGCCCCGGTGCCGCACGAGAGCGTCTCTCCGCTCCCCCGCTCGTGCACCCGCATCGTGATCTCGCCGACGCCGTCCTTGATGAGGGGGTCGCCGGGCAGCACGAACTCGACGTTCGCACCGTGCTCCGGCGCCGGGTCGAGCACCGGCAGGAAGGTCAGGTCGAGGTCGGCCAGTTCGTCCTCGGTCTCGACGGCGACGACCACGTGCGGGTTGCCCACGTCGATGCCGATGCCGGGCCGCGCCCCGTCGAGGTTCTTGGCCCGCACGAGCACGTCGTTAGAGCCCCCGCCCTCGATGCCCAGGCCCCAGCGGCCGAGGTCGGCGGCGAACCCGTTCGTGGTGCGCTGGATGTCGACCAGCCCCTTGCGGCTGCCGACGGTGAGCGTCTCGCCGGGAGCGAGCTCGACCAGGCCGGACTCGGTCAGGTACCGGGCGAACACGCGGATGCCGTTGCCGCACATCTCCGCGATCGTGCCGTCGGCGTTGTGGTAGTCCATGAACCACGTCGCCTCGGGCTCGACGGCCACGAGCGCACGCCCCTCGGGGATCGCCTCGGACCGCACCGCGCGGATCACACCGTCGCCGCCCACACCGAAGCGTCGGTCCGCGATCGCGCGGATCCGCTCGGGGGTCAGGTCGACGGTGGCGTCGGGGTCGGCGAACAGGACGAAGTCGTTGCCGGTCCCCTGGCCCTTGGTGAAGTGCAGCTCGGTCACGGCACGATCCTACGGGCCAGTTCCGACAGGTCGCCGCGGTCCGCCCCTGTGACGTCGAGCGTCTCGGCATCGGCGTACCGGCGGAACCAGGACACCTGCCGCCGGGCGTACTTCCGGGTCGCGATGCCGGTCGCCTCGACCGCGTGCTCGCGCGTGGCTGTGCCGGCGAGCACCTCGAGCGCCTGCGAGTAGCCGATGGCGCCGCGCGCGGTCCTGCCCTGCTCGAGTCCCTGCTCGCGGAGCGCCGCGACCTCGTCGACGAGTCCGGCCTCGAACATCCGCGCGGCCCGCTCGTGCAACGCCGACACGAGCTGCTCGCGGTCACGCCGCAGGTGCAGGATCCGGGACGGTCGCCAGGCGCGGGGCGAGGCCGGGAGGCTCGGGGTCACGACCTCGGATCGGCTCGCGATCTCGAGTGCACGGATCAACCGCCGTGGGTTGCGTGCGTCGATCGTCGCGGCGGCCGCCGGGTCGAGGGCGCGGAGTCGCTCGAGCAGGATGCCCGGGCCGAGCTCCTCGTGCTCGCGCTCGAGCTGCGCACGGAGCGCGGGGTCGGTGCCCGGGAACGCCAGGTCGAACAGCACCGCGGAGACGTAGAGGCCACTGCCGCCGACGAGGACGGCCACGCCACCGTCGGCCTGGATCCGGTCGACGTCGGCTCGGGCGGCGACCTGGTACGCCGCGACGCTCGCCTCGTCGGTGACGTCGAGCACGTCGAGCTCGTGGTGCGGGATGCCGTGCCGTTCGGCCGGGGGGAGCTTCGCGGTACCGATGTCCATGCCCCGGTACAGCTGCATGGCGTCCGCGTTGATGATCTCCGCGGGGCGACCGGCAGCACGCAGCCGCTCTGCGATCGCGATGCCGAGGTCGGACTTCCCGGTGCCCGTCGCCCCGACGACCGCGATCAGGTCGGCAGTGGCAGCGCCACCGGCACCGGCACCGGCACCGGCACCGGCACCGGACAGCGTTCCGGAGGCGGCGGGCGGAACACCCGACGGTCCGGCGGTCGGCAGGTCAGCGCCCGACACGGAGCGTGGGCAGCCCGAGCGAGACCGGACGGGGCCCGTCGCCCGCGGCGGCAGCGGGTGTGGGCACGCCGCAGCTCTCGGCCTGCGCGCGGTCCCAGGCGTCACCGGCCCGGGTGCGTCGGATGCGCAGCGGAGCGTCGTCGTCGGCGAGCAGGAAGTGCGGCGCGGCACGGGTGACGTCGACGGTGACCACGTCGCCGGGGCGCGGGATCTCGGACCCGGCGGGCACGGTGAAGTGCACGAGCCGGGAGTCCTCCGCACGACCGGAGAGCCGGCGGGTGGCGCCGTCCTTGCGCCCTTCGCCGGAGGCCACGAGCACCTCGACGCTCCGGCCGACCTGCAGCGCGTTCTCTTCCGCGGTGATGCGTTCCTGCAGGGCGACGAGTCGCTCGTAGCGCTCCTGCACGATGTGCTTCGGCAGCTGGTCGTCCATCGTCGCCGCCGGCGTGCCCGGACGGATCGAGTACTGGAACGTGAACGCCGAGGCGAACCGCGCCTGCTCGACGACGCGCAGCGTGTCGTCGAAGTCGGCGTCGGTCTCGCCGGGGAACCCGACGATGATGTCGGTGGAGATCGCCGCGTGCGGGATCTTCGCGCGGACGCGGTCGAGGATGCCGAGGAACCGCTCGCTGCGGTAGCTCCGGCGCATGGCCTTGAGCACGCGATCGGAACCCGACTGCAGCGGCATGTGCAGCTGGGGCATCACGTTCGGGGTCTCCGCCATCGCGTCGATGACGTCGTCGGTGAAGGCCGCCGGGTGCGGGCTCGTGAAGCGGACGCGCTCGAGCCCCTCGATGGCGCCGGTGGCCCGCAGCAGCTTGCCGAACGCCTGTCGGTCGCCGAACTCGACCCCGTAGGAGTTCACGTTCTGCCCGAGCAGCGTGACCTCGATCGCGCCGTCGTCGACGAGCGCCTGGACCTCGGCCAGGACGTCACCGGGACGGCGGTCCTTCTCCTTGCCGCGGAGCGAGGGGACGATGCAGAACGTGCAGGTGTTGTTGCAGCCGACCGAGATCGAGACCCACCCACTGTGCGTCGAGTCGCGCTTGGTGGGCAGCGTCGACGGGAAGACGTCGAGTGCCTCGAGGATCTCGATCTGCGCCTCGTCGTTGTGCCGCGCCCGCTCGAGCAGGGTCGGCAGCGACCCCATGTTGTGCGTACCGAAGACGACGTCGACCCACGGCGCCTTCTCGAGGATCACGTTCTTGTCCTTCTGCGCCAGGCACCCGCCGACGGCGATCTGCATGCCGGGGTGCTCGCGCTTGATCCCCGCGAGCTGCCCGAGGTTGCCGTACAGCCGGTTGTCCGCGTTCTCGCGCACCGCACAGGTGTTGATGACGACGACGTCGGCCTGCGCACCGTCCGCCGCGGTGTAGCCCGCGGCCTGCAAGGACCCGCTCAACCGCTCGGAGTCGTGCACGTTCATCTGGCACCCGTAGGTGCGGACTTCGTAGGTGCGGGGGCGCGCTTCGACGGTGGCCATGGTCGTTCCAGTGTAGGTCGGGGCGACTACTCGAACCGTACGGTCCCGCGGCCGGGTTGCGGCCGTTTCCCACCGCCGTCGAGGGCACGTGCAACAGCGATCCGGACGACCCCGGAGCTGTAGCCCTTGCGCATCAGGAAGCCGGACAGACGGCGTTCCGCAGTGGCCCGGTCGAGCCCGCGCATCTGCGGCGCCCGCTTGTCGGCGAGTTCCTGCGCGCGGAGGAACTCGTCGTCCTCGTCATCGGCGGCTTCGTCGAGCGCGGTGTCGATCGCCACCTGGTCGATCCCCCGGCGACGGAGCTCCGTCACGACACCCTGTCGACCGAGGCCCTTGCGGGAGTGCAGTCGATCCACCAGGTCGGTGGCGAGGGCCACGTCGTCGAGGAGCCCGACACGGGTCAAGCGTTCGATCTCGTGCTCGACCACGTCGGGGTCGAGGTCCTGCTGCAGCAGCAGGGTCCGCATCTCGGACTCGCTCACGCCCTTGCGCCCGAGAGCGCGCAGGCTGATCCGTTCTGCATCCGCCCGCTGTTCATCGAGCGGACGCGGTGCGTCGGCCGGGTCGATCTCCTCGCCGCCGGCGATGGAGAACACCGACGCGGTGCTGGCATCAGCCGTCTCGGAGTCGTAGCCGTCCTGCTCCGCACGGCTCGAGCGCCCGCTGCCGTCGCCGATCACGGGCGACACCCACGCTGCCGGCCCGCGGGCACCGTGCAGCGGCACCGGCGAATCGGCGTCGAACGATGCGGGGAACTCGTCCACCCGGCTTTCGTCCGACTCGGGCAGCGCCCAACCATCGGTGTCGCGCGGTTCGTCCGGTGACACCGGAGGCTCGGGGATCGCGGGCGTCACCGGGGTGACGGGGGCGCGACGACGCGACCTCGCACCGAACAGGTCGGTGACCGGTGCGAGGCCGTCGTCGTCGTGGTCGGTGCTCACGCGCCCTTGCGCTCCGCGAGCTTCGGCGCGATCGACTCGACCGGGGCATCTTCGGCCTTGGCGCCACCGACGCCGAGCTTGGCGAGGATCTTGCCTTCGATGTCGGCAGCGATCTCGGGGTTCTGGATCAGGAAGGAACGCGAGTTCTCCTTTCCCTGCCCGAGCTGGTCGCCGTCGTAGGTGTACCAGGCACCCGACTTCTTGACGATGCCGTGGTCGACACCGAAGTCCAGCAGCGAGCCTTCGCGCGAGATGCCGACGCCGTACAGGATGTCGAACTCGGCCTGCTTGAAGGGCGGCGCCATCTTGTTCTTGACGACCTTGACGCGTGTGCGGTTGCCCACCGCGTCGGTGCCGCTCTTGAGCGTCTCGATGCGACGGATGTCGAGGCGGACGGACGCGTAGAACTTCAGCGCCTTACCGCCCGAGGTGGTCTCGGGCGAACCGAAGAACACGCCGATCTTCTCGCGCAGCTGGTTGATGAAGATCATCGTGGTCTGCGTCTGGTTCAGGCCACCGGCGAGCTTTCGCAGGGCCTGGGACATGAGGCGGGCCTGCAGACCGACGTGCGAGTCGCCCATCTCGCCCTCGATCTCGGCGCGCGGCACGAGGGCCGCGACGGAGTCGATGACGATGAGGTCGATGGAGCCGGAGCGGACCAGCATGTCCGCGATCTCGAGCGCCTGCTCGGCGGTGTCGGGCTGCGACACGAGCAGGGCGTCGATGTCGACACCGAGCTTCTTGGCGTACTCGGGGTCGAGCGCGTGCTCGGCGTCGATGAAGGCCGCGATGCCACCGGCGCGCTGGGCGTTGGCGATGGCGTGGATGGTGAGGGTCGTCTTACCCGACGACTCCGGGCCGTAGATCTCGACGATGCGGCCACGGGGCAGGCCACCGATGCCGAGCGCGACGTCCAGCGCCACCGACCCGGTCTGGATGACGTTGACGGGGGCGCGTTCGTCCGAACCGAGGCGCATGATCGCACCCTTGCCGAACTGCCTGTCGATCTGTGCGAGTGCGGTCTCGAGGGCCTTCTCGCGGTCTGCCGGTGATGGCATGGGTGCTCCTTCGTGCTCGTGTTCGGCCGCCTGTAGGCTGTCGCGTCCACGCCGGCCGATGGTGCAAGGCCGATGGTTCTGCGACAAGGCTTCGGGCTGTTCCCGATGTCCATCAACCTATGGCGAGCCACCGACATCACTGCCGACGGTCACGCGATCTGTGGATGGAACACCCGGGCGACGCCGCTGTGGAGGAAGCTACCACCGATCGAACACGCGTTCGAGCAACACGCCGAACACAGTTTCGGGTACCCGGCCTCGCGGAACCGCCTCAGTCCTGGGGTTCGGCCAGGCCCTTGCCGTGCCGACGGTCCATCGGGACGTCCTGCGAGTCGCAGAGCGCGTCCCACACCCGGCGGGCATCGACACCGGCGGCGAGGGCGTCCACGGCGGAGCGACCGCCGAGCCCTTCGAGCACGACGTCACGGGTGACCACGGAACCGTAGGCCTCACCGAACACCTGGTCGACGGCTCGCCAGAACTCACTCACGCGCATCCGACCAGCCTAGGCGCGTGGTCGTGGGCCGGAACGCAGAACGCCCCCGCCGGGAAGGACCGGCGGGGGCGTTCGGTGCGATTCGCTCAGCGCACCGCGAGGTCGTTGTCGAACTCGGCGACGAGGTCGTCCGGGAGCGTGTCGGGGACGGGGGTCAGCCCCTCGACGATCGCGAGGCGGTCGCCCACTTCGCGCATGATGGTCGAGATGGGCGTGTCCAGAGCATCCGCGACGGACGCGAGGATCTCCGAGCTGGCTTCCTTCTGCCCGCGCTCGACCTCACTGAGGTACCCGAGCGCGACACTGGCCTTGGACGCGACCTGACGGAGGGTCCGGCCCTTCTGCAAGCGGAAGTCCCGGAGCACATCGCCGATTTCCTGACGAACGAGAACCATGAGAACTCCTCCTCTCTGTCGTCTCCGCGCCCGCTCGGTCCGGTGGATCGAGTTCGGGTTCAGCAACAATAGCGTTGCCGGTTGCAGCATGTTAGCCAGGCTGGCTGCCGTACTGCTGGAGATTTCGTGAGATGTAACCCAGTGGAAACGGGACCTATTCCCGGCCCCGGACCTCGGACGACATCCGTGCAAGGAGTTCGGAGACGGTGGCGTGCCGGATTGCTCCCCGGTCACCGTCGAGGTGCAGCTCGAAGGCCTCAGCCCCCGCGGCGGAGGCGATCCCCACGTACACGGTGCCGACGGGCTTGCCGTCCTGCGGATCCGGGCCGGCGACGCCCGTCGTGCTGATCCCCCACGTCGCGGGTTCCCCGTCGACGGACAGCGCGATCCGGACACCGGCGGCCATCTGCCGGGCGACCTCCGGGTGCACGGCACCCTCGGCATCGAGCAGCTCCGCCGAGACCCCGAGCACGGAGTGCTTCACGGGCGTCGCATAGGCCACGACGCCGCCGCGGACGACGGCGCTCGCCCCCGGCACGTCGACGAGGGTCGCGACCACGAGGCCGCCGGTCAGCGACTCCGCCACGGCGAGGGTCTCGCCCCGCGCCGTCAGTTCGGCGATGAGTCCCGGTGCGACCGGGACTGGAGGCGCGGCCTGAGTCGAGCGCTCGGGTCCGGTCATGCGGTGGTGCGGTTGTGCTTCCATGCCTGCCAGAGGTAGTCGATCCCGCTCAGGATCGTTGCCACGAACGCGGCCGTCATCAGGATGCCGTTGACCCAGTGCGCCCAGTCGCCGACCAGGTTCCACCACGGGAACAGCGCGGCCGTCAGGGCGACGGCCTGCAGCACGGTCTTGATCTTGCCGCCGCGGCTGGCCGGGATCACCCGGTCGGAGAGCACCGCGAACCGGAAGACCGTGATGCCGATCTCGCGCACCATGATCAGGACGGTCACGTACCAGGGCAGCTCGGCCAGGATCGACAGCGCCACCAGCGCACCCCCGATGAGGACCTTGTCGGCGATCGGGTCGACGAGCTTGCCGAAGTCCGTGACCAGGTTCTGCCGACGGGCGATGATGCCGTCGGCGCTGTCCGTGACGATCGCCACGACGAAGACGACCGCCGCCCAGATGCGCAGGGGTCCGTCGTCGCCGGCGTCGGCGAGCAGCAGGACGAAGAACAGCGGCGCCATCAGGATCCGCACCACCGTGATGATGTTCGCGACGTTCGCGGTCGACGCCGGGCCGGGGCCCTTGCGCAGCAGCCGCCCGCGCCACGGGAACCGTGCGCCGTGCGTGGTGTTCGTGCTGTCCGAGGCGGTCATCGCCGTCACTCCCTGCCCGTCAGTCCCCACGCGTCCTCATCGGGCTCGTCGTGGACTTCATCGTACCCGCGGGTCATGTCCCCGACCGGGTCTGCTCCGTAGCGGTCACCGTCGCCGGACGGCGTCGGCGCCGGCGCTGCCGGAGCGGCCGCGGCGGGCGGCTCCTCGCCGCGGAGCTTCGCGAGCACCGCGGGCAGCTGGTCGGCGGTCACCAGGACGTCGCGGGCCTTCGAGCCCTCGGACGGCCCGACGATGTCACGCGACTCCATCAGGTCCATCAGGCGACCGGCCTTGGCGAAACCGACGCGGAGCTTGCGCTGCAGCATCGACGTCGAACCGAACTGGGTCGACACGACCTGTTCGACGGCCGCGAGCAGCAGTTCGAGGTCGTCGCCGATGTCGGCGTCGATCTCCTTGCGCTCGACCACGGCCTGGACGTCCTGGCGGTACTCGGGCTGCGCCTGCCGCGTGACGTGCTGGACGACCTCGGCGACCTCGCCCTCCTGCACCCAGGCGCCCTGCACGCGGAGCGACTTGGACGAACCCATCGGCAGGAAGAGCGCGTCGCCCTGACCGATGAGCTTGTCGGCACCGGGCTGGTCGAGGATGACGCGGGAGTCCGTGACGCTCGTCACCGCGAAGGCGATGCGCGACGGCACGTTCGCCTTGATCAGCCCGGTGATGACGTCGACCGAGGGGCGCTGCGTCGCGAGCACCAGGTGGATACCGGCGGCTCGCGCGAGCTGGGTGATGCGGACGATCGACTCCTCGACGTCACGCGGAGCCACGAGCATGAGGTCGGCGAGCTCGTCGACGACGACGAGCAGGTACGGGTACGGCTTGAGCTTCCGCTCGCTGCCCGCGGGCAGGACGATCTCGTTGTTCTCGATCGCCTTGTTGAAGTCGTCGACGTGGCGGAACCCGAACGACGCCAGGTCGTCGTACCGCATGTCCATCTCCTTCACGACCCACTGCAGCGCTTCGGCCGCCTTCTTCGGGTTCGTGATGATGGGCGTGATGAGGTGCGGGACACCGGCGTAGATCGAGAGCTCGACGCGCTTCGGGTCGACCAGGACCATGCGGACCTCGGACGGCTTCGCGCGCATCAGCAGCGACGTGATCATCGAGTTGATGAACACCGACTTGCCGGAACCGGTGGAGCCGGCGACGAGCAGGTGCGGCATCTTCGCCAGGTTCGCGACGACGAAGCCGCCCTCGACGTCCTTGCCGACGCCGATCGTCATCGGGTGCTTCGACTTGCGGGCGGCGTTCGAGCGCAGCACGTCGCCGAGCGAGACGATCTCGCGGTCGGTGTTCGGGATCTCGACGCCGATGGCGCTCTTGCCCGGGATCGGCGACAGGATGCGGACCTCGTTCGAGGCGACCGCGTACGACAGGTTCTTCGACAGGGCCGTGACGCGCTCGACCTTGACGCCGGGGCCGAGCTCGATCTCGTACCGGGTCACCGTCGGCCCGCGGGAGAACCCGGTGACCTTCGCGTCGACCTTGAACTCGGTGAGCACCCCGGTGATGGCGGCGACGATGTCGTCGTTCGCCTGGCTGCGCGCGACCGAGGGCGTTCCGGAGCTCAGCGTGGTGGCGGCGGGCAGTCGGTAGGGCTTCGACGGGTCCTCGTCGGACCCGGCGGCGGCCGCGCTGAGCTCGGCGTCGGCGTCGATGTCCTCCGGCTCGTCGACGATCTCGGGCTCGGACAGCACCTCGGGCACCGCGGGACGGATGTCGGCCGTCGGCTCCGGCCGCGCGGGGACGTCGGTGCCGAACGCGCGGAGCGCCTGCTCGGCGTCCTGCAGGTCCTGTTCGACGGAGTCGTTGAGGTTGACCGACGCGGGCTCGGCCGGCGTGAGGTCGACGAGCCCGGCGGCGGCACCGGCGTTCGGACTCGCAGCGGGCACGACGGGCGCAGCAGGCGCAGCAGGCGCGACGGCAGCGGCAGCCGGGGCGACCCCGGTGGCCGGGGGCAGCACCGGGCTGTCGTACGCCGGGTCCTCTTCGCGCCCGGACTTGTTCCGGCGCCACCACGGCACGTTGTCGCCATCGGCTTCGGCGGCGGCAGCGGCCTGCTCGTCACCGAACCCGAGGTCGTCGAACAGCTGGAAGTCGGCGTCGCCCTTCTTGCCGCGCTTGGACGTGCGGGCGCGGGCGGCGGGCTCCGCCACGGCGGCGGCGTCGGCCTCGGGCTCCGCTGCGGGGGCCGGTGCGCCGAACAGGTAGGCGTAGAGCTCGTGCAGTCGGCGACCGAGCTTGTTCGGCGGCGTCTTGGTGATGATGAAGAGCGAGAGCACCAGCAGCACGATCGCCACGGGCACGGCCACCCAGGCGGTCGCGATCGTGACGAGCCAGCCGATGACCACCCAGCCGAGCACCCCGCCGGCGGCGGCCAGCGCGGGCATGCCGTCGGCCGCGCTCGGTCGGCCACCGAAGACGTGGCAGAGCGAGGCGATCGACACGATCAGGATGCCCAGGCCGATGCCGATCCGGGTGTTGTCGTGCACGGAGGCCGGGTGCCGGAACAGCCACCCGGCGAACACGATCATGATGACGGGCAGGGCGAACGCCAGGCGGCCGAACAGCCCACCGAACGTGTACGCGTCGAGTGCGACGGAGACGCTGTTGGTCGGGTTGAGCCACTCGACGACCCCGCCGGCGATGGCCAGCAGGAACAGCAGGAACGGGAACCCGTCGCGCCGCTGGTCCTTCTCGAGGGTCTCCTTGCCGAGCAGCCGGAACATCGCGCCGACGCCGTGCGCCATCGCGAGCCAGAAGGTCACGAGCGGGTTCTGCTCGCGGAACACCGGCGTGGGCGCGGCCTGCGGCAGCTTCTTCGTCGTGGCCTGGGTGCGCGACGAACCGCGCGTCCCGTTGCCACGGGACGACGTGGACGCGCGCGAGCGCGTGGTCGACTTGGTGCCTCCGGCCATGGGCAGAACCCTAACGCCCGCTCAGGACAAACGCAGGAAGGCCCGCCGCAGCGTCCGTGACGGACGCTGGACGGGCCTCCAGGGTGGGAACGGGCGCTACGCCTCGATGACCACCGGGACGATCATCGGACGACGACGGTGCTTCGTGTTCACCCAGCGACCGACCGTGCGACGGACGACCTGCGCGAAGGCGTGCGAGTCGCGCGTGCCGTTGGCGGCAGCCTCGGAGATCGCCTTGGCGATCTGCGGGCGGACGTCGTCGAACACGGAGTCGTCCTCGGCGAAGCCACGCGACTGGATCTCCGGGCCGATCACGCACTGCCCGGTGGTGAAGTCCACCGCGGCGAAGATCGAGATGAAACCCTCTTCCGCCAGGACGCGGCGGTCCTTCAGGTCGGCGTCGGTGATCTCGCCGACGGTGGAGCCGTCCACGTAGACGTAGCCGATGTCGAGCTGGCCGGCGACCGTCGCGACGCCGTCCTTCAGGTCGACGACGATGCCGTCCTGCCCGAGGATCACGTTGCGCGGCGGGACACCCGTCTGGATCGCCAGGTCGGCGTTCGCGTACAGGTGGCGGTGCTCGCCGTGGACGGGGAGCACGTTGCGCGGCCGCAGGATGTTGTAGCAGTAGAGCAGTTCGCCGGCGGAGGCGTGTCCGGAGACGTGCACCTTCGCGTTGCCCTTGTGCACGACCTTCGCACCGAGCTTGGTCAGCCCGTCGATGACGCGGTACACGGCGTTCTCGTTGCCCGGGATGAGCGACGACGCGAGGATGATGGTGTCGCCCTCGCCGATCTCGATCTGGTGCTCGAGGTTCGCCATGCGGGCCAGGACGGCCATCGGCTCGCCCTGCGACCCGGTCGACATGTAGACGATCTGGTCGTCCGGGACGTTCTTCGCCTTCTTCGTGTCGATGAGCACGTTCTCCGGCACCCGCAGGTACCCGAGGTCGGCGGCGATCGTCATGTTGCGGATCATCGAGCGCCCCATGAACGCGACCTTGCGGTTCGCGGCTGCGGCGGCGTCGAGGACCTGCTGCACGCGGTGCACGTGCGACGAGAAGCTCGCCACGACGACCTTCTTGCGGGCGCGCATGATGATGTTCTCGAGCACCGGGCCGATGTCGCGCTCCGGAGCGGTGAAGCCCGGCACGTCGGCGTTCGTGGAGTCCGGCAGGAACAGGTCCACGCCGGCCTCGCCCAGACGGGCGAACGCACGGAGGTCGGTGATGCGGTCGTCCAGCGGGAGCTGGTCCATCTTGAAGTCACCCGTGTGCAGCACACGACCGGCGGGGGTCGTGATCGCGACGGCGAGGGCGTCCGGGATGGAGTGGTTCACGGCGACGAACTCGAGGTGGAACGGGCCGATCTGCTCGGTCTGGTCCTCGGCCACGACGAGCGTGTACGGCTTGATCCGGTGTTCCTTGAGCTTCGCCTCGACCAGCGCGAGGGTCAGCGTGGAGCCGATCAGCGGGATGTCGTCGCGGAGCTTGAGCAGGTACGGGACGGCGCCGATGTGGTCTTCGTGGCCGTGCGTGAGCACGACGCCGAGGACGTCGTCGAGGCGGTCACGGATCGGCGAGAAGTCCGGCAGGATCAGGTCGACACCGGGCTGGTGTTCCTCGGGGAACAGCACGCCGGCGTCGACGATGAGCAGCTTGCCCTCGTACTCGTAGACGGTCATGTTGCGACCGATCTCGCCGAGGCCCCCGATGGGGACGACGCGGAGGGTGCCGGCTTCGAGCGGCTGCGGTTCGGAGATCTGTGTGGGCATTCGGTCCTACGGATTCGGGCGACGCGCGTGCTGCGCGCCGCGGTGTTCGCTAGCGGGTGGTGCCTGGCACCTTCGGTAGTGCACCGCCGGCCGCCGCGTTGCGGTCGGGGCGGAAGTTCGAGAAGTCGGCGCCGGGCACGTCGCGCACGGCTTCGAGGGAGGTCTCGATGGCGTACGCCTCGGAGTCCTCGGGGCCGACGAGCGGCAGTCGGACGCGCGGGCTGCCGATGCGGCCGAGCCCGTGCAGGATGTACTTCGCGGCCACGGTACCGGGAACGTGCGTCATCACGGCGCGGACGAGCGGCTCGAGTCGCCTGTGCTCGGCCGTCGCGGTGGCCAGGTCGCCCCGGTTCACGGCGTCGACGATGGTGCGGTACGGCGCCGACGTGATGTTCGCGGTCACGCCGATCAGGCCGGTGGCGCCGATCGACAGGTGCGGGAGCACGTTCGTGTCGTCGCCGGAGAAGTACATGAGGTCGGTGTTGTTCAGCACCCGCGAGACCTCGGCGAAGTCGCCCTTGGCGTCCTTCACGGCGAGGATGTTCGGGTGCTTCGACGCGCGCAGGATCGTGTCGTACGTGATCGGGATGCCGGTGCGGCCCGGGATGTCGTACAGGATCACCGGCAGGTCGGTCGCGTCCGCGATCATCCGGAAGTGGGTGAGGACACCGGACTGCGTCGGCTTGTTGTAGTACGGCGTGACGATCATCACGCCGTCCGCGCCGGCCTTCTCGCTCTGCTTGTACAGGTGGATCGCGTGCGCGGTCTCGTTCGAGCCACCGCCCGTGATGATCTTCGCGCGACCGGCGGCGACGGACTTGCCGACCTCGACCAGACGGAGCTTCTCCGGGTCGGTCAGCGTCGACGTCTCGCCGGTCGTGCCGGTGACGACGATGCCGTCGGCGCCGGCGGTGATGCAGTCGTCGATGTGCTGCTCGACGCCGGGCCAGTCGACCTCGCCGTCGGCCGTGAACGGGGTCACGAGGGCGACGAGGACCTGACCGAAGGGATTCTCACGCGGGGACACGGGCACCAGCGTACCGGGGATGCGCGCGAGGACCGCCGTCCGTGTGGACGGTGGACCGCCCGCGGCGCGACCGGGAGGCCCGGATCACGTCCGTCCCGCCGGTCACGCCCGGTGGGAACCAGGTTCCGGACACCGCACCACGGGACAGCGCGGTGCTGTGTCCGGAACCTGGTTCCGAGTGGTCACGCGCTGCGGTGCCACTCGAGGAACCGGTAGCGGGTGCCGCCGTTCCGGGACTCCTGCCAGGGACCCTCGTCGGCGAGCGTCCAACCGGTCGCCTCGCCGAGCGTGGGTGCGACGGTGTCGCCGGGGACGTCGACGTCGATCAGGGTCTCGGAGACGTGGTCGGCCGCGTCGAGTGCGGCGTCGTACACCTGGCCGCCGCCGATGACCCAGACGGTCTCGTCGGTGTCGAGCGCGGCCTGCAGGTCGTGCACGACCTCGGCGCCGTCGGCCGTCCACGTCGTGTCACGGGTGAGCACGACGTTGCGACGACCGGGCAGCGGCCGGAAGCGCTGGGGCAGGGATTCCCAGGTGCGTCGGCCCATCAGCACGGTCGCGTCGCCGGTGACCTGCTTGAAGTGCGCCAGGTCCTCGGGCACGTGCCAGGGCATGCCGCCGTCGGCACCGATGACACCGGTGGTCGAACGGGCCCAGACCATGCCGATCATCAGACGGCGACCGCTGCCTTGATCGCCGGGTGGTGCTCGTAGCCCACGATGGTGAAGTCCTCGTACTCGTAGTCGTCGATCGAGTCGCGCGGTGCGAGTTCGAGCGTCGGCATCGGGTACGCCGTGCGGGACAGCTGCTCCTCGACCTGTTCGACGTGGTTGTCGTAGATGTGGCAGTCGCCGCCGGTCCAGACGAAGTCGCCGACCTCGAGCCCGGTCTGCGCCGCGATCATGTGGGTCAGCAGCGCGTACGAGGCGATGTTGAACGGGACGCCGAGGAACATGTCGGCGCTCCGCTGGTAGAGCTGGCACGAGAGCTTGCCGTCGTTGACGTAGAACTGGAAGAACGCGTGGCACGGGGCGAGCGCCATGTCCGGCACGTCGGCGACGTTCCACGCCGAGACGATGAGCCGACGGCTGTCCGGGTTGGTCGTGATCTGCTCGATGACCTGGGCGATCTGGTCGACGTGCTCACCCGAGGGGGTGGGCCACGAGCGCCACTGCACGCCGTACACCGGGCCGAGGTCGCCGTCGGCGTCCGCCCACTCGTTCCAGATCCGGACACCGTGCTCCTGCAGCCAGGTCGCGTTGCCCTCGCCGCGCAGGAACCAGAGGAGCTCGTACGCGACCGACTTGAAGTGCACGCGCTTCGTGCTGACGAGGGGGAACCCCTTCGACAGGTCGTAGCGGAGCTGCGCGCCGAACAGGCTGCGGGTGCCGGTGCCGGTGCGGTCACCCTTCGGCGATCCCTCGGTCAGGACCCGGCGGAGCAGGTCTTCGTAGGGGGTCGGGACGGAGGCGTCGGGCTGTACGGTCTCGCTGTCGGTCACACACAGAAGCCTACGTCGGTGTGAGTAGCGTTGCGGGCATGCCCGACACGACGGAACAACCGCTCTCGATCCTGGTGGCCGGCTCGTCCGGGTTCATCGGAACGCCCCTCGTCCGCGCCCTGCGCGAGGCGGGGCACCACGTCACCACGCTCGTCCGCCGCGAAGCGCGCACCGCCACCGAGTTCCGCTGGGCGCCGGGGCGGCGTCCGCTCGACCCGGCGATCCTCGACGGCGCCGACGCGGTGATCAACCTGGCCGGCGCGAACATCGGCAAGCTGCCGTGGACGGACGCCTACCGCAAGGAGATCCGCAGCTCGCGCATCGACGCCACCGACACCCTGGTCGAGGCGATGCGGCACGCCGCCACTCCCCCGGCGCTGTTCCTGTCGGGCTCGGCCTCGGGCGTGTACGGCGACCGCCCGGCCGACGTGCTGCAGGACGACGCCGCCCCGGGCACGGGCTTCCTCGCCGACGTCTGCACCGCGTGGGAAGCAGCCGCGAACGCCGCTCCCGCCGGGGTCCGCGTCGTCACGCTCCGCACGGGCATCGTCATCGGCGAGGGCGGTGGTGCACTCGCGCCGCTCGTGCCGCTGACCAAGCTCGGCGTCGGCAGCCGGCTGGGCACCGGTGGCCAGCACTGGCCCTGGATCGCGCTCAAGGACGAGGTGGGCGCGATCGTGCACCTGGCGACCGCGGCCCCGGACGTCTCCGGCCCGGTGAACCTGGCGGGTCCTGAGCCCGTCGTCGCCGACCGCATCACGAAGCACGTCGCCGAGGTCCTGCACCGCCCGTACCTCTTCCGGATCCCCGAGTTCGCCCTGCGCCTGGCACTGCGGGACGCCGCCGACGACATGCTCCTGTCGAGCCAGCGGATGGTCCCCACGAAGCTGCTCGAGTCCGGCTACACGTTCCGGTACACGCAGGCTGCGGACGCGATCGACGCCGTCTTCTGACCCGACGCCGGGCGGTCGGTCAGCGGTCGGCGGCGCGCGCCAGGGCGGTGCGCATCGCCGATCGCGCACGCTTGCGGTCACCGGCGGCGTCGTAGACCACGCCGAGCCGGTACCAGGCACGCCAGTCGGCCGGGTCCTGCTCGACCGCGTCGCGGTACCGCGGGAACAGCTCGTCGGCGGCGTCGCGGATCGGTCGGCCTGACGGCCGAACCGGGACGACGTCGTCCGGGGTGCCGCCCTCGGCCTCGAGCCGTCCGCCGAGCCGGGTGATGCGGATGCCGAAACGGAACTCGAGCACGAGCAGGAGCGCCCCGATCGCGGCCACGACGAACAGCGCGACGCCGATGCCGATGCCGATCGGGATCCCGGTCGCGATGAAGGCGACGGCGCGCTGCCCGACCAGCACGATGTACAGGGCGAGCAGCACCGCCATCAGCGCCGCTCCCCAGAACGGCGAGCGGATCGTGCGTCCGGCCCGCTCCATCCGACCCATGATGCCTCAGCCGATGCCGAGGACGCTGCCGAGGCCCACGGTGAGGCCCCGCGCCGCGACGACGTTCGCCAGCGCCGCACGGATGCCCGCGACGTAGGCGACGTCGTCGTTGGTGTCGTGCCGGATCGTCAGCGTCTCGCCGGGGCCGCTCAGCACGACGTCCTGCACGGCCTTCACCCCGGGGAGCCGGAGCGAGTGGACGGGCACGCTGGCGACCTGCTGGCCGCGGGCGCGCTGGTCGACGTGCGGGGCGTCCACGGGACCGACCTCGCGCCGCGCGTCGGCCATCAGCTCGGCGGTGCGCACCGCGGTGCCCGAGGGCGAGTCGATCTTGCCGGCGTGGTGGGTCTCGACGATCTCGGCGGCGGGGAACCACGGGGCCGCGATCGTCGCCAGGTGCGTGCCGAGCACGGAGCCGATCGAGAAGTTCGGGACCACGAGCACCCCCTGGTCCGGGCGTTCCTGCAGCCCGGTGCGGAGCTTCGCGAGCCGGTCGAGCGACCAGCCGGAGGTGCCGACGAGCACGTTCGCGCCGCTCGAGAGCGCGTTCTCCACGATCGCCGGGCTGAGCGACGGCACCGTCACGTCGACCACGAGGGCCGCGCCGCCGAAGACCGACGGCGGCGCCTCGTGCGCGCCGTCCTTCGACGACAGGCGGGCGACGAGCTCGAACTCCGGGAGTTCCTCGACGACGGACGCCACGAGGCCCCCGAGACGACCGGTGGCGCCGACGACGGCGACGGGAGTGACCATGCGGTCCATCCTAGGATCGACGCATGTCAGTCGAGGTCAGGACCGTGCCGGCCGATCTGCCCGAGGTCGACGCGCTGCTCGATGCGTACCTGGACGAACGGGAGGCGACGTTCCCGAGCGCGCAGGGCACGTACTCGCGGAAGCGCACCCCCGCGGCCGAGTTCACGCCGCCGAACGGGGTGTTCGCGGTGGCGTACGACGACGGCGTCGCGGTCGGATGCGGCGGCCTCCGTCGGATCGCGGACGGGGTCGACGCGACCGGTGCCGTCGACGTCCGGTTCGAGGTCAAGCACGTCTTCGTGGTGCCGGCCGGGCGCGGCACGGGCGTGGCGACGGCCGTGATGGACCTGCTCGAGCGGGCCGGGGCCGACCTCGGTGCGACGAGCATCGTCCTCGACACGAACGACTCGCTCGTGGCGGCCGGCGCGATGTACCGCGGTCGCGGGTACCAGCGGGTCGAGCCGTTCAACGACAACCCGAACGCCACCGCTTGGTACCGCAGGGCGGTGGACCGCACGGAGACGGGCCGCGAGCCGATCGCCTGAGCCGCCACGGGCCTCCCGGCCGCGTCGCCGCGTACCGGACGGGCAGCCGCTAGACGGGCTGGTCGACCGGCAGACCGGTGCGCAGCTCCACGGGCAGGTGGGCCAGGTCGTTCAGCGTGACGACCTCGGCGGGCTTCGCCGACCGGATCCGGATGATCGTGAGCGCGGTGTGGGCGACGTTCGTGCCCATCCAGCGCCACTCCGGGGCCTGGAACGCCTCGCGCACGAACCAGCCGATCACGGCGTTGTGGGTGATCAGCAGGTCGTGCCGGTCCTCGCGCGCCGGGGTGAACCACTCCGACACGGCGTCGCCCATCTGGGCCTGCCCGGCGACGATCTCCTCTTCGGTGATGCCGCCGTACCAGCCCTGGTAGGCGTGCGGCATGTCCGGGGTCGGGCCGGAGGGGATGCAGTCGAACAGCAGCGTCGAGGGCTCGGGCTGGATCGACGGCAGGCGCTGCGACAGGAACGCGGCGGTCTCGCTCGGGGCCTCGAGCGGCGAGTGGTACACGCCGTCGAAGGGCACACCGCCGAGACGGTCAGCGATCAGGGTCGCCTGACGCTTGCCGCGTTCGGAGAGCTTGCCGTCCCGCAGGCCGTGTTCGGCGTCCTGGTGTTCGCCGTGTCGGACGAGGTACAGGTAGTGCGACATGTCCGTTGCTCAGCTGCCGATCCCGATGGCCGCGGCGAGTTCGTCCTGCTGCACGGCACCGACGACCGACGTGATCGTCGGCCGGGTGAGCAGGTCGCGCGCGAGTTCGAGCACGCCGTCGGTCGTGACGCGGTCGACACGCTCGAGCGCCGTCGACAGGTCGGTGTACTCGCCGGTGCCGAGCTCGGAGCGGCCGAGGCGGGTCATGCGGGCGTCGGAGTCCTCGAGCGAGAGCGTCAGCGCGCCCTCGATCTGGCCCTTGGCACGTCGGAGCTCGTCGTCGGTGATGCCGTGGTCGACCATCCGGCGGAACTCGGCGTCGACGATGTCGATGACACCGGCCACGTTGTCCGGCGCGCAGCCCGCGTAGACACCGAAGGCGCCGTTGTCCAGGTAGGCCGGGGCGAACGACGACACCGCGTAGGCCAGACCGCGGCGCTCGCGCACTTCCTGGAACAGGCGCGAGCTCATGCCCCCACCGAGCACGGCGTTCAGGACGCTGAGGGAGGGACGGCGGTCGTCGCGCAGGTCGAGGCCCTGCGAGCCGCGGAGCATGCTCACCTGTTCGGTGGGGCGGTGCACCACGGACAGCTTCGCCTCGACCGGGTCGGCCACGGTCTCGGGCGTCCGGCGCGGCAGCGGCTCGGCGTCGGGGGCGTCGTGGAAGACGCCGGCGACGAGTTCGCAGAACCGGTCGTGGTCGACGGCACCGGCGGCGGTCACGACGATGCCGTTCGGTGCGTAGTGCTCGCGGTAGTGGGCCAGCACGTCGTCGCGCTGGACCGCCCGGATGCTGTCCGGGGTCCCCCCGATCGGACGGCCGAGGGGGTGTCCGCCGAAGGCCGCGGCGAAGAAGGCCTCGCCCGCGACGTCGGCCGGGTCGTCGGCGGCCATCGCGAGTTCCTCGAGGATGACCCCACGCTCGACGGCGAAGGCGTCCGGTTCGAGCACCGAACCGGTGACCATGTCACCGATGACGTTCACGGCCATCGGGACGTCGGTGTCCCGGACCCGTGCGTAGTAGCAGGTGTACTCCTTGGCGGTCGCGGCGTTGTGCTCACCGCCGACCGAGTCGAACGCGATGGCGATGTCGAGCGCCGATCGGGTCTCGGTGCCCTTGAAGAGCAGGTGTTCGAGGAAGTGGGTCGACCCGAACTGCCCGTCGCGCTCGTCACGCGAACCGACGCCGACCCAGAACCCGATGCTCGTCGACGCGGCACCCGGCACCGCCTCGGTCAGCACACGGACACCCGAGGGCAGCACGGTGCGACGGACGAAGGCCCCGCCGGACGTCAGGAACGACGTGTCCGGGGCCCCGAGCGGCAGTGGCACTGGCTGGTTCATCGCAGACGAGCCTACTGATCCGTCGATGCCTCCCGCCCAGTTTCCCGGTCTCGGTCGCGTGCCACTCGAAGTGGGGTACAGAAAGTGTGGACAGACCGACTCGTCTGTCTGTCCTCCTTGTGCTACTGTTGGCCACGCCGGATCGAAAGCCCCCCTAAGTTCCGATCCGGCGGCTCG
This sequence comes from Curtobacterium sp. MCPF17_018, assembly GCF_003234135.1. Taxonomy (NCBI): domain Bacteria; kingdom Bacillati; phylum Actinomycetota; class Actinomycetes; order Micrococcales; family Microbacteriaceae; genus Curtobacterium; species Curtobacterium sp. MCPF17_018. Next base: position 146,670 of record NZ_QKSJ01000004.1, on the reverse strand, counting down.
GGACATCAGTCCTGCGCGACCACCGAGTCCCCCCACTCCGGTCGCGGAGCCGATGAGTCCGAGGAGTACACGCTGTGACGGTCGATTCCCCCCAACCGGCCGTCCAGCGTCTCCCCGGCCCGAGCACGAACCTCGCGTCGCCGGACGGGTCGAGCGTCCCCCCGACTCCCCGCTCCGGCGGCGCGAAGGTCCGTGTCCTCGAGACCGCCACGCGACTCTTCTACGAAGAGGGCATCCACAGCGTCGGCGTCGACCGCCTCATCTCCGAGGCGAGCGTCACGAAGGCGACGTTCTACAAGCACTACGGGTCGAAGGACAACCTGATCCTCGCCTACATCCGCACCCAGCACGAGCGCGTGCAGGAGCGGATGGAGCAGCTGATCGCCGACGCCGGCTCCCCCGACCGGGCCGTCCGTGCGTGGGTCGCCGCACTGGCCGACGACGTCAACGACCCGGCGTTCCGCGGCTGTGCGTTCCTGCACGCCGCCGCCGAGTACCACGACCCGCGCGACCCCGTCCGCCAGGTCGTCGCCGTGCACCGCGACTGGTACACCGAGCGACTCGCGACCCTGCTGCAGGAGGCCGGACACCCCCTGCCCGGCGACGGTGCCGACGAGCTCATGCTCGCGCGTGACGGTGCGATGGCCGGGGCGTACGCCGGTGACGCGATCGCCGCCACCGCTGCGCTCAACCGAGTGGTCGACCGGGTGCTCGCGGGCTGACGCCCGGCTGTCGCCAGATCTGTCGCTCTGGCGGGGCTGTCGAGGCGACCGCGGGCGGACGGGAGGCCCGTGGCGGGCCCGCACCGTGCCTCCAGGCCGTCGCGTGCGAACTCCCACAGCCCAGCGCGCGCACCGAGCGCAGCCCGAGCCGGCGGGTGTTGGCTTGGGTCATGGCCAACGACCCCAACTGGAACCTGCCCGACGTCCCGTCCTTCACCCTCACGAGCCCCGACTTCACCGACGGAGGCGAGCTGCCCACCTCGGCACGCGGCTCCGACGTCGGCGGTGAGGACCGTTCCCCCGCACTCGAGTGGTCGGACGCGCCCGAGGGCACGAAGAGCTTCGTCCTGACCGTCTACGACCCCGATGCCCCGACCGGCTCGGGCTTCTGGCACTGGAGCCTGAGCGACATCCCGGGCTCGGCGACCTCGCTCCCCGCAGGCGCCGGCACCGACGACGCCCTGCTGCCCGCCGAGGCACTCCGCCGCCGCAACGAGTTCGGCACGGACACGTTCCTCGGGGCAGCACCGCCCGCGGGCCACGGTGTGCACCGCTACTTCTTCACGCTGAGCGCCCTCGACGTCCCCGTGCTCGAGGTCCCCGCCGACGCAACCCCCGCGGTCGTGGGCTTCATGCTCCGCGGGCACCTGCTCGGGCGCGCGCAGCTCATGGGCACGCAGGAGACCCCCGCGGCCTGACCGGCACGCGGCACCGCGCCGCGATCTTTCGCGGCCAACGACAGTTCACGCGGCGCCGTGCCCGTGAGGTGTCGTTGGCCGCGAAAGCACGCACGCGGCCAACGCACGCACGCGGCCAAGGCACGCACGCCCCCGCAACGGCGAACGGCCGCCGCCCCGGAAGGGACGGCGGCCGTTCGTGCGTCAGGACGCGAAAGCGGATCAGCCCTCGGCCGGGTCCTCGGCGTGGGCGCGGACCGTCTCGGCCGAGGTGGAGTCACCCTCGGTCTCGTCGGCCACGACCGGCGCGAGCGACAGCTTGCCGCGGTCGTCCACCTTGGTGACCTCGACCAGGACCTTCTGGCCGACGCCGAGCACGTCCTCGACGTTCTCCACACGCTTGCCACCGGCGAGCTTGCGCACCTCGGAGACGTGGAGCAGACCGTCACGGCCCGGGAGCAGCGACACGAAGGCGCCGAAGGTGGCGATCTTCACGACGGTGCCGAGGAACTGGTCCCCGATCTCCGGGTTGGTCGGGTTGGCGATCGCGTTGACCTGGGCACGAGCAGCCTCGGCCGACGGACCGTCGACGGCGCCGATGTAGACGGTGCCGTTGTCCTCGATCGAGATGTCGGCACCGGTGGTGTCCTGGATGCCGTTGATCGTCTTGCCCTTCGGGCCGATCAGCTCGCCGATCTTGTCGACGGGGATCTGCACCGAGATGACGCGAGGAGCGGTGTCCGCCATCTCGTCGGGGGCGTCGATGGCCTCGTTCAGCACACCGAGGATGGCCGAGCGGGCCTCCTTGGCCTGCTTGAGCGCCGCGTCGAGCACCGTCGACGGGATGCCGTCGAGCTTGGTGTCGAGCTGGATCGCGGTGACGAACTCCGAGGTACCGGCGACCTTGAAGTCCATGTCGCCGAGGGCGTCTTCCGCGCCGAGGATGTCGGTCAGGGCCGCGTAGCGGGTCTGACCGTCGACGGTGTCGGAGACCAGGCCCATCGCGATGCCGGCGACCGGGGCCTTGAGGGGCACACCGGCGTTGAGCAGCGACAGGGTCGAGGCGCAGACGGAACCCATCGAGGTCGAGCCGTTGGAGCTGAGCGCCTCGGAGACCTGACGGATGGCGTAGGGGAACTCGTCGCGCGAGGGCAGCACCGGCACGAGGGCGCGCTCGGCGAGGAAGCCGTGCCCGATCTCGCGACGCTTCGGCGAACCGACACGGCCGGTCTCACCGGTCGAGTAGGGCGGGAAGTTGTAGTGGTGCAGGTAGCGCTTCTTCGTGACGGGCGACAGCGAGTCGATCTGCTGCTCCATCTTGAGCATGTTCAGCGTGGTGACGCCGAGGATCTGCGTCTCGCCACGCTGGAAGATCGCCGAACCGTGGACGCGCGGGATCACGGCGACCTCGGCGTCGAGCGGACGGATGTCGGCGAGGCCGCGACCGTCCATGCGGACCTGCTCGGTCAGGATGCGGCCGCGGACGACCTTCTTCGTGACCGACTTGTACGCGGCGCTGACCTGGCCGTTGGCCTCGGTCGGCAGCTCGCCGGCCTCGACCTTGGCGGCGATGGCCTCCTTGACGCGCGACTTGAGCGCGTCGTCGGCGTCCTGACGCTCGGTCTTGGCGGCGATCTTGTAGACGTCACCGAGCTCGGAGAGCGCGAGGGCCTCGACGGCCGAGTAGACCTCGGGCGCGTAGGGCGGGAAGACCGGGTAGTCCTGGATCTCCTTGGCCGACTGCGCGGCGAGCTTGGCCTGGGCGTCGACGAGGGACTTGAGGAACGGCTTCGCCGCCTCGAGGCCCTGGGCGACGATGGCCTCGTCGGGCTTGGTGGCGCCGCCCTGGATGAGGTCCCAGGCGTGCTCGGTGGCTTCGGCCTCGACCATCATGATCGCGACGTCCTCGTTGCCGGCCTCGTCCGTGACGACACGACCGGCGACGGTCAGGTCGAACACGGCGTCGGCGAGCTGCGAGGCCTTCGGGAACGCGACCCACTGGTCACCGATGAGCGCGAGGCGCACACCGGCGATCGGGCCGGAGAACGGCAGACCGGAGATCTGCGTCGACGCGGACGCGGCGTTGATCGCCAGCGCGTCGTAGAACTCGTCCGGAGCGATGCTCAGGACGGTGATGACGATCTGCACCTCGTTGCGCAGGCCGTCGACGAACGACGGACGCAGCGGCCGGTCGATGAGACGGCACACGAGGATGGCCTCGGTCGACGGACGGCCTTCACGGCGGAAGAACGAACCGGGGATCTTGCCGGCGGCGTAGGAGCGCTCCTCGACGTCGACGGTCAGCGGGAAGAAGTCGAAGCCCTCACGCGGGTGCTTGCCGGCGCTGGTGGCCGAGAGGAGCATCGTTTCCTCGTCCAGGTACGCGGCGACCGCGCCCTGGGCCTGCTGTGCGAGCCGACCGGTCTCGAACCGGACGGTGCGCTTGCCGTACTTGCCGTTGTCGATGACGGCTTCGGCGAACTTGATCTCGGGACCCTCCAAAAGGGCGCCTCCTTGATGTGTTTCCGGCAGGCCATGGCGACGGCACTCGATGGTGCGTGCGCGCCGATCGTTCCGGACGCATGTCTGGCCAGCAGTAGAAGCACTCGGGAAACCGTTCCGGCCCGCGAGCCACCACCGATGACCAGCTCCGTGCCCGGCCTGCGCAGTGTTGTGTGTGACGTCCGGGGAATGAGTCCTCGGACACGATGGACTTTACCAGTCCTCAGGCTGTGGGCGGCGCGGCTCGCTGGACTGCTGGTGAACATCGGTAGCCTGCCGCCATGCGTCTCACCCCCTCACGGGGCGTGCTCGTCGCGGCCGCCGTGGTCGTCGGCGCGCTCGTCGCCCCGGCCCTGACCGCTGCCCCCGCGAACGCCACCGAGTACCCCACGTGGCAGGACGTCCAGCGCGCCAAGGGCAACGAGACCGCGAAGCGCGCCGAGGTGCAGAAGGTGCAGGCTGCACTGCAGTCGGCGCAGGACGAAGCAGCCGCGAAGTCCCAGGCCGCCCTGGTGGCCTCGTCGAAGGCGGACGCGGCCGAGGCGGAGTCGGCGGCGGCCGCCCAGGCCGCCACGAGCCTCCAGGCCCAGGCGCAGCACGCGAGCGAGACGGCGGACCGTGCCCAGCAGCGGGCCGGCCAACTGGCCGCGAACCTGTACCGCGACGGCAGCACGAACCAGATGACCACCCGCATCGCGACCGCGGAGAACCCCGACCAGCTGCTCTACCAGCTCGGCGCGCTCGACCAGCTGTCGGAGACCTGGTCCGGCGTCATGGACGAGGCGTCCGTCGCGGCCGGCACGGCGTCGTCGCTGCACGAGCAGGCCGAGCGGGCCGAGACGGAACGCGCGACGCGCGCACAGGCGGCCGAGGAACGCTCGGCCGCGGCGAAGGCGGCGGAACAGGCGGCGGACGCCGCCGTCGAGTCGACGGAGCAGCACAGCGACGAGCTGTACGCGCAGCTCGCGTCGCTCAAGGACAGCACCGCGAAGCAGGAGGCCGGGTACGAGCTCGGCCAGCGGGTCGCCGCGCAGAAGGCGGAGCAGCAGCGCAAGCGGGCCGCAGCGGCGGCGGCCGAGGCTGCGGCGAACACTGCCGCGGCGAACGCCGGCAGCGGCGGCGCGACGAGCGGCGGCACCGGCTCGTCCTACCCGAGCACCGGGGGCGTCGCCGTGGACCCCACGGCCGCACAGGCCTACGCACGGAGCGCGCTCGGGTCGTACGGGTGGGGCTCCGACCAGTTCTCGTGCCTGGTGTCGCTCTGGACGCAGGAGTCCGGGTGGCGGGCGAACGCCCTGAACGCCTCGAGCGGCGCCTACGGGATCCCGCAGTCGCTGCCGGCCGAGAAGATGGCGGTCGCCGGAGCCGACTGGCGCACCAACGCGAACACGCAGATCGACTGGGGGCTCGCGTACATCAAGAGCGCCTACGGCTCACCCTGCGGCGCGTGGGGCCACGAGATGAGCGTCAACCCGCACTGGTACTGAGCCGGCGGCGGGACCGACGGTCAGTGGCCGAGACCGCCGAGCAGGCTCGCGAAGTCCGGGGTCGCGGGGAGCGCGTCGGCTTCCTGCGGGGCCCGCCTGGAGGCCCGGATCGCCCAGGCCAGATCGGCTCCGGCCCGGCGGATGCGACCGTCCAGGGCGGCCGCGTCACCGTCGGTCCCCCAGTCGTCGGTCGCGGCGAAGACCCCGGTGGGGGCGATCGCCGCGCGCAGGTACGCGAAGACCGGCCGGAGGGCGTGGTCGATCGCGAGGGAGTGGCGCGAGGTCCCGCCGGTGGCACCGAGCAGGACGGGCATGTCGGCCATCGAGTCCTTGTCGAGCACGTCCAGGAACGACTTCGCCAGTCCGCTGACGCCCGCGGTGAAGATCGGCGTGACGAACACGACGGCGTCGGCCTCGACCACGGCGGCCATCGCTGCGGAGAGCGCCGGGGCCGCGAAGCCGGTGAGCATCGCGTCGGTGATCTCGTGCGCGAGCGGCCGGAGCTCGACGTGCACGACGTGTGCCGGGGTGCCCTCGGCGACGAGCGATGCGACGGCGGCCTCCCCGAGACGGTCGGCGAGCAGGCGGGTGGAGCTGGGCTCGGAGAGTCCGGCGGAGACGACGGCGATGGTGGTCATGATGCTTCCCGACTTTCGATGCGTTTGCATGAACATAGCATCCAACCGGGTCGTCGTCGCAACCATTCCCGCGCCGAGCGGCGTGCCGATCGGTCACGACTCCCCGCGTGCTGACTGCGGAGCGGTCGCGAAGTGTCGCGTGAGACCGCGGTAATCGACGAATCGTGACCGCCGCACGAGCGCGGGCGACGTGTCGTGACCGACCGAGGACGGAGCAGGGCCGCCACCGAGCGTCGAACACCCCGGGAACGAAGAACGCCCCGGTCCTCACGAAGAGGTCCGGGGCGTTCGGTCAAGCGTGTGTCGGTCGACTAGCGACGCAGGCCGAGGCGCTCGATGAGCGTGCGGTAGCGGGCGATGTCGACGTCGGAGAGGTAACCGAGGAGACGGCGACGCTGACCGACCATGAGGAGCAGGCCACGACGCGAGTGGTGGTCGTGCTTGTGCTCCTTGAGGTGCTCGTTCAGGTCGTTGATGCGACGCGTCAGAACTGCGACCTGGACCTCGGGGGATCCGGTGTCGCCCGGGTGGGTCGCGTACTCTTCGATGATCTCCTGCTTGACCTGTGCGTCAAGTGCCATGGTGATCCCCTTCCTGTCCGTTGCGCGGTGCCCGTGCCTGATGCACGAGCGCTCTTTGTCCGCGGCCGTTCGACGGCAACCGCACAAGACTACCAGAGTCCTAGGCGGTCCTGGGGCGCAGACGGCGTCGTCGGCGACGCTCCGGCAGCAGACTGCGGACGAGTCCGACCAGCGTCGCGCCGAGCAGTCCGCCGAGGCCGTTCGACAGCACGTCGCGCGGGTCCGCGACGCGGTACGGCAGGTAGGTGGCCTGCGCGAACTCGATGCCCGTGGACAGCGCGACCGCGACGAGCGCGCCGAGGATCCACCAGCGCCGGGGCAGCCACAGCGCCGCGAGCACCCCCACCGGCACGAACATCGCGATGTTGGCGAGGAACTCGGTGCGCTCGTACGTGAACCACGCACCGTGCGGCAGCTGCTGCACCCAGGCGATCGCATGCAGCACGAGCGAGTTCTGGGCCGAGGTGAAGACCTGCGGGGTCAGCGTCATCCGCCAGATCACCCAGGCGTAGCCCGCGGTCAGGGCGAGGAGGAGGAGTCGACGGAACATCCGGACAGTGTGCTGCACGGTCCTGGCCGGTCGCTGGAGCGCTCCTGTCAGCGGGCGGTACGACTCCTGGGGGATCGCGCATCGGCGCTGGTCAGGACTCCCCCGCACCTGTCAGCATGGGTCGGGGCGCGATCGGTGCCCACACCACCGACACCGCACGGGCAGATCAGGAGCACCGCAGCATGCCGGAGCACGAGGCACCCGACACCCCACGCCGCAACCGCACCGGCGGCCTGCGGCAGTGGGGGTGGATCACCGTCGCCGCCGTCGTCGTCGCCGCGGTCGTCACGACGCTCGTGGTCGTCGGCCCGTGGAACGGCGGCCAGCCGGACGGCGACGCCACCCCGAGCGGGCGCACCGTCGCCGAGCGGAAGACCGCGGCCGAGGCGTTCCCGGGCGGGCTCGCGCGCCAGCCGACCGCCGTGAACCAGGCCGGCATCCGCGAGCGACAGGCACGGGCCGAGGGCGACGCCGCGACCGCCGAGCAGATCGCCGTGATCGCCGACCAGCCGATCGCGACCTGGCTGACGAACACCTCGCGGGCCGAGACCCGCTCGACGATCCGGTCGGTGGTCAGCACGGCGGAGGAACGTGGCGGCACCCCCGTGTTCGTCCTCTACAACATCCCGGACCGCGACTGCGGCAGCTACTCCAAGGGCGGCACCGAGGACGACGCCTACCTGCCGTGGGTCCGGTCCGCCGTCCGGGCGATGGCCGGCTCGCACGCCGTCGTGCTCGTCGAACCCGACTCGATCGCCCAGATCCAGAACTGCGAGCGACTGCGCGACGCACGCCTGCCCCTGCTGCGGAAGGCCGTCGACGCGCTGACCGGCCACGGGCTCACCGTGTACCTGGACGGCGGCAACGAGAACCGTGTGCCCAGCGCCACCATGGCGGACTGGCTGCGGCAGGCCGGCGTCGACGAGGTGCAGGGCTTCTTCACGAACGTGTCGAACTTCTACCGCGTCGACCAGGAGCGCGCGTACGCGGACGAGCTCGCCGACGCGATCGGTGGCGACCCGCACTTCGTCGTCGACGTCTCCCGCAACGGGCAGGGGTGGCGGGGAACCTGGTGCAACCCCGAGGGCGCCGGCCTCGGCCAGGAGCCGCACGTCACCGGCGGCAGCACCCGGCTCGACGCCCTGCTCTGGGTGAAGACGCCGGGGCTCAGCGACGGCACCTGCAACGGCGGCCCCGCTGCCGGCCAGTGGTGGGAGTCGTACGCGCTGGCCCTGGTCGAGCACCGCAAGCGCGACTGACCACGTCACGGAGACGGCCCGCGCAGGACCGTGTCGGTGCCCGGTGGTTGCATGTGCGCATGACCGCGACCGACCGCATCCGCTCCGTCGTCCCGCCCTACCTGCTCCGCGCCGTCGCCGACGCCCAGGCATTCCCCCGGGCGGCCTCGGCGGCACGCACCGCACTGGCCTCGCTCGACGCCGTGCAGGCGCCGAAGCACGAGCACCTGGTCGCACCGCGCGGCGTCAGCGGTGCCGTCGACCGCTCCCCGCAGCGGACGATCACCGACGCGCACGGCACCACGACGCTGCCCGGCACCGTCGTCCGGCGCGAGGGCGACGCCGACTCCGGTGACGCCGCGGTCGACGAGGCCTACGCGGGCCTGGGCGCCACGCACGCCTTCTGGCTCGAGGTCTTCGAGCGGGTGTCGATCGACGGTGCCGGACTCCCCCTCGACGCGACCGTGCACTACGGCCAGGATTACGACAACGCCTACTGGGACGGCAGCCGGATGGTGTTCGGCGACGGCGACGACGAGGTGTTCCGCCGCTTCACCGTCGCGCTCGACGTCATCGGCCACGAGCTCGCGCACGGCGTCACGCAGTACACCGCCGACCTGACCTACCAGGGCCAGTCGGGCGCCCTCAACGAGTCGATCAGCGACGTCTTCGGCTCCCTGGTCGCCCAGTACGCGGCGGGGCAGACGGCGGAGCAGGCGAGCTGGCTCATCGGCGAGGGGCTGTTCACCGACGCCGTGCAGGGCGACGCGCTCCGGTCGATGCGCGCCCCCGGTACCGCGTACGACGACCCGGTGCTCGGGAAGGACCCGCAACCGGCGACCATGGACGGGTTCGTCGTCACCACCGACGACGCCGGCGGCGTCCACACGAACTCCGGCATCCCGAACCACGCGTTCTTCCTGGTGGCCACGGCCATCGGCGGCCCCGCCTGGCTGGGCGCCGGTGCCGTCTGGTGGGACGCCCTGACGTCGCCCGAGGTGACTGCCTCGGTCGACTTCGCGGGCTTCGCCACCGTCACCGTCGACGCGGCCGGGCGACGGTTCGGGGACGGCTCCGCCGAGCAGACCGCGGTGCGTCAGGCCTGGCAGCGGGTGGGCGTGCTCGACTGATCGCGCCACCCGGGCGTAGCGTCGGGGGCATGCGCATCGAGGTCCGCCGCTCCGGTGGCTTCGCCGGCACCACACGGCGCTGGCGGGTCGACACCGACACGAGCGGCGACCCCACGGCGTGGTCCGACGTCGTCGATGCGCTGCAGCGCACCCCGGCGCCGACGGCACCGCCCGTCCCCGACGACTTCAACTGGACGATCACCGTCGAGCGCACCACCGTGACGATCCCGGGTCGCCGCCTCGACGGTCCGTGGGCCGACCTGGTCGCGCGTGTGCGCTCCGAGGGCGACCCGACCTGAGCCGGGAGGCCCGTGGCGGGCCCGCACCGGGCCTCCTGTCCGCCCCGCGGTGACGCCACCACCCATCGATCGTGCGCAGGAACGGTCGCGTGGGACCGGCGGGCCCGACCGTTCCTGCTCACGAAGCGCGCGGGGACGCGCACACGACCGTCAGTCGACGTCGATGACCGTCAGGCGACGGGTCGGACGCGTCATCGCGACGTACACCGCGGCGGCGGCACGGGCGGCATCGGCCCCCACGCCGTCCGGGTCGACGAGCAGCACGCCGTCGAACTCCAGGCCCTTGGCGTCCGCACCCGTCAGCACCGTGAGCGAGCCGGCGTTCGGCGAGGCGAGCCCCCGGACGTCCGCCTCGGTGCGGGCGAGCCGCTGCCGGATCGTGTCGACCTGGGACTCGGGGACGATGACGCCGATGGTGCCGGAGCCGATCCGGGCACGCTCGGCGTCGGCGACCGCCACGACGGTGTCGAGCAGGTCGGCCCGGGCGACGCGGACGCGCTCGACGGGGTCGCCGTCGCGCACGGCCTCGTTGCGGGTGACCGTGAGGCCGGCGCTGTCCGCGAAGGCCCCGGCGGCCTCGACGATGGAGCGCGGGGTGCGGTAGTTCACCGTGAGCTGCTCGATGCGGTGGTCGAGCGGCACCTGCGGCGCACGGCCGCGGCGGCGACGCGCGAGCGCTCCGATGACGTCGTCCCAGGTGCGTGCGGCACCCGGCGAGGAACCCTGCGCCATGTCGCCGACGATCGTGAACGAGCGCAGCGGGTTGCGGCGGGCGAGCACGCGCCACTGCATCGGCGACAGCTCCTGCGCCTCGTCGACGACGATGTGCCCGTAGGTCCACTCGCGGTCGTCGGCGGCGCGCTCGGCCGTGGAGCGGGGGTCGCCGCCCTCGGCGAACGAGCCGGCGACCTGCTCGGCGCTGACGATGCCCTCGACACCCATGTTCTCGATGGCCTGGCGGGCGTTCTCGACGTCGCGGTTCCGGCTGGCCTTCGCCGCGCGCTTGGCGGCGCCGCCGGTCGGGTCGAACGGGCCGAGCAGTTCGGCGGCCTCGTCGAGCAGGGGGACGTCCTCGACGGTCCAGGCCGTGCCGCGGGCGCGCTGCAGCAGGGCACGGCGTTCCGGGGTCCAGTCGGGGGTGAGCGAGGCGAGCCAGTTCGGCCGGGCGTAGAGGTCCTCGAGGAACTTCTCCGGCGGCAACGGCAACCACGCGGTGTTGAGCAGCACCCGGGCGTCGTACGAACTCCGGATGTCCTCGCGCAGGACCTTCGCGTCGGCCTCGTCCACCGTGGTACCGCGCTCCCGCAGCTGCTCGGCGAGCAGGCGGGTCATCGCGTCGAGGGCGATCTTGTTGAACGTGACGCGGGCGGCGTTGTGCGGCTTGCCGCGGTCCTGCGCACGCTTCATCGCGTCGGCGACGAGCTGCGGCGGGACGACGAGCCGCTCGCCCTCGATGTCGAGCGTGACCGACTCGGTCGGCACGACCTGGCGCGAGCGCACCGCGCGGCGCAGGAGCGACGCCGTCTGCGCGGCACCCTTCACGGCGGCGACGTCGCGGGTGTCGTGCGTCGTCGCGTGCACGCCCGGGTAGAGCGAGCCGAGCGACGCCATCACGACACCGGTCTCGCCGAGCGACGGGAGCACCTGCTCGATGTACGTCAGGAACGCCGGAGACGGACCGACCATGAGCACGCCGGATCCCCGCAGCCGCTCGCGGTACGAGTAGAGCAGGTAGGCGGCCCGGTGCAGCGCCACGGCGGTCTTGCCGGTGCCGGGGCCACCCTGCACGATGAGCACGCCCTCGAGCGGGGAGCGGATGATGCGGTCCTGCTCGCCCTGGATCGTCGCGACGATGTCGGTCATCCGGCCGGTGCGCTCGGCGGTGACCGCGGCGAGCAGCGCTCCCTCGCCCTGCAGGTGGGTGCGCTCGTCGTCGTAGAGCGAGGCGTCGAACACCTCGTCCTCGACGCCGACCACCCGTCGACCCTGCAGGGACAGGTGCCGGCGGGACCGCATGCCCATCGGGTGCGCGGCGGTGGCCTGGTAGAAGGCACTGGCGCCGGGGACGCGCCAGTCGAGCAGCAGCGGCCGGTGCTCGGCGTCGCGCAGTCCCACGCGGCCGATGTACCGGAAGGTGTCGTCGGAGTTGTCGGGCTCGGCGACCTCGAGCCGGCCGAAGACCAGGCGGTCGCCCACCCGCTCGAGCGTCGCGACGGTGTCCTCGTAGAGCCGCGCGTACGCGTCGCGCTCGCTGCGGCTCTGGTGGTTCCCGCCGACCGCCTGTCGGCGGGTCTCGGCGAGGCGCTGCTCGGCCTCGGCGGTCAGCTCGTCGAGACGACGGAAGAGGCCGTCGACGTAGCCGCGTTCACGGTCGATCTCGGTCGGTTCGGACACACGCAACCCTTCGGGAAGAGGGGGAACCAGTGTACTGCCCACCGGGAGCCCCGCTGTCCCCGAAGGGTCGCGTCGGAGTCACATCTCTTCGTGTGTGTCCGGGTCGCCGTCCCACAGGCGACCGCGCTCGAGCGCGGAGATCGCCTGCACCTCGTCGTCGGTCAGCTCGAAGCCGAAGACGTCGAGGTTCTCCTTCTGGCGGGCGGCGTCGCCCGACTTCGGCACCGGCACGGCACCGAGCTGGACGTGCCAGCGCAGCACGACCTGGCCGGGGGCCACACCGTGCGCGGCGGCGGCGTCGACGATCGGCTGCTCGGTGAGCAGTTCCGACCGCTTCGCGAGCGGGCTCCAGCTCTCGGTCACGATGCCGAGCTCCTGGTGCACCTTCCGCAGTTCCGCCTGGGGGAAGTACGGGTGCAGCTCCACCTGGTTGACGGCCGGGGCGACCCCGGTGGCGTCGACGATCCGGCGGAGGTGCTCCGGCGTGAAGTTCGAGACGCCGATCGAGCGGACCTTGCCGCTGTCACGGAGGTCGACGAACGCCTTCCAGGTGTCGACGAACTTGTCCACCGACGGGTTCGGCCAGTGGATCAGGTACAGGTCGACGTGGTCGAGCCCCAGGTTGCCGAGGGTCTCGTCGATCGAGCGGTGTGCCTCGTCGTAGCCGTGGTGCCGGCCGGGCAGCTTCGACGTGACGACGAGGTCCTCGCGTGCCACCTCGGACTCGCGGACGGCGCGGCCGACGGCGTCCTCGTTGCCGTAGTTCAGCGCCGTGTCGAGCAGCCGGTAGCCGCTCGTGATCGCGGTGCCGACCGCCGCCGCGCCCTCGTCGCCGTTCAGGCCGTAGGTGCCGAGGCCGAGCTCCGGGAACCGGTGGCCGTCGTTCAGCTCGATCGTCGGGGCGCCGACCTGCATCAGCGGACCCCGAGCAGGTCGATCACGAAGATAAGGGTCTTGCCGGACAGGAAGTGGCCACCGCCGGCGGGTCCGTAGGCGAGCTCCGGCGGGACGACGAGCTTGCGTCGGCCGCCGACCTTCATGCCGGGGATGCCCTCCTGCCAGCCGCGCACCAGGGCCGCGAGCGGGAAGTCGATGGGCTCGCCGCGGTTCCAGGAGCTGTCGAACTCCTCGCCGGTCTCGTACTCGACGCCGGCGTAGTGGACCTTGACGGTCGAGCCGGACGACGCTTCCTCGCCGGAGCCCTCGACGATGTCGGTGATGACGAGCTCGGTGGGGGCGGGGCCCTCGGGGGCGTCGAACTCGGGCTTGCTGTTCAGGTCAGTCATGCCGATCAGTCAACCAGAGCGCGCACCGGGCACGCGCAACGAGCGTCCAGCCCGCAGAATGGTTCCACCGTGACACCATCGACTCCCGCACCGCCGCGCCGCCGCCTGCTCGCCGACCTCACCCCGCTCCGCCGCTCCCCCGCCTTCGCCCGGCTGTGGGCCGGCACCGCGATCGCCGGCATCGGTACCCAGATGACCACCGTCGCCGTCGGGCTCGAGGTCTACGAGATCACCCGCTCGACCTTCGCCGTGGCCCTGGTGGGTGTCATCGCGCTCGTGCCGATGATCGTCGCCGGCCTGTACGGCGGCATGCTCGCGGACGCCTTCGACCGACGCCTCGTCGCGCTCGTGTCGTCGATGATCGCGTGGGTCGCCGTCGCCCTGATCGCCACGCACGCCTGGCTCGACCTGCACAGCGTCGCACTGCTCTACGTGCTCGCGACGGTCAACGCCGTGGCCGCCACCGTCAGCAACGCCTCCCGCTCCGCCATCGTCCCGCGGCTCGTCGGCACCGACCTGCTGCCCGCGGCGAGCGCCCTGGGCGGGATCGCGTCGGGGTTCCAGGTCACCGTCGGTCCGGCGATCGCGGGCGTGCTCATCGCGAGCGTCGGGTTCGCGCCGACCTACACGATCGACGTCGTGCTCTTCACGTTCGCGTTCCTCGGGGTGTTCACGCTGCCCCGGATGGCCGCCGACCACGACGCACTGCGGCCCGGGCTCGGCTCGCTCATCGAGGGCGCGAAGTTCCTGCGGCGGTCACGCAACATCACGATGACGTTCGTGCTCGACATCGTCGCGATGACCTTCGGGCAGCCGCGTGTGCTGTTCCCCGCGATCGGCGCGCTCGTCATCGGCGGTGGGTCGATCACCGTCGGGACCCTGACCGCCGCGTACGCGATCGGGGCGCTGCTGTCGAGCGTGTTCTCCGGGCCGCTCGGGCACGTCCGACGCCAGGGTGAGGCCGTCGGCTGGGCCATCACCGCGTACGGCGGCGCGATCGCGGCGTTCGGTGTGGTCATCGCGCTGGCGCACGTGCTCGGCGGCCGCTCGGGCGAGGCGTTCGGCGTCGAGATCCTGCCGGCACTCGGGCTCGCGGCGCTGTTCCTGGCGATGGCCGGCGGCGCGGACAACGTCAGCTCGGTGTTCCGGAACACGATCCTGCAGGCGGCGTCGCCGGACGGCATGCGCGGTCGGCTGCAGGGCATCTTCATCGTGGTGGTCACGGGCGGCCCGCGGCTCGGCGACCTGTACGCCGGCCTGGTCGTCGCGGCCGGCATCGCGTACCCGCCGGTCATCGGCGGCGTGCTCATCATCGGCCTCGTCGCGCTGCTCCTCCGGATGGTCCCGTCGTTCCGCCGCTACGACGCGCTGCACCCCCACGCCAACTGACAGGCGGTGCGGTGCGGTCGGGTCGCCTCGACTCGCCTCGCCGAGACTCGGCTACGCGGACAGTTCCGCGGCCGAACGCGCGGGAGACTGTCCGCCGGGGCGAGACTCGGCTACGCGGGCTGCGGGTGGGACGCGACCACCCCAGGACCGGAGGCGCGAGGCGGGCCCGCACCGCGCCTCCAGGACCGCACGTGTCGGGTACCGTACGACACATGCCGGACAGCGCATCGCGCGACCTCCAGCGGACCGGAGTCCGTGCCGTCGTCCGGCGCACCTACCACTCGGTCATCCGGCACCGCGTCGTCGACGCGGCCGCGTCGCTGACGTTCTTCGCCCTGCTCACGGTCTTCCCGACCGCATTGGCGGTCGTGTCGGCGCTGTCGATCGTCGACCGCAAGGGCGACAGCCTGACGGACATCGTCCAGGTCCTCGGGTTCATCGTCAGGCCGGAGACCGCCGAGCACCTCGAGGGGCCGCTCCGGCAGCTGCTGACCCTGGACAACCCCTGGCTCGGGTTCACGATCGGCGTCGTGCTGACGCTCTGGTCACTGTCCGGCTACGCGACGGCGTTCGGACGGGCGATGAACACCGCCTACGAGGTCGAGGAGGGCCGGCGGATCTGGAAGTTCCGCAGCATGATGCTCCTCGTCACGCTGCTCGTCATGGTCGGCGGCGCCGTCGCCATCGTCATCCTGCTCGGCACGCCGACGATCTCCGAGGCCGTCATCCGACAGCTCGGGTGGGCGCCCTGGATCGACGACGTGTGGAACGTGGTGAAGTGGCCGGTGCTCGCGGCCGACCTCGTCGTCATGGTGGCGGTGCTCTACTACGCGACGCCGAACGTGAAGACCCCGCAGCTGCGGTGGGTGTCGGCCGGTGCCGCGTTCGCGATCGTGACCTGGGCCGTCGCCACGGTGGGGTTCGCGCTCTACGTGGAGACCCTCGGTGGCGGGAACCGCGCCTACGGGTGGCTCGGTGGCGCGATCCTGCTGCTCGTGTACCTGTACATCTCGAACTTCGTGCTCGTGGTCGGCGGGGAGCTCGACTCCGAGGTGATCCGGATGCGGCAACTGCTCGCAGGCATCGAGGCGGACGAGTCGATCCGGCTGCCGCTGCGGGACGTCACGCGGAACTTCACGCTCGCGCGCTGGCGGGACCAGGACATCGCGGCCGCGCAGCACGTCCGGGCCGAGGCCGCGCGGGTGGCCGAGGAAGAGGACGCCGAGCCGACCCCGGGCGAGGAGCACCTGCGGGCGCTGGCGCAGCAGGTGCGGGTGGGCGAGCGGCCGCTGCCGTGACGGGTGGGTGCGTGGGCCCGCGGGCGCCCCGCGTCAGCGCTTGCGCGCCTCGGCGTCCAGCATCTCCTCGGTGATGATCGGGATCGCGCCCGTCGCCAGCTCGATGCCCGACAGCCGCGCCGGGCTGAGCACCCGCATGACCTGGTCCTCCTCCATCAGCCCCGCGGCCACGACGAGCGTCGAGATCGGCGTCGAGGTGGTCAGCGCCGTGTGCGCGATGGACGCCGCCGCGGCGTACCCGATGTACGGCGTGAGCGCGGTGACGACGCCGACGTTCGTGTCGACCTGGGCCGCGAGCTTCGCCTCGTTCGCCTCGATGCCGACGACGCAGTGCTCACGCAGGGTCGCGCAGCCGCGGGACATCCACTGCAGTGACTGCAGGATCGAGTGGGCGATGATCGGCTCGAAGGCGTTGAGCTGCAGCTGCCCGCTCTCCGCCGCCATCGTCACGGTGGTGTCGGCCCCGGCGACCGCGTAGGCGATCTGGTTCACGACCTCGGGGATCACCGGGTTGACCTTGCCCGGCATGATCGACGAGCCGGCCTGGCGAGCCGGCAGGGTGATCTCGCCGAGACCCGCCTGCGGACCGGACGACAGCAGCCGCAGGTCGTTGCAGATCTTCGAGAGCTTCGCGGCGCTGCGCTTCACGGTGCCGGACAGGGTCATGAACGCACCGGCGTCGCTCGTCGCCTCGATGAGGTCGGGGGCGGTGACGACGTCGATGCCGCTCGCCTCCTGCAGCTGCCGACGGACCTCGTCACGGTAGAGCGGGTCCGCGGTGATCCCGGTGCCGATCGCCGTCGCGCCCAGGTTCATCTCGGCGAGCAGCGGCATCACCTTGCGGAGCAGGTCCGCGTCCTCCTGGATCGTGTGCGAGAAGCCGGTGAACTCCTGCCCGAGGGTCATCGGCACCGCGTCCTGCAACTGCGTCCGGCCCACCTTCAGCACGTCGGCGAAGGCGCGGCCCCGCTCGGCGAACGCCGCGGAGAGCTCTTCGAGCTGCACGATCAGACGGCGGACGCCGAAGATCATCGCGATCTTGATGCTCGTCGGGTACGTGTCGTTCGTCGACTGGCTGCGGTTCACGTGGTCGATCGGGTGCAGGTACGCGTAGTCGCCCCGCTCCCGTCCGAGGAGTTCGAGCGCCCGGTTCGCGAGCACCTCGTTCGTGTTCATGTTCGTGCTCGTCCCCGCACCGCCCTGCACGACGTCGACGACGAACTGCTCGCGGAGGGCCCCGTCGCGGACCTCCTGCGCCGCGCGGTCGATCGCATCGGCGCGCTCCTCGTCGAGGACACCGATCGCCCGGTTCGCCCGCGCCGCAGCCTGCTTCACCGTGACGAGCGCCTCGATGAGGTCCGGGTACACGGCGATCGGAACGGAGGTGATCGGGAAGTTCTCCAGTGCCCGCAACGTGTTGATGCCCCAGTACGCGTCGTTCGGGACCTCCCGTGATCCCAGCGAGTCGCTCTCGGTCCGCGTCGTCGTCGTCACAGGTGCCTCCTCGTTGCCGGTCACACGTCGAGGCTAGTCCCGTCCGTCCGGCCGGTCCGGGAACGCGCCGGGGCTGGTGGGACCGGCGGCGTTCCTGCGCGAGCGGGCGGAATACCGGGGTCGCCTCGGCACCGCACGCGGGCGTTTCGCCCGCTCGCCACGCGACGGCCTGGAGGCCCGGTGCCAGGCCGCCACGGGCCTCCCGTCGCTTCGTGAGCAGAAGATGTCGGGTCCCAGACGGCGACCCGACATCTTCTGCTCACCGAACGCGCCGCCTGCGCGAGCGGGCGGAACACCGGGGTCGCCTCCGCAACGCACGCGGGCATTTCGCCCGCTCGCCACGCGACGGCCTGGAGGCCCGGTGCCAACCCGCCACGGGCCTCCCGTCCGACCCGCGGTCACGCCCGGCCGCGAGCGGGCGAAAGACCGGGGTGCCCGCGCGCGAAGACGCGGGCATTTCGCCCGCTCGCGCCAGGGGCGCACGCCCGAGGTGGGCGCCCTCACACTTCGTGAGCGGAACGGGTCGGGCCGCCGACCGCGACCCGACATCTCCTGCTCACCAAGAACGCCCCGCCCGCGCGAGCGGGCGGAATACCGGGGTTGCCTCCGCAGCGCACCGCGGCATTTCGCCCGCTCGCCACGCGACGGCCTGGAGGCCCGGTGCCAAGCCGCCACGGGCCTCCCGTCCGACCCGCGGTCACGCCCCGCCGCGAGCGGGCGAAAGACCGGGGTGCAAGCGCGCGAAGGCGCGGGCATTTCGCCCGCTCGCACCGTGCTCACGCCTGGGCGCCCTCGCGCACACGTCGTGAGCAGAACGGGTCGGCTCGCAGACCGCGACCCGGCCGCTTCTGCTCCCGAAGTGCGCAGTTCGAGCAGCGGACGCAGAAGACGCCGGGTCGCGAGGGGCGACCCGGCGTCTTCTGCTCACCCGGTGAGCGTGCCCGTCAGTGGAACTGCGGGACGATGAGGTAGATGCCGTAGAGCACGACGGCGCCGCACACGACGAAGCACGCGATGGCCGCGGCACGGAGCGCACGTGCGGCCGCCGAGGCTCCGGCCGGGTTCGGGAAGCCGGCGGTGGCCGGGCCGATCGTGCCGTCGTCCTTCACGGTGAACTTGCCTTCGCGGGTGTCGGCGGCGCTCCAGAAACGGAGGCCGACCGAGTACACGGCGACGACGAAGCACGACGAGACCACGGCGACGAGCGCCACGGTGAGGAATGCGAACCAGTCGATGCCCATCAGCGACGGCCTCCCTTGCGGGCCGCCATGCGACGGAGCGTGCGCTCGCGGCTCAGTTCGGCGCGACGCTGGGCGACCGCGTCGGCACGCTTCTTGCGCTGCATGTCACGCAGCTCCTTGCGGGTCAGGACCGCGTTCGCGGCGACGTCGACCTCGATCGCGGAGGCCTGCTCGTGCGGCTTGCGGAGCGACCACAGGTACAGGCCGAGGATGACGACGGCTCCGATCACGGCGTCGAGCACGAGCCCGATGACGCCGAGGCGGGCGATGCCCGAGGCGACCGCACCGACCGCGGCGGCCGCGGGCAGGGTGATGAACCAGGCGATGACGATCTTGCCGGCGGTCGACCACTGGATCTTCGAGCCACGACGGCCGAGCCCGGCACCGATGATGGACCCCGAGGACACCTGCGTGGTCGACAGCGCGAAGCCGAGGTGGCTGGAGGCGAGGATCGTCGCGGCGGTCGAGGCCTCGGCGGCGAAGCCCTGCGTCGCACGGATCTCGGTGATGCCCGAGCCGAGGGTGCGGATGATGCGCCAACCGCCGGTGTAGGTACCGAGGGCGATCGCGAGGGCACAGGCGACGACGACCCAGAACTGCACGCCCTGGTTCGACGGCTGCGCGCCCGAGGCGATGAGGGTCAGCGTGATGACACCCATCGTCTTCTGCGCGTCGTTGGTGCCGTGTGCCAGGGACACCATCGAGCTGGTGAAGACCTGCCCGATGCGGAACCCGCCGCGCTCGTTCGGGAACACCGGACGCTTCGTGATCCGGTACGCGATGCGCGTCGACAGGAACGACACGAGCGCGGCAATCACGGGCGAGGCGAACGCCGGGATGATCACGACCGTCAGCAGCGCGACGTAGTTGACCGACTGGAACCCGGCGCCGACGATCGCGGCACCGATCAGCCCGCCGAACAGTGCGTGCGACGACGACGACGGCAGCCCACGGAGCCACGTGATCATGTTCCAGACGACTGCCCCGATCAGGCCCGCGAAGATCATCTCCGGGCTGATGGCGACGCCACCGGGCCCCTCGTTGATCAACCCGTGCGAGATCGACGTCGCCACGGCGGTGCTGAGGAACGCACCGACCAGGTTGAGCACCGCAGCGACGGTGACCGCCACCTTGGGCTTCATGGCGCCGGTCGCGATCGGGGTCGCCATCGCGTTGGCGGTGTCGTGAAAACCGTTTGTGAAGTCGAAGAAGAGGGCCAACGCGATGACCAGGACGACTATGAGTGTGATGTCCACCGCGGGCAAGTGTCCCAGGCGTCGGCCCTTCGAGCAAACCTGATCGGCAACCTGTCGTTCACCGCAGCTTCACGCTCGTTCAGCTTCGGAACCATGCCGATGGGAGAATGCGTCCATGGACACCGCTGAGCTCCTCATCCTGCTGATCGGATCGCTCGCGGTGACGGGGTTCGCCCGGGCCAAGGGACTCCCCGCTCCACTGCTCGTCACGGCGGTCGCCCTGGCCGCCTCGTTCCTGCCCGGGCTGCCGCCGATGGAGATCGACTCCGAGGTCATCCTCACGGTGATCCTGCCGCCGCTGCTCTACTCGGCCGCCCTCGACGTGTCGTGGCAGAGCTTCCGCGGCTCGATCAAGCAGATCCGACGGCTCGGCATCTTCCTGGTGATCGTCACCGCCCTGGTCGTCGGCGGGGTGGCGTACCTGCTCATCCCGGACATGACCCTGCCTGCGGCGATCCTGCTCGGCGCGATCGTCGCGCCGCCGGACGCCGTGTCCGCCGCCGCGATCGGTCGGAAGCTCGGACTGCCCCGGCGCGTCATGACCGTGCTGTCCGGCGAGAGCCTGATCAACGATGCGGCCTCGCTGACCCTGGTGCGGGTGTTCACGCTCATCATCGCGGGCACGTCACTGACGATCTGGCAGGACCTCGGCATCTTCGGCTTGGCGATCGGCGTCGGTCTGGTCGTCGGCATCGTGCTCGGCGTCGTCGTGCACTGGATCCGGATGCGCATCAACGACCCCGTGGTCGAGACGATCATGAGCATCCTGCTGCCCTTCGTCGCCTACATCCTCGCCGAGGACCTGTCCGGCTCCGGGGTCATCGCGGTCGTCACGGCCGGCCTGTACATCGGCTACAACTCGCCCAAGGAGGGCTACGCCACCCGACTGCAGGAGCGTCCGCTCTGGACGAGCATCGACGTCATCCTCGAGGGCTTCGTGTTCGCGCTCATCGGCCTGCAGCTCAACACCGTCGTGCAGGACCTGGTCGAGAGCGAGCGGAGTCTCGGGCAGACGCTCACCGCTGCGGCCGTCGTGCTCGTCGTCGTGATCCTGGTGCGGCCGCTGTTCGTGTTCGAGTCCTACGCGCGCAACCGCATCAACGGGAAGTGGCTCCGGCCGCTGCGGATCAAGCTGTCCCGAGGACACCCGTCGCTGCGGTGGATGCGCGGTTCCGCCGAGCCGAAGCTCAACTGGCGGGAGCTCACCGTCATCTCGTGGACGGGCATGCGCGGTGTGGTGACCCTGGCGGCTGCGGTGTCCGTCGTCGCGAGCCCCACGCAGATCCCGGCGCAGGACACGATCTTCATCATCGCCTTCTTCGTCACCGTCGGCACCCTGCTGCTGCAGGGACTCACCCTGCCGTTCGTCATCCGCGCGCTCAAGGTGCAGGACCCGGCCGAGGGCGAGGAGGACGTGCGCAGCGAGATGCGGCTCAACCAGCGCACCACCGAGGCCGCGATCGAGCTGCTCGAGAAGCGGCGTCCGGCGTGGGCGAAGCAGTACGGCTCGGAAGCCGTCGACTCGGTGGTGAACCGGCTGAAGGCGCGACTCGAGCGTCAGGCCGAGACGTTCCGTCAGGACGCCGAGGAAGAAGAGGACGAGGGGCGGAACGTCGCACTGCGCCTGCGTGGCTCGCAGATCCAGGACATCCGGCGCGAGCTCCTCGACCGCCGCCGCGAGATCGTGCTCGAGGAGCGGGAGAAGGGGAACCTCGACGAGGAGGTCATGCGCCGTGTGCTCGTGACCCTCGACGCCGAGGAACTCGCGATGGACTCGGCGCAGGCGTCGCGCAGTCGCTCCTGAGCACCCCGGGCGTATCCTGGCGCTCCGATCGAGAGCAGGAGCAGAGCGCCGAGTGAGCACGCCGCGGAACGACGTCCCCAGGAACGACGACGGACCGGAGCGCCCCGGCGGTTCCCGTCCCACGCCGCCGAAGCCGCGCGGGACCCGCCCCTCGGCACGTGGGACCAAGCCGCGTCGTGGTGGCAAGGTCGCCGGGCACACGCGTTCGGTACCCCGACGACAGGCTCCGGTGCCCGCGCCCCAGCAGCACGGTGCCTACCGCCGGTGGTACTCGACCCTGCACCCGTCGCTGCAGTTGATCGGCCTGCAGCTCTGGATGCCGCTGTTCTTCATCGTCGGGTTCTGCCTGTGCTACGTCTTCGCGTTCCACGCCCCGCATCCGCACGACGTCCCCATCGCCCTGATCGGCAGCGACCCGGCGTTCGTCCAGGCGGTGCAGCAGGCGTTGCCCGGCGAGTTCGTGTTCCACTCGTACGACTCGCTCGCGCAGGCGAAGCGCGACGTGGTGGGCGGCTCGATGGCGGTCGCGTACGACCCCGCTGCGAACGAGTTCTTCAAGGCGAGCGCGCACCAGTTCCAGGTCGCGAGCCTCGTACCGGCCACCCTCACCGCGGTGCTGACCGGCCTGGGCGTCGCGACCCCGAAGGTCACCGAGCTCGCACCCCTGCCGGCGTGGGACGAGTACGGCACCGTCGCGATGTACGTCATGCTCGCGTGGTGCATCGGCGGCTACATGGTCGCGATGTTCATCGGCATCATGGGCGGCCCGCTCCGGCACCGCACACGGATGACGGTCATCGTGGTCGGCGGCCTCGTCATCTCGCTCATCACGAACACGCTCGCCGGGCCGGTGCTCGGTGCCATCCACGGGCACTGGATCCAGCTCGTGCTCATCGCGTGGGGCTGGATCGTGGCGATCGGCCTGGCGGTGAACGGCCTGAGCTACTTCGTCGGCCGGTTCATCGCCGCGCCCGCGATGATCTGTTTCGTCTTCCTGTCCATGCCCTCGTCCGGCGGCGCCTACCCGAAGTGGTTCATGCCCGAGCCCTTCGCCTGGCTGAACAACGTCGTCGTCGGCTCGAGCATGGTCGACATGATCAAGCACCAGGTCTACGGCGTCGGCCCCGGCCCGGCCCGCGGCCTGATCACGATGGCCTGCTACGCCACGGCCGGCCTGGTGCTGATGTACTTCGGCAAGAAGTGGTGGGAGCGCCGACGGATCCGGGCGATCGTCACCGGCAGGACCACGATGTTCCAGGACGCCAACACCGCCAACCGCGAGTTCCTCGGTGGGCAGCGCGACGCCGAGCTCGAGCGCCACGGCCTGACCTCCACCGAGACCGGCACCCTGAGCGTGCTGCGCGACGACGACTGGGAGGACGACCGCACCGGCGGCGACGTCTTCACCGGCGGTCGCGACGGCCTGGAGCCGGACGCGACACCGACCGGTCGCATCGCCGTGCAGCGCCCCGGGGACCGCACCGGCCCGGTGCAACGGCCAGGAGGCGCGGGGACCGGACCGCGCACGCGTCCCGTCCCACGCACCGAGGGCTCCAGGGCGTCGGCTCGGTCCGACACGTCGGACGAGCCGCCGCACGGCCGGCACGCGGACCGGTAGCTCGTTCCTGACGGTCGCACCGCTCGCGCAGACCGACTGCTTGCGCATGTTCCGACAGTGCACCAGTCGAACGACGCGAGTTCTGTCGCATGATGCGCGTGCATCATCCGTGCCGGCACGCGGATCGGTGAGGTGCCGCTGACGCGTATCCTGATCGGATGAACCCGCGCATCACCTGGCACCGCGTCCTCATCACCGTCGTCGTCGTGTTCCTCGTGCTGACGGTCGGCTTCTACGCCGCGAGCGTCCTGCTCGCGCCCGCCGACGGCCGCGGCACCGCCGGGCTGTTCGTCGGGTGGGCGATGTTCTCGATGATCGGCGCGATCGTCGTCGGCATCATCGACTTCTTCGTGCGACCCCTGGGTGGCCGGAGCGGCGACGCCGACGTCATGGCCGCCGCCGAGGAAGCGCGCACCGGCAGCACCCGCACCCAGCAGCCGCGCTAGCCGCTGGCCGCTGGCCGCTGGCCGCTGGCCGCTGGCCGCTAGTCTCCCGCGTCGACGCCGACGCCCGTCCCGGTGAACCCGGCGACCGTCGCGTCGTCCTCGGCGAACGTGAACCGCGCGCGGACGCTGCCGCCGGCGAGCACCCCCGGCAGCCAGTAGCGGGCGTCGTCCCACATCGCGTCGTAGGGCACGGTGTCGACGGGGATCCACCGCGGCTCCAGTTCGTCCGAGCCCGACGGGTCGCCCTGCCAGCGGCGGCAGACGAAGACGTCCGAGACCTGGGACCAGGACGGTCGGTACGGGAACCGGTAGTCCAACGTGCCACGGGCCTCCAGGTCGACCGCGTCGAGCCGCAGGCCGACCTCTTCTCGCACCTCGCGCACGGCGGTCTCGACCGCCGACTCACCGGGCTCGCGCTTGCCGCCGGGGCCGACCAGACGGCCCGTGCCGAGGCCGCGGCGCTTCTCCCCCAGCAGCACCTCGGGGCCTGACTCGCCGTCGCGCAGCAGGTACACGACCACCACCCGGGGATGCTGGGACTTGCTCTCGTCGCGAAGGGTCACGCGTCCAGTGTGACCGATGGAGTGTCGTACGCTTTCCCCATGGCAGGCGTGCTGCGGGGGCACCATGGCTGAGCCCCGCAGGACCGGGCGCAGCCTCGAAGTGCTGCGCGCCGAGGCCGCCGAGGAGATCTCGATGCTCGTCGAGCACCGGAGCCGTCAGGGCGAGGACCCGTGGGAGTTCATGCCGACGCTCCCCACCGTCGACGAGCAGGTCGTGCTGATCCTGCGCGCGGACGCCGTCGACCTGGACGAGGCGATCGGCAAGCGGCACGCGCAGTGGTCGAGCCACCCGGCGTCCGGGCAGGGCACCAGGCTCGGCGAGGAGTACCACCGGCTGCGCCGGATCGCGCTGCAGCACCCCGAGCTGACGCCCGCCGTGTGGAAGCTGCTCGGCGCCCTGCCCGAAGCGGGCTGACGCGCGCGCCGGCGCACGCACGCGCGCACACCGCGGCACCGCGCACGCACGCACCCGCGTGGGGTTGGATGGACGCATGACCGAAACCGTGCTCGCCGTCCTCAACCAGCCCTCCCGCGACGCCGCGCCGCACGACCCCGCGGCCGATGCCTTCACCTGGGCGAAGCCGCTCGAGGAGCACGTGCAGGTGCAGGACCTCGGCGTCACGCGCGGCGACGGCGTGTTCGAGACGATCACGGTGATCGACGGCCGGCCCCAGGCCCTCGAGGCGCACCTCGCCCGCTTCGGCCGCTCCGCCGCGATGCTCGACCTGCCCGCCCCCGACCCGGAGGCCTGGCGCCAGGCCATCGAGGCCGTCTGCGCCCGCCTCGACCCGGTGCGCGAGGCCTTCGCCAAGACCGTCCTGACCCGCGGCGTCGAGGGCACCGACCGCCCGACCGGGTGGGTCTACGCCGCGCCGTCGGGCGACTCCACGGCCGCACGCACCGAGGGCATCTCCGTCGTCGTCCTGGACCGCGGGTACCGGCACGACGTCGAGCGCACCTCGCCGTGGCTGCTGCAGGGCGCGAAGACGCTGTCGTACGGCGTCAACATGGCCGCCCTGCGCGAGGCCGTCCGCCGCGGCGCCGACGACGCCCTGTTCGTCTCGAGCGACGGCTACGTGCTCGAGGGCACGCGCGCCAACCTGATCATGAAGGTCGGCGACCGGCTCGTCACGCCCCGCACCGACATCGGGATCCTGGCCGGCACGACGCAGGCCGACGTGTTCCGCTTCGCTGAGCAGGAGGGCATCGAGACCGCCTACGAACTCGTCACGCTCGCCGACCTGGCGGCGGCGGACGCGCTCTGGCTCGTGTCGAGTGTGCGGCAGGCTGCGCCGATCCGTTCGGTGAACGGCGACGCACGTCCGATCGACGCCGAGCTCACGACGCGCATCAACGACCACCTGCTGGCGCGCGAGGTCTGAGCACACGGCGCCCCCGCCGCGTGCGCCGCGCGCGTTTCGTGCTGAGCGACACGTCACGGGGCGGCGTGCGCGTGAGGTGTCGCGCACCGCGAAATGCGGCGTGGGTCCACGACGGACTGGAGGCGCGGTGCCAGCTGGCACCGCGCCTCCAGTTGCGTGTCGTGCTCGCTACCAGCGCGGCGTGGTGACGCCGGCTCCGTCGGCCCACGTGAAGACGGGCTCGCCGTCGATCCAGACGCGCGTCGCGCGGCTGGTCGCGTCGAGCGGGTCGCCGTCCCAGAGCACGAGGTCGGCGTCGTAGCCCTCGGCCAGGCGACCGACGCGGTCCCCGAACCCGAGGAACTCGGCCGGGTTGACCGTGAGCGCCTCGAGTGCGGTCTGGGCGGGCAGGCCCTCCTTCACGGCGGCGGTCGCCTGGTCGACGAGCATGTTGATCGGCACGACCGGCGCGTCCGTCGTGATGGCGACCCGGACACCGGCCGCCGCGATGGCGGCGAGGTTCGGGATGCCGCGGTCGCGGAGCTCGACCTTCGAGCGGCTGGTGAAGAGCGGGCCGTAGATGACCGGGATGTCCTTGGCGGCCAGCACGTCGGCGATCTTGTGCGCCTCGGTGCCGTGGTTCACGACGAGCCGGTAGCCGAACTCCTCGGACAGGCGGATCGCGGTGGCGATGTCGTCGTGACGGTGGGTGTGCTGGTCCCAGACGAGCTCGCCGTCGAGCACCCGGACGAGCGTCTCCTTCGTCAGGTCGCGGGCGAACGGCTCGTCCTTCGCGGCGGCGGCGTCACGGGCGGCCCGGTAGTTCTGCGCCTCGACGAAGGCGTCGCGGATGATCTTCGCGACACCGAGCCGGGTCGAGGGCGTCTGGCCCTTGCCGCCGTAGACGCGCTTCGGGTTCTCGCCGAGGGCGCTCTTCACGCTCACCGAGTCGGAGATGAGCTGCTCGTCGATCGTGCGGCCGCCCCAGGTCTTGATGGCGACGCTCTGACCGCCGATCGGGTTGCCGGAGCCGGGCTTGACGACGATGCTCGTGATCCCGCCGGCGAGCGCGTCCCGGAAGCCCTCGTCGTCGATGTCGATCGCGTCGATCGCGCGGACGCCGGCCGTGTTCGGGGCGGTCATCTCGTTCGTGTCGTTGCCCGCCTCACCGTTGGCCTCCTCGTGGATGCCGACGTGGCCGTGCGCCTCGACGAACCCGGGCACCAGCCACGAACCGGCTGCGTCGACCACGGGCATCCCCTCGGGCGGGGTCACGTCCGGACCGATCGCGGTGATCCGGCCGTCCTCGACGACGACCGCGCCGCCGTCGAAGGCGGGGGCGGAGACGGGGACGACGTGGGCACCGGTGATCGCGAAGGAGTTGCTCATGGCACCAACGGTACGCGGAGGGCGCGGTCGGGCTCCGGGCGGGCCTGGGGGCGAGCGGGCGAAACACCGATTCCTGGCGTCGAGCGTCCGGGCGGCCCTACCGTCGCGGGATGGCACACCGAAGCGAGACCTGGCCCGCGCACCAGCGCACCGAGCGACCGTGGCGGAGCACCGTCCGCGGGTGCCGCGACGACCGGCTGGTGACCACCGTGCGGGTGTCGCTGCCCCCGTCCATCGCGAGGGCTCGGTGGACACCCGACGACGAGACCGTCGCGCTGCTCGACCGGAGCGCCACGGCCTTGCGCACCCTCGACGTCCGCCACGGCTCGCGGCTCGCACCGCTCGGGTCCGTGCTCGGCCGGACCGAAGCCGTCGCGTCGTCGCGGATCGAGGACGAGTCCGCGACGATCGACGACCTGGCACGGGCCCTCGTCGGCATCCGGGCGAACGCTGGTGCCACCGCGGTCGTCCGGGCCGGCGGCGCCGTCGAGCACCTGGTGTCCGGAGCGGACTCGGGCACCGTCACCGAGGCCTCCCTGCTCGAGGCACACCGCCTGCTGATGCGCGACGATCCGGTCGACGGACGGTACGCCGGCCGGTACCGCGAGGTGCAGAACTGGATCGGCGGCGGCGCCACACCCCGCGACGCCGTCCACGTGCCACCGCCGCCCGAACTCGTGGCACCGCTGATGGCCGACCTGTTCGCGTTCGTGCACCGCGTGGACCTGCACCCGATCGCCCAGGCGGCGATCGCCCATGCGCAGTTCGAGTCGATCCACCCGTTCACCGACGGCAACGGTCGGATCGGGCGGGCACTGATCGGGGCCGTCCTGCGGCGACGCGGGGTGACGACGACGCTCACGGCACCGGTCGCCACCGCGCTCGCGGCGGACCGGCTGCGGTACTTCCGGCACCTGGAGCAGTTCCGCGACGGCCGGGTCACCGGGTTCGTGGTCGACCTGGCCCTCGCGATCGGGACGGTGTGCGACGAGGCGACGCTGAGCGCCCTGCTGCTCGCCGAGCACGACGCCGACCGGTCCGCCGGCCCCTGTGCCTCGGGCCCGCACGCCGTGGTCGGCCGGGCACTCGCCGACGACCCCGTCCTGACCGAAGCGCACCTGGACACCCTGCTCACCGCCGACGAGGTCGAGCGCGTCACGCACGACCTGGTGCTGGCGGGAGTGCTCCGTCCGGTCACCGGTCGACGCCGCGACCGCGCGTGGGTCGCACCCGCCGTGGTCGCCGAGCTCGAGGCGTTCGAGCAGCGGGTGCACGCCGCTGTGGGCGGGCGCGAGCGCACGGCGGCCTGACCGGGGGTGCGGGCGAATAGGGTGGGACGGTGAGCAACGAGCACACCGCATCCACCCCGCCCAGCGCCGCCAAGCGGCCCGTGACACGGACCCACCACGGCATCGACTTCGTCGACGACTACGAGTGGCTGCGGGACAAGGAATCCCCCGACACCCTGGCGTACCTCGAAGCCGAGAACGCCCACACCGACGCCGCGACCGCGCACCTCGCGCCGCTGCGGGACCGCATCTTCGCCGAGGTGAAGAGCCGCGTGCAGGAGACCGACCTCTCGGTGCCGGTCCGCATGGGCGACTGGTGGTACTTCACCCGCACCGCCGAGGGCAGCCAGTACGGCGTGCACTGCCGCACACCCATCGCCGGCCGCGACGACTGGACACCGCCCGCCGTCGTCGAGGGCGAGTCGACGCTCCCCGGCGAGCAGGTGGTCCTCGACGGCAACGCGCTGGCCGACGGCCACGAGTTCTTCTCCCTCGGCACCTACGACATCAGCGACGACGGCACCCGCCTGGTCTACGGCATCGACGTCGAGGGTGACGAGCGGTACACCCTGCACGTGCGGGACCTGGCCTCGGGGACCGACCTCGGCGACGCCATCCCGAACACCGGGGCCGGCGCCACCTTCGACCCGGCCGGACGCTACGTGTTCTACCCCACGGTCGACGAGTCCTGGCGTCCGGACAAGATCTGGCGGCACACGGTCGGCACCGCGGCGTCTGAGGACGTCCTGGTGTTCGAGGAGCCCGACGACCGCTACTGGGTCGGTGTCGGTGTCACCCGCTCCTCGCAGTACATCGTCATCGAGCTCGGCTCGAAGATCACGTCCGAGGCGCACGTCCTCGACGCCGCGGACCCGACGGGTGAGTTCCAGGTCGTCTGGCCCCGTCGCGAGGGCGTCGAGTACGAGATCGAGCACGCCATCGTCGGCGGCAGCGACCGGTTCCTGGTGCTGCACAACGACGGCGCCGAGAACTTCGAGCTCGTCGACGTCCCCGCCGACGACCCGACGTCCGAGCGTGACCGCCGCGTCGTCGTGGCACACCACACCGAGCGCCGCATCGAGTCGGTCGACGCCTTCGCCGGACACCTCGCCCTGGAGTACCGGTCCGAGGCGCTCCCCCGCGTCGCGATCATCCCGATCGAGGGCGACGGCTACGGCGACGCGCACGAGGTCCCCTTCGACGAAGCACTGTTCTCGGCGGGTCTCGGCGGCAACCCGGAGTGGGAGCAGCCGACCCTCCGCATCGGGTACACGTCGTTCGTCACCCCCTCCGAGGTCAGCGACCTCGACCTGGCCACCGGCGAGGTCACCGTCCTGAAGCGCCAGCCCGTGCTCGGCGGCTACGACCCGGCCGACTACGTGCAGGAACGTGACTGGGCGACCGCGTCGGACGGCACCCGTGTGCCGATCTCGCTCGTCTGGCGTCGTGACGCCGTCGAGGACGGCGCCCCGGCACCGCTGCACCTGTACGGCTACGGCTCGTACGAGCACTCGATCGACCCCGGTTTCAGCGTCATGCGCCTGTCGATGCTCGACCGCGGTGTCGTCTTCGCCGTCGCGCACGTCCGTGGTGGCGGTGAGCTCGGCCGGCACTGGTACGAGAACGGCAAGACCCTGACGAAGAAGAACACGTTCACCGACTTCGTCGCGGTCGCCGAGCACCTGATCGAGTCCGGCCGGACGAGCGCCGACCGGCTCGTGGCCGAGGGCGGCAGCGCGGGCGGGCTCCTGATGGGTGCGGTCGCCAACCTCGCACCCGAGCGGTTCGCCGGCATCCTGGCCGCCGTGCCGTTCGTCGACGCGCTGACGAGCATCCTCGACCCGGACCTGCCCCTCACCGTCATCGAGTGGGACGAGTGGGGCGACCCGCTGCACGACGCCGAGGTCTACCGCTACATGAGCGAGTACACCCCGTACGAGAACGTCCGCGACGACGTGCAGTACCCGCGGATCCTCGCCGTGACCTCGATCAACGACACCCGCGTGCTCTACGTCGAGCCCGCGAAGTGGACCGCGAAGCTCCGCGAGGTCGGCGCGCCCGTGCTGCTGAAGACCGAGATGTCCGCCGGCCACGGTGGCGTGAGCGGGCGGTACGCATCGTGGAAGGAGCGGGCGTTCGAACTCGCCTGGCTGCTCGACGTGCTCGGGCTCGCCGACGAGACGCCGGCCGCCGCGACCGCCAACCCGATCGCCGCGGGCTGAGCCGTTCCGCGCACTTCGTGAGCAGAAGAGGTCGGGTCCGAAGCGGGACCCGACCTCTTCTGCTCACCAAGCAAACAGCGGCGAACAGCGGCGCACGCAGCGCCCGCACCGCGCTCACACGCGGTTGAGCGCGTGCACCGCCTCGTCGTAGGACTCCTCGGCCAGGCGCACCCGGTCCCCCGCGAGCACCCCGTACCCGAACGTGCCCTCACCCCCGCGCTCCGCGATCGCCGCGTTCGCCCGCAGGATGTCGAGGGCGTGCAGGGACCGCACCCGTTCGGTCAGCACGTCGGCCGCGGTGCCGATCCGCTTCCACAGCGCGTGCGGGAACGCGTCGTCGCCGAGCACGTCCATCGCCATCCGGGCGCGCATCGTCTCCTGCCACGCGGCCTCGGTGGTGGTCCGGTCAGCGGCCTCGCGCTCGGCGGCGGTGTCCGAGGTGTCGTCGGCGACGGCGGCCCGGACGAGCTCGCGCACGCGCGGCTTCACGTCGGCGCCGACGTCCTGCGCGACCTGCTTCGGTGCGCGGAGCGACCACGCCGTCGGCGCAGGACGCTCGGCAGCGTCGTCGAGGGCGTCGAGCAGTTCGAGGAACGGCTCGCCGTGCAGGAACGCGACGACGTCCCGCACCGCCTGGTCGCGACGTTCCCGGGTCGAGGCGAGGATGCGCTCACGGGTCATCGCGTCGACCAGGTCGTCCTGCGCCGGCGACGACGCCCGCGGCAGCCGGTCGATCAGGTACTCGGCCAGCGCCGCACGCGCGGTGACGCCCGCCAGGCCGTCCGCCGCCTCGGCGGCGCGGTCGACGGCCTCGCCGTCGGGGAACGCCGGGCGGTAGGCGCCCAGGATCGCCGCGATCTCGAGGGTGGTGTCGGCCGCCTGCCGGAGGTCGGCCGTGTCGCCGGAGCGGAGCCGGGCCTCCTGACCGAGCAGCGCGACACGCAGCTTGCGCACCCGCTTCGCCAGGATGCGTGCGGTCGTGCCCTTGGCCGGCTTCTCCTCGGTCTGGAGGCGCGGTGCCGGTGCTCCTGCCAGCCCCCGTGCCAGCTTGGACGCGACGGCGGCGGGGCCGGCGCCGACGGCCGCGAAGCGCCCGTCGAGGGCCGCGAACAGCTCGTGGGCGATCTGCGGGTCGACGCCGTCGACGGTCTCGACCTCGACCTCGCGCCAGGTGCGCGGGGTCTCCGGAGCGTCGTCGTCGAGGCGCTGGGCGGTGACCTGGTCGTCGGCGAGCTCGGCGATCTGGTCGCCGTCCTCGTCGAGCAGTCGTGTGACGGTGCGGGTGGTGGTGATCCGGACGACGGGACGCAGCCCGCGGCCACGACGCTCCGTGAAGAGCGCGGCGAGGACCTCGTCGGGCACCGTGTCGGCGTCGTCGGTCAGGGGGAACTGCTGCTCGTGGCGGACCGTGTCCGACTCCGAGCGCTTGATGTGCCAACCGGCGTCGGGGCCGCCGGTGCGGCGGCGCACGGTCACCCGCGCGGCCACCAGGTCGTACCGCTCGGTGTCCCAGTAGGTCGCGTCCAGTTCGAACGGCTCCTGGTGCTCGGTGCGGAGGATGCCGCCCGCGCCGACGAGGTCGGGGAGGGCACCGCCCTCGGGCAGGTCGTAGGTGCGCTCGATCTCGAGGTGCGTGTGGCTCACACGCTCTTGTCTACCAGGCACTGCGGGGTTTCCCCGCACCCGGGGTTAGCCTGCAGGGATGAGCGACACGATCACCCGCGAGCAGTTCACGCCCGGAGCCGGCGGCGTCACGATGTTCACCACCACGTGGTGCGGCTACTGCGCCCGGCTGAAGAACCAGATGTCGAAGGCCGGGGTGCCCTTCACCGAGGTCGACATCGAGCAGACCCCGGGCACGGCCGAGCTCGTCGCCGAGGTCAACGGCGGCAACCAGACCGTGCCGACGCTGGTGTTCCCCGACGGCTCGACGGCGACCAACCCGTCCCTGGCCGAGGTGCAGTCCCGCATCTGAGCGGTCGCGCCGCGGCGCCCCTTCGCAGAACACCGGTGTTCACGCTCCGAACACGCGCATGACGCGGTTCAGTGCACGAACACCGGTGTTTTGCTGTCCGGAACAGCGCCGCGCGCCGGCCCTAGCCGCCGAGCGCCTCGGTCAGCAGCGCGGCCATCGCGTCGAGCTGGATGTCGCCGGAGTCGACGACCTCTTCGTCCGAACCGTCGAGCGCGCGGGCGGCCAGGGACGCCTTCGAGTCGATGAGCTCGGCGATCTTGGTGTCGATCGTCTGCGCGGCGATGATGCGCCACGCGGTGACGGGCTCTTCCTGCCCGATGCGGTGCACACGGTCGATCGCCTGGGTCTGTTCGGCGCTCGTCCACGACAGCTCGGCGAGCACGACGTTCGACGACACCTGCAGGTTCAGGCCCACCCCGGCCGCGGTCAGCGAGCAGACGATGACGGCGACGTCGGGGTCGTTCACGAACGAGTCGATCTCGGCCGTGCGCTGCGTCGGGGTCTGGTCGCCGCGGATCGTGGCGGTGCGCAGCCCGCGACGGGCGAACACCTCTTCCGCCTGGTCCATCACGTCGAGGTGCTTCGCGAAGAACACGACCTTGCCGACGTTCGAGGCGAGCTGTGCCGCGTAGTCGGCCGCGAGCTGGGCCTTGGCCCGGCCGATGCGGCGGACCATCGAGAACACGTTCTCGCCGGTCGACGAGGCGTCCTGGTCCTCGAGCTCCCAGCGCGCGACCTGGCGGACCAGCTTGTGGTCGATGCCGACGACCGGGTCCTGCCCGGTGCGAGCGTCGAGCGCCTGGTGGTAGCGCCGGACGAGCTTCGCGGTGAGCTCGCGCTCGGCGTCGCGGATGGAGCGGCCCTCGTCACCGTCGAGCTCGACGGGGATGTCGGCGATCCGGCGGGCGGGGATGTCCGCGGCGACGTCGACCTTGCGGCGTCGGACGATGCCCTGGTCGATGACGGCGCGGCGAGCCTCGACGAAGAAGCCGGGGTCGGCCGGCGTCAGGCCGATCTCCTCGAGCTCGTTCATGAGCTTCGCGCGCGGCTTCTTGTCGTCGATCCAGCCGAGGTACTCCCAGATGGTGCGGAAGTCCTCGACCGAGTTGATCAGCGGGGTACCGGTCAGCGCCATGAGCAGCGGCGCGGCGGTGCGCTGCCGGATGCGCTCGGCGATCTGCAGCACGAACCGGGCGCGCTGCGAGTCCTTGTTCTTGATGAAGTGCGCCTCGTCGACGACCATCCCCTTGAACCCGAAGTTGCCGAGCCACCCGGCGTGCCGGTCGAGGATCTCGTAGTTCACGATGACGATGTCGGCGAACCCGTCGAGGTCGTTGCCGTCCCCGTGGATCACCGTGGCGCGGTGGTTCGGCACCCACCGCTCGGCTTCACGCGCCCAGTTCGTCTTCACGACGTTCGGCACGACGACGAGCAGCGGGAACGCGTTCGCGGCATCGGCGGCGAGCAGCGACTGTGCGGTCTTGCCGAGGCCGGGCTCGTCGGCGAGCAGGAACGTGCGGTGCCCCTGCGCCGCGGCGGCGACGAGTTCCGCCTGGTGCTTCATGAGCGTGGTGCCCGAGCGCGAGTGCAGCGTCGTGGGTTCCGGCAGCGGCATCGACGCCGCTCCCCCGCCCGCGCCGTACTCGAACGACTTGAACAGCGGTCCGAACAGTTCCCAGTTCGCCAGGCGACGCGGGTGCGCGACGGGCTGGTCGGCGAGGGCGAAGTCCGGCGGCATGAACGGGTTCGCGAGCTGGCGCTGCACGACCGCCTGCGGCACGACGGCCCGCACCGGGGTCTCGACCACCGCGGCGGGCTCGGACGCGATGACGAGGTCCTCCGGCTGCAGTTCCATGCCGCCGGCGATCATCATGTCGCGCTTGACCGCACGCGTCGCCTCGGACACCTGCACCTCTTCGGCGAGGAGCTGGATGACGCTGGTGTCGCGCGCCGCCGTCTTCGCCAGGATCGTGGCCACGCCGTCGAGCCGCTTGAGCTGCTCGGCGCGCTGCGCGTCGGTGAGCTCCGTGTCGGCCTTCACCCGCGCGCGCTCTTCGCGCATGAGCAGGGCGACCGCCTGGAACTTCGTCCGGTTCGATGCCTTGAGCGGTCCGCGCTGTGCCGCGGCCTCGACCTCGCGCACAGCGCGGGCGAGGACGGGGATGACGCCGTCGTTGTCCAGCGGCCTGGTGCGACGTGACGCGGTCCGCGTCCCGCCGGCAGCACGCCGGGTGCCTGATCGAGCCAACGCTCCTCCTGTTCCGCCCACACGTCGGGGCGATCCGCCCGTGGGGCGGGAAGTCCTGCACCGGGGCCTGGCGCGGCTCCGGTTCGGCTGCGGGCCACCGTGGCCCACCGCATCGCCGGTCCCCGCTTCGGGACGTCCGGTGGACTCCCGCGAGCCGTTCCACACGAGCACCTGCCGGGAGCAGGTTCGGACGGTCCGCGCCGGGATCCGGCGTCGTCACACGCACGTGATGCCCCCTCGGGGCGGTCACGGCCCGGTCCCCGCGTCGATCAAGTGATCGACGGCTGCGTCCGGAATCGACGCGGCACGCGGGAACGCGGTGCGTGCGCGCTCAGTTTACTCCGGGACGACCGACAGAGGCGACCGGCGCGTTGCCCGCGCGCGTCGCGACGGCGGACGGGAGGCCCGTTGCGGACCCGACCCGCGCCTCCGGTCCGTCCTTCGGTCGCGTCTCAGGCCTGCGGTGCGGACCGCGGGCGGGTCGAGCCACCGGTCGGGAGGGTCGGGGCCGCGTCCGCCAGGGCGGCCTGCGTCGCGGCGAGGAGCTGCTGGGCGGTCTGGATCCCGTTGGCGGAGCCGGTGGTCGCCTGGCCGCCGGCGTGGGCGAGCAGCTGGGCGCCGATGGCGGGTCCGATGCGGTCGGCCTCGCGCGGGTTGCGCGTGACCCAGTCGCGGGCGATCGCGTCGGCGAGGCGCTCGGCGGCGGCACCGCGCTCGGCGTCCCCGCGGGACCGGTGCCAGAGCCCGGTGACCACGAGGTGGGCGACGACGGCGCCGACGTCACGGACGGGGAAGCCCCAGCCCGCGGTGTCGATGTCGAGGAGGCCGGAGATGCGCCACGGCTCGTCCTCGTCGACGAACACCTGCTCCAGGTGCAGGTCGCCGTGCACGACCTGCTTGGTCGAACTCGACCAGCCGATGGAGCGGCGGCCGATGGCGTCGTACAGGCGGTCGATCTCCTCGGCGTCGCGCGGAAGCGCGGCGATGAGCGTGCGACGGTGCCAGTCGGCGTGGTCCATCGCGTCGGCGCGCGCCTGCTGGGTCATCGGGACGGTGGCGACCCGACCGCTCAGCGCGGCGAGCGACGCCACGAAACGCGGGTCGTCGGCGATGTCGAGGATGCGGCTGCCCGCGGGCACGCCGCGGATGCGCTCGAGCACGAGCAGGCCGTCGCCACGGCTGGACAGCACGCGCGGCACCGGCAGACCGGCCGCGACGAACTGCTCGTGCGACTGCACGATCGGCGCGACCCGGTGCGGACGGACGATCTTCAGGAACAGGGTGCGCTCGGGGGCGTCGACGCGCACGACCGCGCGCTTGCCGGGCCGGTAGGCCGCCACGGTGAGCACCGGGTCCGTGACGGGCATGCCGAGCGTGGTCAGCAGCTCGGCGACGGCGTCGCGGTAGGTGACCTGCGGCAGCACCGGCAGGCCGGGGTCGTTCGGGTACGCCCACACCGACACCGGGTCGCCCGTCGCGGGGTCGGTGACGATCGCGCTGTTCTGGTCGTGGGTGCCGCCGGTGTCGACGTAGGTCAGGACCGTGGCGCGCTGGCCGTTGCGGTCCACCGTGTCGACCTCGTAGCCGTACAGGTAACCGTTGCCCGAGGGCTCGACGGAGTGCGCCCGCGCGGCCACGACAGAGGTCCCGGAGCCGGCGAAGGCCTGCGGGATGACGCGCTCATGGTTGGGCCACACGAGATCAGTCAACAGTGTCGCGCGGGTTTCGTCGCGTTCGTGCACGGCTCGGCGCGGGGCCGGTGGCTACCGTGGTCGGTGTGAACCCGGTCGCGCGCCTCCGCAGCTCCAGTCGCACGCCGTTCCTGCAGGTCGTGAAGACCGCCGTCGCGGTGGTCGCCGCCGTGCTCCTCTGCCGCCTGGTCATCCAGGGGCCGTTCCCCACCTTCGCGGCGATCGCTGCCCTGCTCGTGGTCCAGCCGAGCATCAACCAGTCGTTCGTGAAGGGGCTCGAGCGGAGCGCCGGCGTGGTGATCGGCGTCGTGCTGGCCACCGGGTTCCACCTGCTGCTCGGCGACGGCGTCTTCGTCGTGCTGCTCGTCATCGTGCTCGCGATCCTCATCGCGTGGGCGCTCCGGCTCACCCCGACCTCGGCCACCCAGGTGGGGATCAGCGGGATGCTCGTGCTCACCGCCGGGGTCGTGACGCCGAACTACTCCGCCGACCGGGTCCTCGAGACCGTGATCGGTGCGATCGTCGCCCTCGTCGTGAACGCGCTCATCGTGCCGCCCGTGCTGCTCGAACCGGCGCACCTCGCCGTCGCCCGGCTCGCCCGCGACACCGCGGTGGCGTTCGAGCGGATCGCGATCGGCCTGACCGAAGGGTGGGACCGCGAGCGCTGGGACGAGGCGCTCGTCGCCGCCCGTGCACTGCGGCAGCAGCACGCCAAGGCCGAGGCGTCCCTGGGGTCGGCGCGCGAGTCCCTGACGATGAACCCGCGCGGCGGCCGGCACCGGACGATCCTCGACCGCGACGTGGCGATCACCGACCACCTGCGCGTCCTGGTGGCCCGGGTCACCGGGATGACCCGGGCGATCCGCGACAACACCGCACCGGACCTGCGCGACGACCCGGTGGTGCACGGCATCGCCACCGAGGTGGCACGGATCGGTGCGGACGTCCGAGCACTCAGTGCGCGGGTCGAATCGACACGGCTCGACCCGGTGGACGGGCTCGGCCGGACGGACGCCAGCGCCTTCGGACCGGACGCCGAGCCGTGGGCCGAGGCCTCGGAGCCGGCGCTCACCGCGCCGCTCGAGGTGGTGCGCCCGAACTCCCGGCACTGGGTGCTCATCGGGGCGCTGCTCGAGGACATCCGACGGGTGCGTGGCGAGCTGCTCGGCGAGGACGACTAGTCGGTCCGCTTCAGCGCGCTGCGCAGGCCGCTTCCGACGCTGTCCGGACGACGTCCGACCAGATCACCGCGGTCGGCACGACGTCGGTCGCGGTCGCACCCGGGATGCCGGCGTCGGCGTACCGGCTGATCTCGGCGACGACGGCCTCGGTGCCGACCTCGCGTGCAGCACGGCTCGCCACGTCCGGCACCGCCGTCCGCAGCTCCGCGACCACGCGGTCGCGCGGAGCGTCCTCCAGCTGCGCGAGCGCGCCGATGCCCTTCCACGCGGCGTCCAGTTCGACGCGCAGGCGCACGATGGCCGGGTGGTCGATCGAGTCGTTCATGATCCCCCAGTGCGGGCGGCGCATCGGGTCGCGCTGTCCGCTGCCGGAGCCTAGCAACGAAGCAAGCCGCGCTCACGTCCCCAGGACGTGGGACAGACCGTTCTGCTCCGTCCTGTGACGAGATTCAGCGAGTCGGCCCCGGAGAACGGCCCTCCGCGCCGGTTCGATGCCACGATGGGTCCGAGGAGGTCCACTATGCGGCTGTTGGTGGTCGAGGACGACGACGAGATGCGTGCCCTGATGGAACGCGGACTCGCGGCCGAGGGGTACCGGGTCACGGCCGTCGAGAACGGTGTCGAGGCGCTCATCGCCCTCGGCGAGCAGGCGTTCGACCTGGCGGTCGTGGACGTGATGATGCCCGGCATGTCCGGCTTCGAGCTCGCCCGACGGATCCGTGAGCGCGAGGACCCCGTGCGGATTCTGCTCGTGACCGCGCGCGACGCCGTCGACGACCGCGTGTTCGGGCTCGACGCCGGTGCGGACGACTACCTCACCAAGCCCTTCGCCTTCGCCGAGCTCACCGCCCGGCTGCGTGCCCTCGGCCGTCGCGAGTCCGCCGGGGCGCCCCGCACGATCGAGGTCGGGGACGTGTCGATCGACTCCGAGGCGCGCCGCATCTCGATCAAGGGGCAGCGCGTCGCCGTGAGCCCCACCGAGTTCGCCCTGCTCCGACTGCTCGCCCGCTCCGCAGGCAGTGTCGTCGACCGCCCGAAGATCCTCGAAGAGGTCTGGGACGGTTCGCAGCACGTCGACCCGAACGTGGTCGAGCAGTACATCTCGTACCTCCGCAAGAAGCTCACCGCGCACGAGGCCACCGTCGCCATCGCCACGGTCCGCGGTCGCGGGTACCGCCTGGATCTGCTCGGGGCGTGAGCGGGGCCGACGACGCCCCACGATCGGACCGCCGACGCGGCGGTCCGATCCGGCCGCTGCGTCTGCTGTCGCTGCGTGCCCGGATCACGATCGGCTCGACGGCGATCGCCGCGATCGTCATCCTGCTGCTCGTCCTGGTGATGCGGTTCCAGGTGGTGAGCGTCGTCGCGAGTGCGACGCGCACGCTGCTCGACGCCGACGCCGACCCGTACGTCGCCACGCTCGAGGTCGACAGCGACCCCGACCTGTCGCCGCCGGGCAACGCGCAGCTCGTCGCCGTCGTGTCCCCGTCCGGCGAGATCGTGCTGTCGACGATGCCCGATCGTGTCGAGCAGGCGCTCGGCAGCCTGCGGTCCACCCCTGCCGGCACCTCGATCATCACCGTCTCCGGCTCGGAGTACCGCGTCGTGGTGGAGCACCCCGTCAACGAGGCCGGCCGCTGGACGGTCGTGGCCGCTCGTAACTCGCAGGCCGAGGCCATCGTCGTCGACGACCTCACGACCACCCTGTCGTTGACCGGTCTGGCCATCCTGCTCGCCTTCGGCGTGGCGTCCTGGGTGCTCGCGACCACCGCGCTGCGCCCGGTGAACCGGATGCGCCGCGAGGCCGAACGGCTCTCCGTCGCCCCGGAGCGTGCCGAACTGCCGGTGGGCCCTGCCCAGGACGAGCTGGCATCCCTGGCGACCACGCTCAACGCCTTCCTCGCCCGGACCCGGCAGGCGACCGAGCGCGAACGCCAGATGGTGTCGGACGCCAGCCACGAGCTCCGGACACCCCTGGCGATCCTGACGACCCAGCTCGACCTCGCCTCGCTCGACGGGAACGACGCCGCCGCCCTCGCCGCCCACATCGAACGCGCCAAGCACAGCGTCGCGCGGTTGTCGCGGCTGGCGAACGACCTGCTCGCGCTGTCGCGGATCGAGGAGTCGGAGCGCCGTGAACAGGACGGCGACCGGCGCCCCGAGACCGCGTGGTCGGACCTCGGCGACGAGGTGATGGCCGCGGTCGACCGCGTCCGGCTCATCGCCTCGGCGAAGGACGTCACCGTCGACTTCGACCTCGAGCCGCCCGTCGCCGTCGGCGGTTCCGGCCCGGGCATCGGCGGCGGCACCGTCGAACCGCGGTACCGGATCGACACCGGCGGGATGGCCCAGCTCGTGACGAACATCGCGGGCAACGCCGTGTCCGCACTCCCCCGCGGCGGCGGCATCTTCGTGTCCTGGCGGAGCACCGGCGGCGAGGGCGTGCTGCAGATCACCGACGACGGCCCCGGCGTGCCCGAGTCCTTCATCCCGGTGGCGTTCGACCGCTTCACCCGTCCGGACGAAGCCCGGACGTCCCGCCCGAACCCGGACCCGTCGACCGGTGCCGGCGCCCTGCCCGGCGGCTCCGGGCTGGGACTCGCGATCGTGCGTGCGGTGGCGGAACGGGCGGGAGGCACGGCGTCCCTCCGCAACGTGCCTGCCGGTGGACTCGAGGTCACGGTCCGCCTGCCCGAGGTGCGCTGAGCACGACCGTTCACTCGGGCACGACCGCTCACTCGAGTGCGACCGCTCACCTGCGCACGACCGCTCACTGGAAGTCCCGCGAGCGGGTGCGGACGGACAGCGACAGGTGCTCGATGCGGTCCGCCACCAGGTTGACCACCCCGTCGGGTGAGCGCTCGAGGATGCCCCGGACGATCACCGCCGGGGACTCCCGCGCCACCCGGCGGAAGCGCCCCCAGACCCCGACGCTGCAGATGACGTTGACCAGCCCGGTCTCGTCCTCCACGTTCAGGAACGTGATGCCGGAGGCCGTCGCCGGACGCTGCCGGTGCGTCACGATCCCGCCGACCTCGACCCGTCGTCCGGTCTCGGCGGTCGCGGTGTCCTGCACGCTGAGCACCCGGCGGGCGGCGAGCCGGTCGCGCACGTGCCGGACGGGGTGGTCGTCGGTCGTCATGCCCGTCGACCACATGTCGGCGATGAGCACGTCCCCGCTCGTCATCTGACCGAACAGCGGCGGCTGCACGAACACCTGTGTGTCCGGCAACTGGTCCGGACGCTCGGCGGCCGCCTGGGCAGCCGACCACATCGCACCGCGGCGGTCGATGTCGAACGGGGCGAAGGCGTCGGCGGCGGCGAGGGCCTCGAGCTGCGGCGTGGTGAGCCCGACCCGCCGGGCCAGGTCCGACATGTCGCGGAAGGGACCGTTCGCGTCCCGCTCCGCGACGATCTTCTCGGCGCTCTTCCGGCTGAGCGACGCGACCTCGGCGAGCCCGAGCCGCACGGCGAAGGCACCGTCGCGACGGTGGCTCGCGGTGTCGTCGGGGAGCGCCTTGTCGAAGGGCAGCACCGGCGGCTGCTCGGTGGCCAGGCAGGCGTCGTCACCGGCCGGGGCGTCCCCGTCCGGCAGCGGTTCGAGCGTGGCGTCGACCCCGGACCGCAGGATGTCCGGTCGCAGCACGCGGACGCCGTGCCGTCGGGCGTCGGCCACCAGGGTCTGCGGTGAGTAGAACCCCATCGGCTGCGCCCGGAGCAGCGCCGCCAGGAACGCCCCCGGGTAGTGCAGCCGCATCCACGCGCTCGCGTAGACGATGAGGGCGAAGCTGATCGAGTGGCTCTCCGCGAAGCCGAAGTTCGCGAAGGCCTGGATCTTCGCGTAGATCGCGTCGGCGTCCGCACCGTGGATGCCGTTGTCCGCCATCCCCGTGTAGAGCTTGTCCCGCAACCGGTCGATCTTCTCGTGCCCGCGCTTCGACCCCATCGCCCGTCGCAGCAGGTCGGCGTCGTCACCGGAGCAGTTGCCGACCGCGATCGCCATCTGCATGAGCTGTTCCTGGAACAGCGGGACCCCGAGGGTGCGTTCGAGCACGGGTTCGAGCGCAGGGTGCATGTAGGTGATCGGTTCCTCGCCCGTGCGCCGGC
Organism: Curtobacterium sp. MCPF17_018; assembly: GCF_003234135.1. Taxonomy (NCBI): domain Bacteria; kingdom Bacillati; phylum Actinomycetota; class Actinomycetes; order Micrococcales; family Microbacteriaceae; genus Curtobacterium; species Curtobacterium sp. MCPF17_018. The sequence continues at coordinate 104,594 of NZ_QKSJ01000004.1, read as the reverse complement.
GGATGTACGGGTGCACCGCGCCGCCCTGGATGGGCCCGGGTCGGACGAGTGCGACCTCGATCACCAGGTCGTAGAACCGCCGCGGGAGCAGTCGGGGCAGGGTGCCCATCTGCGCGCGGGACTCCACCTGGAACACCCCGATCGTGTCCGCGCGGCAGAGCTGGTCGTAGACCCCCTGTTCTTCCTTCGGGATGGAGTGCATCTCCCAGCGCTCCCCGCAGTGCTCTGCCGCCAGGTCGAACGAGTACTGCAGGGCCGCGAGCATGCCGAGCCCGAGCATGTCGAACTTCACGAGCCCCATGTAGGCGCAGTCGTCCTTGTCCCACTGCAGCACGGTGCGGCCGTCCATCCGGGCGTGCTCGATCGGCACGACCTCGCCCACCGGACGGTCGGTCAGCACCATGCCGCCGGAGTGGATGCCGAGGTGCCGCGGGAACCCGAGGACGTCGCTCGCGAGCCCGACGACCGCCGGCGGGATGTCGTGGTCCTGGCTCTCGGTCACCGAGCCCCACCGCTCGACCTGCTTCGACCAGGCGTCCTGCTGCCCGGGGCTGTGGCCGAGCGCCTTCGCCATGTCACGCACCGCACCCTTGGGCCGGTAGGTGATGACGTTCGCGACCTGGGCGGCGTTGTGCCGGCCGTACTTGGCGTACACGTACTGGATCACCTCTTCGCGGCGATCCGAGTCGAAGTCGACGTCGATGTCGGGTTCCTCGTCGCGCATCGCCGACAGGAACCGCTCGAACGGCAGCCCGTACCGGATCGAGTCCACCGCGGTGATCTCGAGCAGGTAGCAGACCGCCGAGTTCGCCGCCGAGCCCCGCCCCTGGCAGAGGATGCCCCGACCGCGGGCGTACTGCACCATGTCGCGCACGATCAGGAAGTACCCCGGGAAGTTCTTCTCCTCGATCACGGACAGCTCACGCTCGATGCGCTCCCGCTTGCGGGGGTCGACGCCGTCGGCGCTGCCGGGGTAGAACCGCCGGGCACCCGTCCACGTGAGCTCGCGGAGCCACGACATCGCGGTGTGTCCGTCCGGGACGTCGAGGTCGGGCAGCCCGGGCTGCACGGTCTTCAGCCGGAACCCGAGCTCGTCGGCGAGCTCCACGGTCCGCTCGATCGCGCCGGGGTAGCGCCCGAACCGTCTGGCCATCTCGGCGCCGGAGCGCAGGTGGGCGGTGTCGGCGGCCGGCAGCCAGCCGTCGATCTCGTCGAGGCTGCGGCGGGCGCGCACCGCCGCGAGTGCGGTCGCCACCGGGAACCGGTCGGGGGTGGCGTAGTGCACGTTGCCGGTGGCGACCAGGGGCAGCGCGTGCTTCGCGGCGAGGGCGGCCAGGGCGTCGTTGCGGGCGCTGTCGAGCGGGTCGCCGTGGTCGAGCAGCTCCACGACGACGTTGCGGCTGCCGAACCGGTCGAGCAGCACCCGGAGCGCGGTCTCGGCGGCGGACTCGCCACCCTGCTCGAGGGCCTGCCGCACGGAGCCCTTCCGGCACCCCGTGAGGACGCGCCAGTGCCCGTTCGCCCGCGCGGCGAGGTCGTCGAGGTCGTACTGCGGGCTGCCCTTCTCGGACCCGGCGGCCAGGTGTGCGCTCGTCACCGCGCCGGCGAGCCGGTGGTAGCCGTCCTGGCCGTCGGCGAGCAGGAGCAGGTGCGAGCCCTCGGGGTCGGGCACACCGTTCTGCGGTTCGGTCAACCCCAGGGACAGCTCGGTGCCGAAGACGGTGCCGACCTGCGGGTACGACTCGGCGACCTCGGCCATCCGGGCGGCCCCGTAGAAGCCGTCGTGGTCGGTGAGCGCGAGGGCGTGCAGTCGGAGCCGAGCAGCTTCTTCGAACAGGTGCTCGGGCTGACTGGCGCCGTCGAGGAAGCTGAAGGCCGAGTGCGCGTGCAGTTCGGCGTACGGCACCACGGGTCCGCCGTCGGTGTCGAGCGGTGACGGGACGTACGGCTCGCGCTTCCGCGACCACGCCGGGCTGTCGCCGCCGTCGCCGTCGTGCGCCGTGCCCGGGCTCCGCTTGTCGGACAGCGCGCGCTCGAACTGCGACCACGGGATGGGTGGGTTGCTGTAGCCCATCAGGTCACGCTCCTGTTGGTGGTGGTGGTCTGGGTCACGTCGCGATCGCCTCGGCCCACCAGCGGTGGTCCGCCAGCACCAGGTACCAGGCACGCCCCTCGGCGTCGACGAGCTGCAACCGGTGCAGGCGTCGGCCGCCGGACTCCCACCACCGCACGACGAGCGGCCACGGACCCGCCCAGGCCGTCACGGCCGAGAAGCCGCCGCCCCGGTCGCCCTCGGCACGGAACCGTTCGGGTGCGCCGGACAGCACGCCGCGCTCGTCGACGTCGACGCTCACACCACCGACGGCGACGACGTCGACCGGTCGGGGGCGCTCGAGCACGGTGGCGGGGGGCGGGCCGGGTAGCTTGCCGGGCCACGGGCGGTCGCGCACGGTCGCCAGGGCTCGCTCACCACCGGCTGGCGCGTCGCCCCACGGCACGAGCACCACGCGCTCGGACAGGGTGCGGCCACCACCGATGCGCGGACTCACCACACCGTCGTGGCCGACCATGCCCTGGATCCGGGCGAGGCCGTGGTGCACGCGCTCGTCCGGGCCGGAGCCCCACAGCCCGCGCTCGTGGTTCGCCATGTCGTCGACGGCGACCGGCTCGAGCACGACCGAGGTGACCGGCGCCTCGAGCCCGCTGGGGTCCACCCCGCCGGCGAGCTGCCACCGCACCCGGTCGACCACGTCGGCGGCGTCGAACCAGCGCGGGTGCGCCCAGGTCCGTTCGAGCAGGATGTCGCGCTCGTCGACGATCCCCACGCGGATGGTCGTCGCCACGAGCCCCGCGGCCCGGAGTCGCTCGGCGAAGTCGTCGGCGGAACGCCGGAACGCGAACGCGATCTGGTCGGCACGGTCCAGCGGGGGTTCGAACGACGCCTCGACCCGGAGTTCCGGCGGGATCTCCCGCGCCGCGATCTCGCGGGGGTCGCGGCCCCCGGCCAACCGGTGCAGGAACGCCCCGGCCACGCCGAAGCGGTCCCGCACCTGTTCGTCGCCGAGTGCCGCGAAGTCGCCGAGCGTGGTGATGCCGAGCCGGTCGAGCACCGTCGTGAGGTCGGGGTCGCCGAGCACACCGAGCGGCAGGTGCGCGAGGAAGTCGGCCGATCCCCCGACGGGCACGAGCCGCACCCGTTCACCGGGACGCACCGGACGGGCCCGGGCGGCCTGGTCCGCCGCGAACGGGGTGTCGGCCACCCCGGCCCGTACCGCGGGGGCGCCGTGGTCGGCCGCGATGCCGGCAAGGGTCGCCGCCGCCGCGCGCTCACCGCCGTAGTACCGGGCCGGCCCGCGGGCGCGGAGCGCGAGGGTGCCCGGCCGCAGCACCTCGACCCCGGGGACCGCCGCCTCGACCGCACGGATGACGGGCTCGAAGGCGCGGTGGTCGAGGGCGTCGTCGTAGGGCTGCACGAGGAGCTCGGGGCACCGCGCCTGCGCCTCACGCACGCGGAGCCCCCGCACGACACCCTGCTCACGCGCGGACGCGGAGCTCGCGAACACGAGCCCCTTCGCGGTCAGGGCGAGTGGCTGCTCCGGCGGGGTGCCACCGGCCCGAGCCGCAGCGATGACCGGCCAGTCCGGGCACCAGAGCACGATCGTCCGGGTCGGGGGTGGTTCGGGCAGTGCCGCTCCCCGCGTGATCGCGTCGGTCCGGACGCGCCCGGAGGCGATCACGACGCCACCGCCACGGGCCGCAGCACGCGGGTGTCCCCGGAGCCCACCGTCGGCACCGCTCTGGCGGCCCGGACCGCACCGTCGGCCGCGGGCAGGAGCAGCTCGGCGGTCGCCGGACGCACCGCGCCGGCACGCCCGGTCGCGGTCACGGTGGCCCGGCGCTCCGTCAGGTGGCCGTGGCCCTGACCGATGCCGCTCCACGTCGAGGACGTGACCCGCAGCGTGACGTCCGCCCCGGGCCAGGAGCCGAGCGCGACGAGTGCGCCACCGCGCTGTCGCAGCCGAGCCGACAGCCGTGCCACGTCGCCCGGCACGACCCGGCCGAGCGGTCGGGTGAGGACGATCTGGGCGACGTCGGCCATCGCCGCCGTCACGGCGAGCCACTGGTCACCGGGATCGGGGACGAGCACGAGCCGTTCGAGGTCGATCCCCGCGGCGGCGGCGGCTTCGATCCCGAAGGACGGCACCCCGACGACCGCACACCACGCCCCGGCCGCCGAGGCCGCCTGCAGCATCGTGATCGCGAGCAGCACCGACTCGGGGACGGCGTAGGTGCCACCGACCCGGATCGCGCCGCCGGGCAGCAGGGGTTCGAGCGCCGGGGCCGTGGGGAGCCCGGCGGTGTCGACCCGCGTGGACTCCATGTCGGCCACCCGGGACCGCAGGGACGTGATGCGGTCGAGCGCGGCCCGGGCATCGCTCAGGTGATCCGTCCCACGGCGCGCACCGCCACCGCCCGCGCCGCTGCCGCCGCGTGCAGCACCGCTCCGCCCGCCCCGGTCCGGGGTGGGCGACCGGAGTGCCGCCGCCGTCTGCATGCCCTCATATTCGAACATGTGTTCGATGATGTCAATCGCGTCCGACATCTGTGGACAGTTCTGGTCGAACACGTGTTCGGATCAGGGCATCAGCTCACCAGCTGGCCACCGCCCCGACTCCGCCGAGCACCGACCGCGTCTTGGTCTCGACCTCGTCCGCCTCGTCCGCGGGCACCGACGACCAGGTCACCGCTCCCCCGGCTCCGAGGGTCCGGGAACGCACCGCCCCCGACTCGTCGAGCACGGTCACGAGGCTACGGATCGCCACCGACAGGTCGACCGCCCCGCTGGCCGAGAAGTACCCGATCGCACCCGAGTACACCCCGCGCGGCGCCCCCTCGAGCCGGTCCGCGATCGCCGTGGCACTGCTCTTCGGCGCCCCGGTCATCGACCCCGGCGGGAACGCCGCGTGCACCACGTCGGCCCGCGACGTCCCCGGCGGCAGCACCGCCCCGATCGTCGAGACCAGCTGGTGCACGCTGGCGTACGTCTCGACGGCGCACAGCCGCTCGACGTGCACCGACCCGGGCACCGCGGTCCGCAGCAGGTCGTTCCGCAGCAGGTCGACGATCATCACGTTCTCGGCGCGGTCCTTCGGGCTCGCCGCCAGGTCGTCCCGCGCGACCGCGTCCGCCACCGCGTCGGCGAGCCGCCGCCGCGTGCCCTTGATCGGTTCCGCGAGCACCGCTCCGACCGCGTCGATCCGCAGGAACCGCTCCGGTGACCGGCTCGCCACGCGCAGCGGGCCGAGCCGCAGGAACGCGCCGAACGGGACGGGGTCGGACGCCCGCATCCGCAGGTACTCGCCCAGGTGGGGGTCCGTACCGGGGCCGCCACGGGCCTCCTGTCCGACCGCGAAGGTGGTGGTGAGGCAGACCTGGAACGCGTTCCCCTCGCGGATCTCCGCGCGGCACACGTCGACCGCCCGCTCGTAGGCGGCACGCGTCACGCGTCCGGTCGCCGTGGACACCCCGGCCGGGAGGCCCGTGGCCGCGTCCACGACGCCGGCCGACGTCGTGGGGGTGCTCAGCTCCTCGAGCCACGCGCGGTTGCGCGCACTGGCCGCCGGTTCCGCCTCGGCGACGAGCGCGAGCGCCCAGGCGCCACCGGTGTGGTCGACGACGACGGCTCGGTCGACGAAACGCAGGTCGGCGTCGGCGTGCCCGTCGGCGGTGCGGTCCGGGCCGCCGGACTCGCGGCCGAGCTCGTAGCCGAGGAACCCGACCCAGCCCAGCGCGAACCCGCACCCGACGACCGGTTCGGGCAGGCGGGGCGTGCGTCGGAGCAGGTCCGCGAGCACCGCGAAGGCCGGACGCTCCCCGGATCGGGCAGGCCCGAACCACTCCTCGGCGGGCGCGGCGACCGTCAGGTGCGCACGACGGTCCTGGTGCCGGAACCGGGCGGCGAACGGCCCGTCCGTCCACGCCAGCACGGACCAGCGCGCCCGGGGCCGAGCCGTGGCGGGAGCACCGTCCGGCAGGCCGGAGTCGAGCCACACCAGGTCCCCGGCGACCTGCGCCGCCAGGGCCGCGAGGTCGGGGACCGGATCGAGTCGGCGGACCTCGACGCGGACGCCGGGGTCGGGGGTGCTCAGATCGCGGCGATCGTCCATGCGGCGGCGTGCGAGGCACCGGGCGCGAGCACCACGAGGCCGCGGTCCTCGCCGTCGTTGAAGGCGTCGGGGGCGCACGTCATCGGCTCGACGGCGAGACCGGCGCGGTGGTACTCGGGGACGACGTGGTCGGCGGTGTGCACCTGCGCCCAGCCGCACTCCGGCCCGAAGGTCGCACGGACCCCGTGACCGTCCGCAGCCGTGACCGCGATGGTGGCGAGGCCGGCGGTGTCGCGGTCGAAGCCGGTGAAGGCGTGGTCGATGAACCGGTCACCGATCAGCGTGGGCGTGCGCAGGTCGAACTCGTCGTGCACGGGGACCAGGTCGGTCGGGACGAGCCGGTCCGGCGTCACCTCGAGCACCTGGGCGGCGGGGAGCGTCAGGGTCCAGTCGTCCACGGTGCCGGCACCCGCGACGAGGTACGGGTGCGGGCCGGTCCCCCACGGCGCGGCCTCGGCCCCGGTGTTCGTCCCGGTGATCGTGGTGTGCAGCCCCTCGGCGTCGAGCCGGTACTCCACGGTGACCTCGACGCGGTACGGGTAGCCCTGCTGCGCCTGGACGGTCGTGGCGAGCACCACGCGGTCGTCCGCCTGCTCCTGCACGCGGAAGTCCGTCCACGCGACGAGTCCGTGCAGGGCGTGGTGCCGTGCGGGCTCGGTGAGGGCCAGCTCGTGGTCGACGCCGCCGAAGGAGTACTCGCCGTCGACGATCCGGTTCGGCCACGGGGCCAGGACGGCACCGCGGAAGACCGGGCGGACCTCGTCGGCGTCGAACGGGACGACCAGGTCTCGGCCCTCGTGCCGCAGGGTCCGCAGTGTCGCTCCGACGGTGGCGATGTCGGCCGCGTACCCGGCGGAGGCGATCGTCAGCGGGGACCCGGACAGCGGCGCGGCGTTGCTCATGCGCTCAGCGTATCGGGCCACCGAGCACTGTCGGACGCACGAGAAGCACTGTCGGACGCACGAGAAGCACTGTCGGACGCACGAGAAAACCCCCACCGTTCCGAGGAACGATGGGGGTTCTGGGTGGATCTGAGGGGACTCGAACCCCTGACCCCCTGCATGCCATGCAGGTGCGCTACCAGCTGCGCCACAGACCCAGATTGTGTTGCTTTTGCACCAACCGGTTCCCCGGAGGCACCATAGAAGCGTACACCATGCGAACGCCGGGCGACGAAATCGAAGCCGTCACCCGGGCGCGTCGCTGATCAGGCGGTGTGGTCCACCGGGAGCTCGAGCGGGATCGTCGGGCAGTCGGCCCAGAGACGCTCGAGCGAGTAGTACTGGCGGTCTTCGTCGTGGAAGACGTGCACGATGATCTCGCCGAAGTCGATGAGGACCCAGCGGCCCTCGGTACGGCCTTCGCGGCGGAGCGTCTTGGCGCCGAGCTCGAGGAGGCGCTCCTCGACGGCATCGGCGATGGACTGCACGTTGCGCTCGTTCCGACCGGTTGCGAGCAGGAACACGTCCGTGAGCTGCAACGGCCCGGTCACGTCGAGAGCGACGAGGTCCTCGGCCTGCTTGGCGTCGGCCGCGAGTGCTGCGGCCTGCACGAGTTCCAGTGCGCGAGTGGAGGCGGTCACGGATTCCTTCCGGTCGTCGAACCGACGGACAGCCGGTTCGCTTGATGGGTCACGATCATAAGCCACCCCGCCGACAGCGGCCAGGCCAGGGTCGGCGGGGTGGTGGAGAACGGACGTCGGGGACGGCAGCGGTCAGCCGCCGAACGCGTGGGTGGTGAGCAGTGCGGTGATGATGACACCGGCCGCAGCCAGCCCGACCGCGCCGACCGTCACACCGAGGATCAGCGGCGTGCGCGACTCCTTCGGCTTGGCGGCGGCGAGCACGACCTGGCGGGTCGAGGTGTGGCTGGACACCGCGCGACTGGCCCGGACCGGGCTGGCATCGGTGTCGGGCTGCTCGTCCTGCTGCTCGAGCAGGCGGTCCACCTCGGCGCCGTCGATCGGCCGGTGCGACCCCGTCGACGACAGCGACGCCGGCAGGTCGATCGACCCGGTCAGGATCACCTCGCCCGTCGCGTTGAGTGCGCCGGTGGGGTCGGCCAGGGCCGAGTTCGGCAGGATGATCGCGTTCGTGTTCGTCACCGCGACGCGGCGGGTGCCGGTCTCGGCGTCGTGCACCTCGGAGTCGTTCGAGTCGTGCGCCTGCTGGGACCAGTGGCCGGCGGGCGGCGCGAAGGCCGTGGTCACCGGCTTCGGCTCGGTCGGACGCTGGAACGCGGCGGGGACCTTCGGGGCCTCGGTCGCGGGCTCGGGCAGCGGCACCTCGTTGGTGTCGTCGTCCTCGGCGTCGAGCGAGAGCGGGAACACCGCGGGGGTCGCTGCGGCGGCGTTCGTGGGGATCGGCACCGGCGTGACGGCGGGCTGCGACCCGGCAGCGGGAGCCGGAGCGTCGTGGGCTGAGCGGGCCGGAGCGTCCTCGGACGTCTCGTCCGCCGGGGCGACGTCGGTCGCCTCGTCCGCAGGGGCGTCGGTCGCCGACGCGTCGGACTCGGTGGCGTCGGCGGGCGGCGACCACGTCGACCGGTGGCGGCGGGGCTCCTCGGCGTGCGCGGCGGCTTCATCGAGGGGCTCGAGCGCGTCCGGGGACCCGTCGGCCTCGGTGGCCTGGGCAACAGCGGCCTGGTCGAGGACCGTCGGGGCAGCGGGCTGCTCCTCGTGCGCGGCCTCGGCGTCCGGAGCGCTCTGCGGCGCGGCGGCGGGGTCGATCGTGTCCACCGACCCGAGGACGTCCTCGACGGTGCGGTCGGACGACTGGGGCGTGGGGTTCTGCAGCGGGACCGGCAGGACCGCCTGGCGCTCGGCGGCACGGAGCTGCCGGATCTGCCGACGGGTGAGCCCACCACTGCCGGGGACGATCTCGGTCGCGGAGGCCGGCGGGAACGGCGGCACACCGGCGGCGGGCGCCGACGCCGGGACGGACCCGGGCGCGGTCTGCGCCGATGCCGGCGCGGACGACTGGGCGGGGCCACCGGGGGCCGGGGCGACGTGCGACCCGGGACGGCGGCGGGACTCGGGGGTCTCGGCGGCGGGTGCGGCGACGGTCGGGGGCGGCGTCGCGGGCTGCGAACCGGCCGCGGCGGCACGCTCCCGCTCGCGCGCCTGGCGCCGCGACAGGGGCGGCTGCGCGTCGGACGAACTCATGCAACGCTCCGATACAGATGGTGCTTGGAGATGTACTGGACGACACCGTCGGGAACCAAGTACCAGACGGGGAAACCCCGTCGAACCCGGTCACGGCAATCCGTCGAGGATATGGCCAGTGCAGGGACTTCGAGCAAGCTTACGTCCCGCTCGGGCAATCCGGTGATGCTCAAGGCGTGTCCCGGACGCGTCACGGCCACGAAGTGCGCGAGGTCCCAGAGGCCATCATGGTCTTTCCAGTCGACGATCTGCTGAACGGCGTCTGCGCCCGAGATGAAGACGAGCTGGGCATCCGGTCGCTGTTCGTGCAGGTCCCGCAGGGTGTCGACGGTGTACGTGGGCCCCGGGCGGTCGATGTCCACGCGGCTGACGGTGAACATCGGGTTCGACGCGGTGGCGATCACGGTCATCAGGTACCGGTGCTCGGCGTCGGTGACGTCGGACTTCATGTACGGCTGTCCGGTGGGGACGAAGACGACCTCGTCGAGGTCGAACGCCCGCGCCACCTCGGACGCCGCGACCAGGTGCCCGTGGTGGATGGGGTCGAACGTGCCACCCATCACGCCGATGCGTGGCCGTCCGGTGGTCTCGAGCATCGAGTGGTCGGTCAGATCTTGGTGTGGCCGAACTCGTCGACACCCGTCTCGTGGTGGCGGGTGGCCTCGAACTTCTGGGAGTGGCGGTAGGCCACGTCGCGGAAGCTCCAGGTCACGAAGCCGAGGAAGATGAAGAAGAGGGCGCCGACCATCGGGAACACGAACGCGGGCGCCCCGGAGGCGTGCTCAGCAGCTTCTGCGAGGAAGGTCATCGTTCGTGCTCCGTTCGGTCGGGGAAAGACGCCGTTCAGTCTAGCCGCGGATCTGCCCGGAGCCGCGCACGATCCACTTCGTGCTCGTGAGCTCCGGCAGGCCCATCGGACCACGCGCGTGCAGCTTCTGCGTCGAGATGCCGACCTCGGCCCCGAAACCGAACTCGCCGCCGTCGGTGAACCGGGTCGAGGCGTTCACCATCACGACCGCCGAGTCGACGGTCGCCAGGAACCGTTCGGCGGTGTCGACGTCGTTCGTGACGATCGACTCCGTGTGGTGCGTCGACCATCGGGCGATGTGCGCCATCGCCGCGTCGACGTCGGGCACGACGCGGATCGACAGGTCGAGGTCCATCGACTCGGTCGCCCAGTCGTCCTCGGTGGCTCGGAGCACCCCGGGCACGATCGCCCGCGTGGCGTCGTCGCCGCGCAGCGTGACACCGGACGCCCGCAGCCGGTCGGCCAGCACCGGCAGGAGTCGTTCGGCCGCGGCCTCGTGCACCAGGAGGGTCTCGAGGGCGTTGCACACGCTCGGCCGCTGCACCTTGCTGTTCAGGACGATGTCGACCGCACGCTGCTCCGGCGCGGACGCGTCGAGGAACACGTGCACGACGCCCGCACCGGTCTCGATGACGGGTACCTGCGACTCGGTGACGACGGTCTGGATGAGCGTGGCGCTCCCCCGCGGGATCAGCACGTCGACCAGGCCACGTGCGCGCATGAGCTCGGTTGCACCGGCGCGCCCGAACTCGTCGATGGTCTGCACCAGGTCGCGGGGCAGGCCGACCGACTCGACCGCGTCCTGGATCCGGGCGACGAGCACGGCGTTCGTGTGCTGGGCCGCCGACCCACCACGGAGCACGACGGCGTTGCCCGACTTGAGCGCGAGCGAGGCGATGTCGACGGTGACGTTCGGGCGTGCCTCGTAGATGGCCCCGACGACACCGAACGGCACGCGCACCTGGGTGAGCTGGAGTCCGTTCGGCAGCTGCGACCCGCGCACGTGCTCCCCCACGGGGTCGGTCAGCCCGACGACGTGCTCGACCGCGGCGGCGAGGGCTTCGATCCGGACGGGGTCGAGTCGCAGCCGGTCGAGCAGCCCGGACGAGAGTCCGCCGTCCTCGCCGGCAACGAGGTCGTCGTGGTTCGCGGCGACGATCTCGTCGGTTGCGGCACGCACCGCCGAGGCGATCGCGCCGAGGGCCGCGTCCTTGACGGCGGTCGTCGCGGTCGCGAGCGCCGACGAGGCGGCCCGTGCCGCCACGAGCTTGTCGGTCAGGGTCGGGGCGGGCGCGATCGACGACATGGACCGATTGTAGGTCCGTCCCCCGGTTCGTGACGGGCGTGCCGGACGCTCGCCGTGCCTCCAGGCCCGGTCCGCCGCGCCCAGCGGTCACGACACGTCGTCCCCCGCCCGCCGAGCGGTCGCAGATCGTCGCTCCGCGCCGCCCGCGGCGACGGTTCCCGACCACACGACCGCGACCCAACGGGGAGTCGCGACCGCCTGGAGGCCCGCCACCGGTCCCCGGACACGCACCGGGCCTCCAGGCGGTCGCGTCCACCCCGTCGACCGGCCGCTCCGAGCGGTCACGACACGTCGTCCCCCGCCCGCCGAGCGGTCGCAGATCGTCGCTCCGCGCCGCCCGCGGCGACGGTTCCCGACCACACGACCGCGACCCAACGGGGAGTCGCGACCGCCTGGAGGCCCGCCACCGGTCCCCGGACACGCACCGGGCCTCCAGGCGGTCGCGTCCACCCCGTCGACCGGCCGCTCCGAGCGGTCACGACACGTCGTCCCCCGCCCGCCGAGCGGTCGCAGATCGACGCTCCGCGCCGCCCGCAGCGACGGTTCCCGACCACACGACCGCGTCCCAACGGGGAGTCGCGACCACTCGGTGCCACCCGCGAGGCGCGGCGCGGCGCGGCGCGGCGTGGCGCACTGCGGGCCGTGTCAGGGACGCGGCGCGGCGTGGAACCAGGTGCCGAGGTGTTCGCCCGCCAGCGCGCGGTCGACCAGCGCCGTGTCGGTCACGAGCACCGCGGTGCCCGCCTCGGCCGCGAGCCGCGCGGCGGCGACCTTGGTCCCTGCTCCCCCGGTGCCGACGCCCGCGGTGCCGATCGAGCCGAAGGTGACCCCGGCCAGCTCGTCGCCGAACGGCACCTCGTCGATGCGGGTCGCGCCCGGCTGCTCCGGGGGTGCTGTGTAGAGCGCCTCGACGTCGGAGAGTAGGACGAGGGCGTCGGCCCCGAGCAGCCGAGCCACCAGGGCCGCGAGCCGGTCGTTGTCGCCGAAGCGGATCTCGTGCGTGGCGACGGTGTCGTTCTCGTTCACGATCGGGAGCACGCGCAGGGCGAGCAACCGGTCGATGGCCCGCTGGGCGTTCACACGGTGCGTGGGGTTCTGCAGGTCACCGGCGGTGAGCAGGATCTGCGCCGCGACGACACCGTGCCGGTCGAGTTCCTTCTGGTACCGGAACATCAGGACGTTCTGCCCGGTTGCGGCCGCCGCCTGCTGCGTGGCGAGGTCGTCCGGTCGCCCCTCGAGCCCGAGGAACGGGAACCCGGTCGCGATCGCACCGGACGACACGAGCACGACCTCGGTCCCTCGACCGTAGGCGGCCGCCAGAGCGTCCACCAGGGGGCCGATCTGGCCGGCGGCGTCACCGCTGACCGAGGACGAGCCGACCTTGACCACGATCCGCCGCGCACGCGGGATGTCCTCGCGCCGTGTGACGGGTCCGAGGTCGGTGCGGGCGGTCGTGTCGGTCATGCCGCGGTCAGTCCTTCTGGTCGCTGGTCTCGACCTGGTCGCTGGTGCCGAGCTGGTCGCTGGTCACCACGTCGTCGTCTACCCAGAGCCCGGAGACGCGCTCCTGCTCGAGCTCGGCACGGGCGGCCGCCTTGGCGTCCATCCGCTCGAAGTACTCCTCGCGCCGCTCGTTGCGGGTCGGACGCGAGGTCGCGCCGATGCGGGCGTCGGTCCCACGGGCGCTCGTGATGAGCTCCGCGGTCGACGTGAGCGTGGGCTCCCAGTCGAACACCATGCCGCCGTCGCCACCGATGACGACGGTCGAGCCGGCGACGGCTCCGGCCTTGAACAGGCCGTCCTCGACGCCGAGCTTCGCGAGCCGGTCGGCCAGGTAGCCGATCGCCTCTTCGTTCGTGAAGTCGGTCTGCTGGACCCAGCGCTCCGGCTTGGCGCCGCGGACGCGGTAGAAGCGGTGCTCCTCGCCGCCTTCGGCGCGCACGGTGAAGGGCTTCTCGTTGACCGAGCGGGGGCGGAGCACGATGCGCTCCGGCACGGGCTCGGCAGCACGGGCGGCGCGGGCCTGCTCGACGATGTCGGCCAGGGCGAACGTCAGCTCGCGGAGCCCCTTGCGGGACGCCGTGGAGATCGGGAAGACGCGGTAGCCGCGGCCCTCGAGCTCGGCGGTGACGAACTCGGCGAGCTCCTGCGCCTCGGGCACGTCGATCTTGTTCAGGGCGATGAGCTGCGGGCGCTCGAGCAGCGGCACCTGGCCCTCGGGGACCGGGTAGCGCTCGAGCTCGCCGAGGATGACGTCGAGGTCGCTGATCGGGTCGCGGCCCGGGTCGAGCGTGGCGCAGTCGATGACGTGGAGCAGCGCCTCGCACCGCTCGACGTGGCGCAGGAACTCGAGGCCCAGGCCCTTGCCCTCGGACGCGCCCTCGATCAGACCGGGGACGTCGGCGACGGTGAACCGGGTGTCACCGGACTCGACGACGCCGAGGTTCGGGGTGAGGGTCGTGAACGGGTAGTCCGCGATCTTCGGCTTGGCGGCGGAGACGGCCGCGATGAGCGAGGACTTGCCGGCGCTCGGGAACCCGACGAGGGCCACGTCGGCGATGGTCTTCAGCTCGAGGCTGATGTCCCCCGCCCAGCCCTCGGTGCCGAGCAGCGCGAAGCCGGGGGCCTTGCGCTTCGTGGTGGAGAGCGCCGCGTTGCCGAGGCCGCCCTGTCCACCGGGAGCCACGACGACGCGCATGCCGGGCTCGGTGAGGTCGGCGATGACTTCGCCGGACTCGTCGTACACCACGGTGCCGACGGGCATCGGGAGCTCGAGGACCTCGCCGCTGAGACCGCTGCGGTGGTCGCCCATGCCGGGCTGGCCGTTCTTCGACGAGCGGTGCGGGGAACGGTGGTAGCCGAGCAGCGTCGTGACCTGCGGGTCGGCCACGAGCACGATGTCGCCGCCGTCACCGCCGTTGCCGCCGTCGGGCCCGGCGAGGGGCTTGAACTTCTCACGGCGGACCGACACGCAGCCGTTGCCGCCGTGCCCCGCGCTGAGGTGCAGGGTCACGCGGTCGACGAAGGTCGCCATGGTCCACTCCTGGTGTTTCGTTGTGCCGACGGGATCGTCGGCGGGAAAAGCGAAGGAGGGGCGGGCACTCGGCCCGCCCCTCCAGCTGCAGTCGTTCGAACGACTACGCGTTGACGATGTTGATGACCTTGCGGCCACCCTTGGTGCCGAACTCGACCGAACCGGACGAGAGGGCGAACAGCGTGTCGTCGCCACCGCGGCCGACGTTGGCGCCCGGGTGGAAGTGGGTCCCGCGCTGGCGGACGATGATCTCGCCGGCGTTGACGACCTCGCCACCGAAGCGCTTCACGCCGAGGCGCTGTGCGTTCGAGTCACGACCGTTGCGAGTGGAACTCGCACCCTTCTTGTGTGCCATGAGTTGACTCCCTTACGCGATCTTGGTGATCTTGACGCGGGTCAGCTCAGCGCGGAAACCCTGGCGCTTCTTGTACCCGGTCTTGTTCTTGAACTTCTGGATGATGACCTTGGGACCACGGAGGTCGTCGAGCACCTCGGCGGTGACGGTCACGTTCGCGAGCTCGGAAGCCGCCGACGTGATCTTGTCACCGTCCACGAGGAGCACGGGGGCGAGGTCGATGTTGCCCTTGTCGTCCGCCTTGGCACGGTCGATGGTCAGGATGGTGCCGACCTCGACCTTCTCCTGACGGCCGCCGGCGCGCACTACTGCGTAAACCACGTGGAAATCCTTACGTAACTCTGCTTGAGGGAAGTCTCGGGTGCCCACTTCTGCACGAGCGGCTCCCGGGAAGGCCGGGCCCGATCGGCGACGCAGGCAGAACGGCCCGCTGACACCAGGGACCGAGAATACTCGATCACCCTGGGTCCGGTCAAACGGCGACACCCGTACGATTGCACGGTGACCGTGTTGATCGACCCACCGACGTGGCCCGCCCACGACACACTGTGGTCGCACCTCGTCAGTGATGAATCCTACGCGGAACTCCACGCGTTCGCTGCGCGGGCAGGTGTGCCGCGCCGTGCGTTCGACCACGATCACTACGACGTCCCGCTCGCGCGGTACGACGAACTCGTGGCCGCGGGCGCCTCGGCGGTGACCGGTCGCGAGCTCGTGCTGCGGTTGATCCGCAGTGGGCTGCGCGTGGCGCAGCGCGACAAGCGCGGCCTCTGACAGCGCCTCAGGACGGCCGGGAGGCCCGGTGCGGGTCCGCCCCACGCGGCACCTCGCACGGCGCGCCGCCGGCTCGCAGGGCTGCGCGTGCGAGGGGCCGGGAACGGGCTCAGCGGGGCGCTGGTCCGCCCCAGGGGTTCGCCGGGGGCTGCTGCGGAGGCTGCTGCTGCTGCGGCTGGATCGTCGACGGCGGGACCGCGTCGGCGGGTCGGACGGTGCCCGGCATGCCCGGGGTCGTCGACGTGCCTCGTCCGCGGCGCGGTCGACCGAGCCAGAGCCAGGCCGCCGTGGCGGTCGCCAGGAGCATCACGGTGAACGGCAGACCGTTCTGCAGCGGCCGCGTGAGCACGTCGATGACGAGCTGGGAAGCGCCGGCGGTGGCCGCTCCGAGCGACCCGGTGAAGACCCCGACGAGCATCAGGGCCACCGTGCCAGCGGCGCCGGCGAGGACCACGCGGAGCAGGAGCCTCGGCAGCGGGCTGCGGCGGTCGATCGGCGTCAGGAACGCCAGGGCCAGGAACGCGCCGACGTAGTACGGGAACGGCGCCACGAAGACTCCGGTCGTGAAGCTGCCGAGCAGGCTCGTGCCGGCGCCGTAGTGCCGGAACGGACTGACCACGAGCGAGGTGCCGAGCAGCCCGAAGAGCCCGGACACGAACTCGACGAGCACCAGGGCCACCACGGCGATGAGCGCACCGGCCGTGTTCGTCACCGATGCCCCGGGCGCGAAGGCCCGACGCGGGTCTGCCGGGGCACGGGGCGGCCGCGGTGGGGCGTACGGCGCGCCGGCACCGGGCTGACGCCCGTACTGCGGCACACCGCCCTGCTGCGGCGGCACGGGGCCACCGGGCTGCTGGGCACCCGGGCCGGGCGGTGCGGGCTGGGACCAGCCCGCACCGTAGTACCCACGCTGCTGCTGCGGGTCGCCCGGGTTCGTCACGTCAGTTCCCCAGGATCACTGCGCCGTCGGAGCCGTCGGCGTCGTCGGTCGGCTCCTCCGTCGGCGTGGCCGGAGCGCTGATGCTCGGCGACGAGACCCGGCGGGAGCGCGAGCGCCCCTGTCCGGGCTGCTTCGGCTCCGGGAGCGCCTGGAGCACCGAGTCGAGCAGGGACTCGGCGTCCGGGGCGACCGCGCGGGGCTCGCGCTTGGGTGCCGCGGCGATCGGGATGTCCAGGATCGCGACGGTGTTGTCGGTCGGGGTCACGGTGGCGCTCGAGCTCACGCGACGGCGGGCCGGGGCCTTCGCCTTCGGTGCGGCCGCGGGCTCCGTGACGGCCGGAGCAGCGCCCTTCGGCGCGCGCGCCTCGGGCTCGACGACCACGGCGGACTCGGCGGTGGCCGAGGACTCCGGTGCGTCCGACTGCTCGGCGGCAGGTGCCTGCGGCGCCTCGGTGGCCCCAGCCGGTGCAGCGGCCTGCTGCTCGCCGTTCTGCTGGTCTCCGGTCTGCTGGTCAGCCCCGCGGCCTCCACGACCACGACGACGACGCTTCGAGCCGGTCGGCTGTTCGCCACCCGTGCTGTCCGTGCCGGTCGACGCGTCGGCCGACGACGGTGCCGCGGCCTCCGTGGCGGTCACGGCAGCAGCTGCCGCCTCTTGCTCGTCGTGCGACAGGGTCGAGGCGGCGATCCGCGACAGCGCGTTCTTCACGTCGTCGGTGATCTGGTGCGCCTGGCTGGACGCCCCGTTCGACGACCCCGACGAACCGGAGTTCCCGTTGCCGTTCCCGCCGTTGCCGGACCGGCCGTTCTCGTTGCCGTTCCCGCCACGGCCCTTGCGACGACCCTTGCTCGGGCCCGGGTCGGCGTTGTTGTCGTTGATCTTGGCGTTGACCTCGTCGAGGGACTCGCGCAGACCGACACCGATCTTCTTGCGGGTCATCTGCACGAGGCCGAGCGAGGTGATCTCGGCGACCTGGTGCTTCGTCCGGTCACGGCTCAGGCACTCCACCAGACGGCGGAGCACGAGGTCGCGGTTCTCCTCGAGCACCATGTCGATGAAGTCGACGACGATGATGCCGCCGATGTCCCGCAGGCGGAGCTGCCGGACGATCTCCTCGGCGGCCTCGAGGTTGTTCTTCGTGACCGTCTCCTCGAGGTTGCCGCCGGACCCGACGAACTTGCCCGTGTTGACGTCGACGACCGTCATGGCCTCGGTGCGGTCGATGACGAGCGAACCACCGGAGGGCAGCCAGACCTTGCGGTCGAGCGCCTTGTCGATCTGCTCGTTGAGGCGGAACTCCTCGAACGAGTCGGGGCCCTCGTACCGGACGACGCGGTCCTTGAGGTCCGGGGCGACGGCCGACAGGTACTCGTCGATGGTGCCGCCGGCGGCCTCGCCGTCGATGATCAGCTTCGTGAAGTCCTCGTTGAAGACGTCGCGGACGATCTTGATGAGCAGGTCGGGCTCGGAGTGCAGCATCACCGGGGCGTGACCGCCGGCGACCTTCTTCTGGATGGCCTCCCACTGGCTGGTCAGGCGCTGCACGTCGCGGGTGAGCTGCTCCTCGGTCGCGCCCTCGGCAGCGGTGCGGACGATGACGCCCGCGTGCTCCGGCAGGACCTCTTTCAGGATCTTCTTCAGTCGGGCACGCTCGGTGTCCGGCAGCTTGCGCGAGATCCCGTTCATCGAGCCGTTCGGCACGTAGACCAGGTAGCGACCCGGCAGCGAGATCTGGCTGGTGAGGCGGGCACCCTTGTGGCCGACCGGGTCCTTCGTGACCTGCACGAGCACCTTGTCGCCCGGCTTGAGCGCTGCTTCGATGCGGCGACCGTGGTTGCCGGTCTCGACGGAGTTCCAGTCGACCTCACCGGCGTAGAGCACGGCGTTCCGGCCACGACCGATGTCGACGAACGCCGCCTCCATCGAGGGCAGGACGTTCTGCACCTTGCCGAGGTAGACGTTGCCGATGAGCGACACGTTCTCGGACTTGGTGATGTAGTGCTCGGCGAGGATGCCGTCCTCGAGCACGCCGATCTCGATCGTCGACGAGCTGGAGCGGACGATCATCTGGCGGTCGACGCTCTCGCGGCGGGCGAGGAACTCGTCCTCGCTGACCACCTGACGGCGGCGTCCGGCGTCGCGGCCGTCACGACGGCGCTGTTTCTTCGCCTCGAGTCGGGTCGAGCCCTTGATGCGCTGCGGCTCGGTGATGAGCTCCGGCTCGCGGCGGCGCGGCTCCTGGTGGTCGCGCGGCTCGCGGGCCTCGCGGTCGGCGCTCGAACCACGGCGACGCGAGCGACGGCGCGAGCCGCCCTGGTCGTCGCGGTCGTCACGGTCGCGATCGCGGTCGAAGCGGTCCTCGCGGTCGTAGCGGTCGTCCTCGTCGCGGTCGCGGTCGCGGTCGCGGTCACGATCGCGCTCGAACCGGGGCGCGCGCTGCGGCAGCTCCGGCAGCACCGGCGCGTGGAAGATCAGGCTGAGCGTGCTCGTGGCCTTCGGCACGAACGGCTCGTCGGCGGGTGCGGCGTCGTCGTTCGCCGCGGCCGTCGGTGCGGCATCGGCCGGACGGGAGGCGCGGTCCGCGTCCGCCCCGTCGCTCGCGGTGCCCGGCTGGTCGCCCGTCACGACCGGCAGGTCACCGGTCAGCGTGCTCACGTCGTGCGGCTCGGCACCGCTGTCGGCCACGGCCTCGACCGCGACGGAGACCGCCCCGGTGTCGGTCGGCTCGACGGGCGATGCCGGGGAGTCCGGCGAATCGGGAGAATCCGGCGAGTCGGGAGACCCGACGCTGGCCGCGGGACGGGCGTCAGCGCCGCCCGTCAGCGCGAGGGTCTCGTCGGCGTGGGGTGCCTGCTCGGCGCCCCCACGGGCCTCCTGGCCGGACGACCGGGCGCGGCGACCGCCGAACAGGCGGCTCCGGCGCTTCGGCGCGTTCTCGTCGTTGGTCGTGTTGTCGTTGTTCTGCTCCACCATGGACTGGTGCACTCCTCGGCCCCACTCGCACCCTTTCGGGCGGCGGGAATTCTGTAGTTGTGGCGGGCGGCGTCGACGCCCCCGCGCTCGCTGTCTCGTGACCGGTCTGCGTCAACTTCGCTTGCGTCCGCGCCCGTTCCGGTCCGGGCACCCGGCCCGGGTCGGCTCGGCGTCGGAGTGACGCTGTCCCGACCACAGTGCGCTCTCACCGCACCGGATCGTCCGGGTTCGGCCCGGTGGGGCGTCACTCGGAAAGCTCTCTTCGGTGTGCGGTTGGCCGCACGACCTCCAGGCATTATCGCATGCCACACCCCGAAAGCACCGGAACCCGCATGCGATGATGACCGCGTGACCGCGTCTGCACCTGCCCCCCGTCGTCCGATCGCGATGGCGGTCTTCCTGCTCGTCACCGGGATCGTCGGCCTGTTCGGCTCGTTCCGGCTCGTCCTGGACGAGTTCACGAAGTACCAGAACCCGAAGGCCGTCCTGAGCTGTGACGTGAACCCGTTCATCAACTGCTCCGACGTGATGGCCAGCTGGCAGGGGCACCTGTTCGGGTTCCCGAACCCGCTGCTCGGCGTCATGGGGTTCGTCGCGCCGATCGCCGTCGCCGTGCTGCTGCTCGCCGGGTTCCGGAACGGTTCGCGCTGGTTCTGGATCGCGTTCAACGCCGGTGTCCTCCTGGCGTGGGTGTTCGTGACCTGGCTGTTCACGCAGACCGTCTTCGTCATCGGTGCCCTGTGCCCGTGGTGCATGCTCGTCTGGTCGATGACCATCCCGATGTTCTGGGTGTTCACGATCTGGAACGCCGCCCAGGGTCGCTTCGGCGCCGGAGCGCAGCGTGTCGGGCGGTCGCTCCTGCCCTTCAGCTGGGCGTTCGCGCTGGCGAACTACCTGGTCATCATCGTCACGATCATCATCAAGTTCCCCGCGGTCCTCACCAGCTTCTGAGCCGTCCCCGCTGCCCCTACGCTCGGGATCGATGAACGAGAACGAGAGCAGCAGGGCGCGCCGGGACGCCGCACGTGAGCGCGCGCGAGCGGCACGGGCGGCGGAGCAGTCGCGCCGACGCCGCCTCCGCACACTCGGCATCAGCGGGATCATCGTCGGCGGCCTCGCGGTGATCGCGGTGGTGGTCCTGGTGATCGCGAACTCCGTGCAGCCCGCCGGTCCGGGGCCGCGCAACACGGCGAGCGACGGCGTCCTGCTCACCGGGGTCAACGGCAGGATCGTGCCCGTCGAGACGCGGGCGGTGCCCGACGGCGGGACCCCGACGCCGACCGAGCAGGACGGCTCCGAGACCGCGATCACGATCTACGCGGACTACATGTGCCCGTACTGCAACCAGTTCGAGACGGCCCAGATGTCCCGGATCCGGCAGTGGGTCGAGGACGGCACCGCGACCCTCGAGCTGCATCCGCTCGGGCTGCTCGACCGCGTGTCGCTCGGATCCCGGTACTCCACCCGCTCGGCTGCGGCTGCCGCCTGCGTGGCGGACCACGACCCGGACGCGTTCCTGGCGTTCAACAGCTCGCTGTACGAACACCAGCCCTCGGAGAGCACGCGCGGACTCACGAACGACGAGCTGGCGTCCCTCGCGCGCGGAGCGGGGGCGACGGACCCGGCCGTGACACCGTGCATCACCCGGCAGGACTTCGCCGGGTGGGTCGCCGACGCGACCAACCGGGCGATGAACGACCCGGTGCCGAACTCGTCGCTCGACGGGATCACGAGCACGCCGACGATCATCGTCGACGGCCAGCAGTACAACGCGGACGGCGCGGCGTCCCTCGCCGACGTCGACGCGTTCGCGGCCTTCGTCCGGAAGCACGGCAGGGCGTCCTAGCCGCGCGCACCGTCCCGCCGCGTCCTCGCCGCGCGACCGCGCGACCGCCCGCCCGCCGCACGACGAACGGCCCCCGCTCCCGGATGGGAGCGAGGGCCGTCGGTCGTTCGGAGAGTGTTACTTCGCCGCGGCGTCGATCGCGGTGATGACGGTGCTCAGGTCGTCCAGGCGCTTGCCGTCGACGACGATCGTCGGCGTGCCGAAGCCCTGCGTTCCCGCGAGCGCCTCGTTCGTGGTGACGGCCTGCGTGGACTTCGTCACCCAGCCCTTGAACTGCTCGGACGACAGGCACTCGGACAGGTCCGAACCTGTCGCGCCGCCCGCCTTGACGAGCTTCGCGATCTCGGAGTTGGTCAGGCCCTTGGTGCCCTCGGCCGGCTGGTTCTCGAAGAACTGCGTCTGCACGTCGAGGAACTTGTCCGGCGCGTAGTTCGCCACGCACATGGCGGCGTTCGCGGCACGGCTGGCGTAGCGGGAGCCCGCGTAGCTGCGGTCGAGGATCGACACCGGCTGGATCGCCAAGGTCACGTCGCCCGACTTCACCTTGTCGAGGATCTGGTCGGAGTAGGCCGCCTCGAACTGCTTGCAGACCGGGCAGGCCCAGTCGACGTACTCGGTGACCGTCACGGCACCGTCGCTGTTCGCAGTCGGGACCGGCGAGGCCGAGCCCGTCGCGGAGACGGCCGGCGTGGTCACCGGGGTGACCTTGCCGTCCTGGCCGGTGAACTGGATCGCCCCGGTGGCCATGTTCTTCGGTCCCGCTGCGGACACCACGGGCGCGTTGTTCACGTTCACCACGACGATCGCGATGATCGCGGCGATCGCCACGATGCCCAGGCCGATGCCGCCCTGCAGGAACCACTTGTTGCGGCGCTTGCGGCGCTTCTCGGCGTCGGCTCGCTGGCGTGCGACCTCTCGGGCGTGCTGACGCCGCTCGTTCTTGGTGGGTCGGTCGTTGTTCGTCACGTCGTGCCCGCCGCTCAGGCGAACCAGAGCGCGAGCTCGCGCGCGGCCGACTCGGGGCTGTCCGAACCGTGGACCAGGTTCTGCTGCACCTTGAGGCCCCAGTCGCGGCCGAGGTCACCACGGATGGTGCCGGGCGCGGCCGAGGTCGGGTCGGTGGTGCCGGCGAGCGAGCGGAAGCCCGCGATCGCACCGTTGCCGGCGACGCGCACGGCGACGACCGGACCGGACTGCATGAACTCGACGAGCGGCTCGAAGAACGGCTTGCCCTGGTGCTCCTCGTAGTGCGCGTCGAGCAGGTCGCGCGGTGCGGTGAGCATCTTCAGGTCGACGAGCTCGTAGCCCTTCGTCTCGATCCGGCGGAGGATCTCACCGGTCAGCTGGCGGGCGACGCCGTCGGGCTTGACGAGGACGAGGGTCTCTTCGAAGTCGGACACGCAGTACTCCCTGTGTTCGGGGTCGAATGTGGTGGTCAGTCCTCGCCCATGGCCGCTCGGCGCGCGGCGTTCTGGCGGTCCAGTTGACCGCCCTTGACGAAGCAGAAGACCCACAGCGCCAGGAACACCACGGCGACCGCGAACATGAACGGTTCGATGAACCCGGTGGCGAGGATGGCCGCCTGCAGCAGCCACCCGAACCCTACACCGGCGGGGTTGCCCGTCAGACGTGAGGCAGCTGCGAGGACGATGATCGCGCCGATGCCGCCGCCGAAGGCCGCTGCGGGCGGAAGCGTGCCCTTGCCGAAGACGACGAGCATGGGGAAGAAGAACATGATCGCCTCGAGCACCAGGGTGATCGAGAGCAGGCTCTCCTGCGCCCCGCGTTCGCGGCGCGGCTTCCGGGTGCGCGGTGCGCGGCCCGGCCGGGAGGCCCCTGGTGCGTCCGTCACTTCGCCTCGCCTTCGCGGTGCACGAGGTCCATGACCGCGCCCACCATCACGATGGAGCCCGCGACGAGCACGAGGGCGTCCTCGGCGTCCGCCTCGTCGGCCAGGCTGCGCGCTTCCTGCAGTGCGGACGCCAGGGACGGCTCGACGACGACGCGGTCCTCGCCGACCTCGTCGACGACGACCCGGGCGAACTCGTCCGCGTCGAGCGCTCGCTCCCCCGGCGGCTGCGTCACGACGAACGTGGCGACGGTGTCCTTGAGCGCGCGGACGAACCCGCGGGCGTCCTTGTCTCCGAGGATCCCGACGACGCCGACGACGTGCTCGGACGGGAACGCGACCGGCAGCGCCTCGGCCAGGGCCTTCGCACCGTGCGGGTTGTGCGCGGCGTCGACGACGACGGTCGGGTCGGTCGCGATGGGCTGCAGGCGACCGGGGCTCGTCGTGCCGGCGATGCCCTCGGACAGGACGTCCTCGTCGAGGGCCTGGGCCCCGCGGCCGAGGAACGACTCGACCGCCGCGATCGCCACGGCGGCGTTCTCGGCCTGGTGCCGGCCGAACAGCGGCAGGAACAGGTCGTCGTAGCGGCCGGCGATGCCCTGCACGGTGATGAGCTGTCCGCCCACGGCCGGGGTGACGTCGACGACGCTGAATCCCTGCGAGCTCGGCCTGCCCGCCGCTTCGCGACGGTCAGGTACCGGCTCGAAGGGGCCCACGGCGCCCTCGACGGCCAGCGTGGACTCGGTGAGTTCGGCGGCGCGCTCGAGTTCGGCGAGGGCCTCGGGGACCTGCCGGCTCGACACCACGGCGGACGACGGCTTGACGATGCCCGACTTGGTGCGGGCGATCTCGGCCACCGTGGCACCGAGCTGCTTCGCGTGGTCGATGGCGATCGGCGTGAACACCGACACCTGGCTCTGCACGACGTTGGTGGAGTCCCACTCGCCGCCCATGCCGACCTCGATCACGGCGACGTCCACCGGCGCCTCGGCGAAGCACGCCAGGGCGAGCACGGTGAGCGCCTCGAAGAAGGTCAGCGGGAGTTCGCCCTTGTCGGCGAGCTCGCGGTCGGTGATCTCGAGCACCGGGGCGATGTCGTCCCAGTTCTCGACGAACCGGTCCGCCGCGATCGGCTGGCCGTCGACCACGATGCGTTCCCGGATCGACACCAGGTGCGGGCTCGTCATCAGACCGGTGCGCAGACCGTGTGCCCGGACGATGCTCTCGATGGTGCGCGCGGTCGACGTCTTGCCGTTCGTGCCCGTCACGTGGATCACCGGGTACGCCAGGTGCGGGTCGCCGAGCAGCTCGACGGCGCGGCGGGTGGCGGTCAGCCGGCGCTCGGGGGCCTGTTCACCGATGCGGGCGTACAGGGCGGCCTCGACGCGGCGGACCTCGTCGTCGTCGCCCCCGTAGGGCACGGCGTCGGCTGGAGCGTCTCCGGAGGGGCCGACCGGGATCCGGATGCCGTCCTCGTCGCGGCCGTCGAACTCGTCGTGTCCGACGAACTCCTCGTTCGCCTCGTGGTCGTCGTACTGGTCGTCGTCACTCATGCGCGTGCTACCTCCACGGATACCTTCGCACCGTCACCGACGTCGGTGGTGGTGTCGTCCGCCCCGAGGGGCAGGATCTCGACGCTCGTCGCCAGGGTCTCCCCCGCGATGAGCTCCTGGTGCGCGCGGACCGCGCCGTCGGCCGTGTCGTCCACCCGGAGGGTCAGGGCGATGCGGTCGCTGACGTCGAGGTCGGCGTCGCGGCGGGCCTGCTGGACGGCGCGGACGACGTCGCGGGCGAGCCCCTCGGCCTCGAGTTCGGGCGTGGTCACGGTGTCGAGCACCACGAAGCCGCCCTCGTCGAGGAACGCCACGGCCACCGAGGCGTCGGCCACGGTGAGGTCGAGCGAGTACTCGCCCTCGATCAGGTCGACGCCGCCGACGGTCACGCCGGAGTCGGTCGCGGTCCAGTCGCCCTTCTTGGCTGCCGGGATCACCTGCTGCACCTGCTTGCCGATGCGGGGGCCGGCGACGCGGGCGTTCACGGTGAGCTTCCGCTCGATGCCGTACTGCGCCAGCGACTCCTCGGCCTGCTCCTCGAGCACGACGCGCTTCACGTTGAGCTCGTCGCGCAGGATGTCGGCGAACGGTTCGACCGCCGCCGGGTCCGGCACCACCAGGGTCAGCGTGGCGAGGGGCAGCCGGACGCGCTTGCCCGTGGCCTTGCGGAGCGCCAGCCCCTTCGAGGCGACGTCGCGCACGCGGTCCATCGCGTCGACGAGGGCGTCGTCGGCGCGGAACTCGTCGGGGTCCGGGAAGTCCGTCAGGTGGACGCTGCGCCCACCGGTCAGGCCCTTCCAGATCTCCTCGGTGACGAGCGGCGCGAGCGGGGCGGCGACCCGGGTCAGGGTCTCGAGCACGGTGTACAGCGTGTCGAACGCCGCGCGGGTCTCGACCCCGGCGTCCGCGTCGGCCCCGGTCCAGAACTTGTCGCGCGAGCGGCGGACGTACCAGTTCGTCAGCACGTCGGCGAAGTCGCGGACGGCCTGGGCAGCGAGCGGGGTGTCGAGCGCTTCGAGGTGCGTCCGGACGTCGGTGACGAGGACCCGGGTCTTCGCGAGCAGGTACCGGTCGAGCACGTCGGTCGAGTCGGTCCGGCGCTGGGCCCGGTACCCGTCGGGACCCGAGGCGTTCGCGTACAGGGTGAAGAAGTAGTACGTCGACCACAGCGGCAGCATGAACTCGCGGACGCCCTGGCGGATGCCCTCTTCGGTGACGACGAGGTTGCCGCCGCGGATCACCGACGAGGACATCAGGAACCAGCGCATGGCGTCGGCGCCGTCGCGGTCGAAGACCTCGGAGACGTCCGGGTAGTTCCGGAGCGACTTGGACATCTTCTGGCCGTCCGAGCCGAGGACGATGCCGTGGCTGATGACGTTCCGGAACGCCGGTCGGTCGAACAGCGCGGTGGAGAGCACGTGCATGACGTAGAACCAGCCGCGCGTCTGCCCGATGTACTCGACGATGAAGTCGGCCGGGCTGTGCGACTCGAACCACTCCCGGTTCTCGAACGGGTAGTGCACCTGGGCGTACGGCATCGACCCGGAGTCGAACCACACGTCGAACACGTCGGTGATCCGGCGCATCGTCGAGTTGCCCGTGGGGTCGTCGGGGTTCGGCCGCGTCAGATCGTCGATGAACGGGCGGTGCAGGTCGACCTCGCCCTCGCCGTTCAGCGGCAGGCGGCCGAAGTCGCGCTCGATGTCGGCGAGCGAGCCGTACACGTCGGTGCGCGGGTACTCGGGGTCGTCGGACTGCCACACCGGGATAGGCGTGCCGAAGTAGCGGTTGCGCGAGACCGACCAGTCGATGGCGTTGCCGACCCACTTGCCGAACTGGCCGTCCTTGACGTTGTCCGGCACCCAGTTGATGTCCTGGTTGAGCTGGCCCATGCGGTCGCGGAGCTCGGTGACGCGGACGAACCACGACGAGACGGCCTTGTAGATGAGGGGCTTCCGGCACCGCCAGCAGTGCGGGTAGCTGTGCTCGTAGGACGCCTGGCGGAGCAGTCGCCCGGCGTCGCGGACGGCCTTCGTCAGCGGCTTGTTCGCGTCCGACCAGAGCATCCCGGCGACCTCGCCGAACTGGGACGTGAAGACGCCGCCCTCGTCCAGCGACAGCACGACGGGGATGCCGGCTGCTGCGCAGACCTCTTGGTCGTCGGCACCGTAGGCCGGGGCCTGGTGCACGATGCCGGTGCCCTCCCCGGTCTCGACGTACTCGGCGACCAGGATGCGCCAGGCGTTGTCGTACCCCTCCTGCTCGGCCAGGAAGTCGAACAGGCGCTCGTACTCGACGCCATCGAGCTCGGCGCCCGTCAGCGTGCGCGCGACGGCGGCGAGCGCCTCGTCGCCCGAGGCGTAGCCGAGCTCCTTCGCGTGCGCGGCCACGGTGTCGGACGCGAGGAGGTACGAGGCGGAACCCGCTTCGCCACCGTCAGCCGCGCCTCCAGGGCCCGCCGGGACGACCGCGTACGCGATGTCCGGGCCGACCGCGAGGGCGGCGTTCGTCGGGAGGGTCCAGGGGGTCGTCGTCCAGGCGAGCGCACGCACACCGGCCAGGTCGAGCGCGGAAGCGCGGTCGCCGTGCAGCGGGAACGAGACCGTGACGGACTGGTCCTGGCGCATCTTGTAGACGTCGTCGTCCATGCGCAGCTCGTGGTTGGACAGCGGCGTCTGGTCGTTCCAGCAGTACGGCAGGACCCGGAAGCCCTCGTACGCCAGGCCCTTGTCCCAGAGCTGCTTCCACGCCCAGAGCACGCTCTCCATGAAGGTGACGTCGAGGGTCTTGTAGTCGTCCTCGAAGTCGACCCAGCGCGCCTGGCGGGTGACGTACTCCTGCCACTCGTCGGTGTACTGCAGCACGGACTTCTTGGCGGCGGCGTTGAAGACGTCGATACCCATGGCGTCGATCTCGTGCTTCTCGGTGATGCCGAGCTGGCGCATCGCCTCGAGCTCGGCGGGCAGGCCGTGGGTGTCCCAGCCGAAGCGGCGGTGCACCTGCTTGCCGCGCATGGTCTGGTAGCGCGGGAAGACGTCCTTGGCGTAGCCCGTCAGCAGGTGCCCGTAGTGCGGCAGGCCGTTGGCGAAGGGCGGGCCGTCGTAGAAGGTCCACTCCGGGCAGCCCTCGCGCGCGTCGATGGACGCCTGGAACGTGTCGTCGCGCTTCCAGAAGGCGAGGATGCCCCGCTCGACGGCGGGGAAGCTCGGCGAGGGGACGACGCCATCGGCATCGGCGTTCAACGGGTACGGCACCGGGACTCCTTGTGGGTTCGCTCAATCTCCACGAGGACGGAAGCAGGTTCCGCGGTACCACCTCGTTTGCCGCCCAACGTGCGCTGTGCGACCACTCTGTGTCGGGGGTGGTGACGGTCCCGAACCCGCCCGGTTCTACTGACGGAGGCGCTGATGCGCTCCGCGTTCTTCCGGAAGCTCCCCGGTGATGGCCGGATCGACGCTCTTGGAACACGACTTTACCGGACGGGAGCATGCTTGAGTGATGCCCGCAGAAGAACGCCCCGAGTCACTCGTCACCGTCCTGATCGCGTTCGGGGCGAACCTGCTCGTCGCGATCGCGAAGACGATCGCCTCGCTCGTCTCGGGTTCGGCCTCGATGGTGGCCGAAGCGGCGCACTCCTGGGCGGACACCGGCAACGAGGTGTTCCTGCTCGTCGCGGAACGACGCGGCGGCAAGAAGCGGGACACCGCGCACCCGCTCGGGTACGGACGCG
This sequence comes from Curtobacterium sp. MCPF17_018, assembly GCF_003234135.1. Lineage (NCBI taxonomy): Bacteria > Bacillati > Actinomycetota > Actinomycetes > Micrococcales > Microbacteriaceae > Curtobacterium > Curtobacterium sp. MCPF17_018. Next base: position 76,095 of record NZ_QKSJ01000004.1, on the reverse strand, counting down.
AGACCTACATCTGGTCGATGTTCGCCGCGTTCGGCCTGTTCACGGCCGGTGCGATCGTCTCGATCTACCACGGCATCTCGGAGTTCGGGGACACCGGGCCGGCCGAGGACGTCGTGCTCAACTACGTCGTGCTCGGGGTCGCGTTCCTGCTCGAAGGCACGAGCTTCCTGCAGGCCTACCGGCAGGCGCACGGTGCCGCGACCAAGCGCAAGGTCCCGGTGCTGCGGCACGTGCTGCAGTCGTCGAACCCGACGCTCCGTGCGGTGTTCGCCGAGGACGCGGCGGCGCTGATCGGCCTGGTCGTGGCGTTCCTCGGGGTGTTCCTGCACCAGGTCACCGGGCTGGCGGTCTTCGACGCGCTCGGCTCCATCGCGATCGGTGTGCTGCTGGGGGTCGTCGCGATCGTCCTGATCGACCGCAACCGCCGGTTCCTGCTCGGCGAGAGCACGTCCCCCGAGCTCGAGAACGCGGTGCTCGTCGAGCTGCTGGGCCGGTCGCAGGTCGAGCGGGTCACCTACCTGCACCTGGAGTTCGTGGGGCCGTCGCGGGTGTACCTCGTCGCGGCCGTCGACCTGACGGGCAACGAGACCGAGGAGCACGTGGCGGTGCGGTTGCGTGACGTGGAGAAGTCGCTCGAGGACAGCCCGTACATCGAGGAGGCCGTCCTCACCCTGAGCTACCCGGGCGACGAGTCGCTGGTGCCGACCGACGGCGACGTGCCCGAGGTCGTCCGGGACGGCACCGCTTCGGACGTGGCGTCCGGCGGTGCGGGGACCCTGCGCACGGAGTGACGCGTCCGAGGCCGGACGGGTGGGCGTCGGGCGAGCTTCGGGCGGTCGGGAGGGTCGTGGCTTGGCCGAGAAACGCCGTCGTGTTCCGCTGACGCCGCCAGGTCGCCAACACACCGCCGAACGTGGCGGCGTCTCGCGAGCTGCGCGGCGTCTTGCGAGGACGCCGGCGTGTTGCGCGCACGAGAACGCGGCCCACCACCGGACTGGAGGCGCGGCACCAGCCCGCAACGAGCCTCCCGGCCCGCCACCGGCTGCGCCCACCGCACGACGCCGGCGTCTGCGTCTGCGCATCACGCCGGCGTCACCGCGAGACGCCGGCGTCACCGCGAGACGCCGCCACGTGCGCGAGACGCCGCCGAATTCGGCGGCGTCTCGCGGGGAACGGGGCGTGGTGCCGACACGACCGCGTCTTGCGTCAGGACCTTCGCGCAACACGATCGCGTCTCGTCGCGGCGAAACGCCGGCGTGTCAGCGGGCGTCGAGGCCCGCGACCACCGGGGTGAGCGCCGCCGCGACGTACTCGACGAGCGCACGGCGGCCGACCCCGTCGGTGACCCACACCCCGAACGCAGCGGCGGCGGCCCCGAGCATCGCGCCGGACACCGTCTGCGGCCAGAGCGAGCGCGGCTGCTCCCCCGTGCGGCCCGCGACGAAGGCGGCGACGGCCTCGTGCTGCGCCGTCACCCGGACCGCGGCGCCCGCCACCAGCTCGGGCCCGATGCCCATCACCTCGGCCTGCGCGACGGCCCACGGAACCCGCTCGGGGTCGTGGGCACGGGCTGCGGCGAGGAGCGCCTGCTCGACGGCCCGGACGACGCTCGGCTCGGTCGACGCGGCGAGGTACCCGGGCAGCCCGGCGACGGCGGCGTCGAGCTCGAGCCACATCACGTCGGCCTTCGCCGGGAAGTAGTTGAAGAACGTCGCGCGGCTGACCCCGGCGCGGGCGGCGATCTGGTCGACCGTGGTGCGTCCGTACCCCTGCTCGAGGAAGAGCTCGGCGGCGGCGTCCGCGAGCACCTCGGCGCTCGATCGTCGGGGGCGGCCACCGCGGCGGATCGGTTCGTCCATGGGCCCCAGTAAACCGCTAGACTCGATCCGCCATGATCTTGGACTCAGTACAGAAAACCCTCACCGCAGTCGCGGGCGCCTCGGCGGTCCTGCTCGTCCTGGCTGCCTGCAGCGGACCGGGCACGAGCACCGGGAGCAGCACCCCGGTCGCGGGCGGCACGCTCACCTACGCCTCCGGCGACGCCGAACCGACCTGCCTCGACCCGCACGTCGGCGGCAACTACCCGCAGGCGCTCCTGGCGACGCAGTACATCGAGGAGCTCGTCGGGCTCGAGGACGGCAAGCCGACACCCGAGCTCGCGACGAAGTGGACCACGAGCGACGACGGGAAGACCCTGGCGTTCACCCTGCGTGACGACGTCTCCTTCACCGACGGCGCCCCGTTCGACGCCGCTGCGGTCGTGGCGAACATCGAGCACGTGCAGGACCCGGCCACCGCCTCGAGCACCGGCTACCTGGCACTGCAGTCCATCACGAAGGCGACCGCCACCGACGAGCACACCGTCACGCTGACGCTGAGCCGGCCGGACAGCGCGCTGCTCGAGTCCTTCTCGCAGCCCTGGGTGGGCATGGAGTCCCCGAAGGCTCTCGAGCGCGAGCAGGCGACGAACTGCGAGTCCCCCGTCGGCACCGGCCCGTTCCGGGTCACCGGCTGGAAGCACGGCGACCGCGTCACCCTGACGAAGAACACCGACTACTGGGGGGCGACGAAGCCGCGCCTGTCCGGCATCACGTGGCGGTTCCTGCCGGACTCGACCTCGCGCTACGCCGCGCTGCAGTCCGGCCAGGTCGACGTGATCGACAACGCCCAGCCCGACCAGCTCAAGGCCGCGTCGGCGAAGGGAGCGATCCGCGACCTCGACGCCCCGCGCCCCGGCGCCTCGAACCGGCTCGAGCTGAACTCCGGTCACGGGGTCTTCCGCGACGAAGCGGTGCGCCAGGCCTTCATCGCCGGTGCCGAGATCGACCCCGGCCTGCAGTCGCTGTTCCTCGGCACCGCGAAGCGCTCGTACTCGGTGCTCTCGAGCGCTGAGCCGCTCGCGTACTCGGAGAAGAGCCGGTTCGACCACTCTCCGTCCAAGGCGAAGCAGCTCCTCGACGACGCCGGGTGGAAGGTCGGCTCAGACGGCATCCGCGAGAAGGACGGCCAGCAGCTCACCGTGACGTTCCCCGTCTCGACGAACCAGTCGGTGCCGGCCGAGCGCAGCCTGTTCCAGCAGATCCAGGCGTCCGAGAAGGCCGTCGGGTTCAAGGTCGTGCTCGACGAACTCGACCTGTCCAGCTGGTACGCCGCCCTCGCAGCGAACGAGTACGACCTCGTCAGCGCCCCGTACACGAAGGTCGGCCCCGACGTCCTGCGCATCCTGTACGAGAGCGCGAGCATCGAACCGGCACCGTCCGGCTACTTCGCGAACCTCGCCCAGCTCGACGACCCCGCGCTCGACCGGCTGCTCGAGCGGGCCGCCCGCACCTCGGACGCCGACGAGCGCGCCGACCTGTACGAGCAGGCCCAGAAAGCGATCCTGGCGAGCGGCACGGTGCTCCCCCTGTACGACCAGCAGAACCACTTCCTGGTGCGCTCGGCCGTGCACGGCATCCAGACGACCCCGGTCTCGACGCCCTGGTTCGGCACCGCCTGGATCGACCGCTGACCCGGATGCGATGGGTCTGGTGGGCCGTCCGGCGGCTCGCCGGGGGCATCGGCGTGCTCTGGGCCGTCGCGACGATCGTCTTCGTCGCGATCCGGCTCATCCCCGGTGACCCGGCGCTCGCGATCCTCGGCGGACCGGGCTCGCAGGCCTCGGCCGAGGCCGTCGCCCAGGTCCGCCACGAGTACGGCCTCGACCAGCCGGTCCTGGTGCAGTACGCGGTGTTCCTCGGACGCCTGGTGACCGGCCAGCTCGGGGACTCGTACGCCTTCCGCACCCCGGTCGCGACGCTCCTCGCCCAGCAGCTGCCCGTCACGCTGACGCTCGCGGTCGCCGGCCTCGTCGTCGCCTGGGTGCTGGCGATCATCGCCGCGTGGGCCTCGACGCAGCGCGGCCGGATCGCCGCCGGGCTCACCAGCGCCCTGAGCGTCACCGCGAGCGTGATGCCGCACTTCTGGCTCGGCAGCGTGCTCATCGTGGTGTTCGCCACTTCCCTGGGGTGGGTGCCGGCGGTCAGTGACGGCACCGCGCGCGGGTGGGTGCTCCCGGTGCTGACCGTGGCCGTGCCGGTCGCCGGGTACCTGGCCGAGACCGTGCGCGACGGCGTGGTCGACGCGCAGCGCTCCGCCTTCGCACTCGCCGCCCGGGGCCGGGGCGAGACCCGCGTCGGACTGTTCGGACGCCACCTGCTCCGGCACGCAGCCCTGCCCGGGATCGCGCTGTCCGCATGGGCCTTCGGGTCGCTCGTCTCCGGAGCCGTGGTCGTCGAGTCCGTGTTCGCCCTGCCCGGCATCGGCCGTGCCCTCGTCACCGCCGTCACCCAGCGGGACATGCCGCTCGTCGCCGGCATCGCGATGGTGTCGGCGGCAGCGTACGTCGTCGTACTCGCCGTGGCCGACCTGGTCGAGCGTGCCGTCGACCCGCGCAGCAACGCACGGAACGCCACCTCCCGCCCTGGCGACGCGCGACGCCGTGGACCCGGCCGTCCGGCGGGCGCGCGGTGAGCGGGATCGCCGACCCGGGCCTCCAGACCGGAGCGCCCGGCCACCAGACCGCCGCCGGCACCGAGCGCGTCCGTGGGGGGACGCTCGGCGCCGGCGGCATCACCGCGGGGGTGATCGTCCTGGTCGCCGTCGTGGCGGCGGCGTGGCCCGCCCTGCTCGGCGGCGGGGACCCGCTCGCGGTGCACCCCGCAGATGCCCTGGCTGCGCCGAGCGGCGCGCACCCGTTCGGCACCGACGAGTCCGGACGCGACGTCCTGGCACGGGTGGTCGCGGGGACCCGGGCATCGCTCGTCGTCGGCGTCGCCGCGACCCTGATCGGCGGCGGGGCGGGCGTCCTGCTCGGCGTCGTCGCCGGGCTCGGCGCCGGGGCCGGACGACTCGGACGCCTGCTCGACGCCGTCATCGGCCGCGTCACCGAGGTCGCGTTCGCCCTGCCGCTGCTGCTCGTCGCCCTGGTCGTCATCGCCGTGACCGGTCCGGGTCCGGTGCCGGCGGTGCTCGCGGTCGGCTTCGCGACCGCTCCCGGCTACGCCCGGATCGTGCGCGGTCTGGTCCGGGCCGCCCGGAGTTCGCAGGTGGTCGAGACGGCGGTGCTGCTCGGCCGCTCCCCCGCCCGCACCGTGGTCCGGCACGTGCTGCCGACGGCGCTCTGGCCCGTCGTCGCCGTCGCCACGCTCGGGGTCGGGCAGGCGGTCGTGTGGGCCTCGGCGCTGAGCTACCTCGGCGTCGGCACGCCCCCGCCCGCGCCGGAGTGGGGCGCGATGCTCGCCGACGGTCGCACCTACCTGCAGACCGCGCCGTGGATGAGCACCTTCCCCGGACTCGCGATCGTGGTGCTCGCGACCGCCGTCACCGTGCTCGGCCGGGCGATCCGACGGACCGGGGCCACGCGGTGAGCGCCGTCCTCGACGTCCGCGGGCTCACCGTCGCCATCGGTGGCACCCCGATCGTGCACGGTGTCGACCTGCGCGTCGACGCCGGCGAGTGCGTCGCCCTGGTCGGGGCGTCCGGCTCCGGCAAGACCGTCACCGCCCGCGCCGTGCTCGGCCTGTCCGCGCCCGGCGCCGCCGTGCAGGCCGACGTGTTCGCGGTCGACGGTGTCGACGTCGACGGGTACACGGACCGGCGGTGGCGCCGGCTGCGGGGATCGCGGGTCGGCTACGTCGGCCAGGAGGCCCTGGGCGCGTTGGACCCGCTGCGCCCCGTCGGGCGCGAGGTCGCCGACAGCCTCCGCCTGCACACCGAGATGCGTGCGGCCGAGCGCGTGGACGCCGTGCGCGACGCCCTGGCCGCGGTGGGCCTCGACCCGGACATCGCGACCGACGGCCGGCTCGCCGGAACGCTGTCGGGCGGGATGCGACAGCGGGCCCTCATCGCCGCGGCCACCGTCGGGTCCCCCGCGCTGCTGGTCGCCGACGAACCGACGACCGCGCTCGACGCCGGGGTCGCCGTCACCGTGATGGAGCAGCTGCGGGCGGCGCAGACACGGGGCGCCGGACTGCTCGTCATCACGCACGACCTGGGGCTCGTCGCGGGGTGGGCCGACCGGGTCGCCGTCGTGCACGAGGGCCGGATCGTCGAGGAGGGCGCGGTCGCCGAGGTCTTCGCGGCACCGACGCACCCCGCGACCCGGGCGCTGGTGCGCGCGGCCGGTGCTGCGGCGGCGCCCGCTGCCGTTCCGACCTCGCACGGTGCGAGGGGGGTGCTCGCGGCGCAGGGACTCTCGCGGGGGTACGGCGAGCTGCTCGCGGTCGACGACGTGTCGTTCGCGCTCGAACGTGGCCGGGTGCTCGGAGTGATCGGCGCCTCGGGCTCGGGCAAGACGACGCTGGCGCGGATGCTCCTCGGGCTCGAGACGCCCGACGCCGGCACGGTGACGCTCGACGACGAGCCCTGGGTCCCGCTGCCCGAGCGCGAGCGACGCCCACGACGGCACCGGCTCGCGGCCGTCGTGCAGGACCCCGGCGCGACGTTCGACGAACGGTGGAGCGTGGAGCGGGTCCTCGCCGACGCGTTCTCGCGCGGTGACGAACGGCGGGCTCGCGGTGCGCTCGGCGAACGGGTCGACGCGGCACTGCGGCAGGTCGACCTCGACCCCGTGCTGCGGTCCCGCTCCCCCCGCACCCTGTCCGGCGGGCAACGGCAGCGGCTCGCGATCGCCCGCGCGCTGGCGACCGACCCCGAGGTGATCGTGCTCGACGAGCCGGTGACCGCCCTCGACGCCACGGTGCAGGACGCCGTGCTGCGGCTGCTCGAACGGCTCCGCGACGAGACCGGGGTGGCGATGGTGTTCGTGTCGCACCACCTGCGAGCGGTCCGTCGGATGGCGGACGACGTCCTCGTGGTGCACCGCGGCGCGGTCGTCGAGCACGGACCGGCCGCCGAGGTCTTCGCGCACCCCGCCCACCCGGTGACCGCGCGGCTGCTGCACGCCGCCGAGCGGCTGGCAGCGGGCCCCGCCCCCGACCGGCCCGCCACCGACCTCACGGGCTGAGCGACAGTCCACGCGCGCTCGCGCCCGTGGACTGTCGCTGCGCGCGTGACGTCACCGCGGCCCCGTGTCAGGAACCGGAGGGTTCCTTCTGGGCGGCGTCGGCCGAGATGATCGGGATCTCGCTCGTCGAGAAGTCCTTCGCCCAGTCGGACTTCGCGAGCTCCGACGTCGGGTCGTTGTAGTCCTCGATGACGCCGGCGATCTCGTCCTCGGAGCCGACCGTCGGGCCGGAGCCCATGAGCGGGCTCGCGGCGGTCTCCTTGGTGAAGTACACCGCGACCAGGCCGATCACGGCGGCGAGCATCAGGTAGAACGCGGGGATGTCCTCGGCCCAGCCGTACCCGGCGTCCTTCGCGGCGTTGATGAGGGCGGCGGTCGCGAGCGGGGTGGTCCCGCCGAAGAGCGACACCGACACGTTGAACGCGATCGCCAGGGCGCCGTAGCGGATGATCGTCGGGAACAGTGCGGGCAACGTCGACGGCATGGTCGAGGTGAACGTGACCAGCACGACGCCGAGGATCAGCAGGCCGGCGAAGACGCCGACGCCGGTGCCGGTCTGGACCAGCTTGAGGGCCGGCCAGGACAGCAGGATGAAGCCGATGCAGCCGGCGGCGAGCACCGGACGGCGCCCGAACCTGTCGGACAGTCGGCCGCCGAAGGTGATGACGACCATCATGAGCAGCATCACGATGACGATGAGGATCAGGCCGAACGTGGCGTTCTGGCCGAGGTTCTGCTCGAGGTAGGTCGGCATGTACGACAGCAGCATGTAGTCGGTCACGTTGAAGACCAGGACCAGGCCGATGCAGATGATGAGCGAGCGCCAGTTCTCGGCGAAGAGCTTGAGGAACGGGGTCTTCTGGCCCTCGCGCTCGGCGGCCTGCTCCTGCTGCTTCTGGAACGCCGGGGTCTCCTCGAGCTTGAGGCGCAGGTAGAGGCCGATCAGGCCGAGGGGCCCCGCGATGATGAACGGGATGCGCCAGCCCCAGCTGAGCAGGGCGTCCTCGGACAGGCCGAACTGCAGGCCGGTGACGATCGAGGCGCCGAGCACGTAGCCGGCGAGAGTTCCGAACTCGAGCCACGAGCCCATGAAGCCGCGGCGCTTGTCGGGCGAGTACTCGGCGATGAAGGTCGCGGCGCCGCCGTACTCACCACCGGTCGAGAAGCCCTGCACGAAGCGGGCGACGAGCAGCAGGACCGGGGCCCAGAAGCCGATCGTGTCGTACGACGGGATCAGGCCGATCATGAGCGTGCCGGCGGCCATCAGGATCATCGTCAGCGCGAGGACCTTCTGGCGGCCGATCTTGTCGCCGATCGGGCCGAACACGGCACCGCCGATCGGGCGCACGATGAACGCGGCGGCGAAGAAGCCGAACGTTGCGACGATGTTCGCGGCCGGGTCGCCCTGCGGCAGGAACACCTGCGAGATGGTGACCGTCAGGTACGCGAAGATGCCAAAGTCGAACCACTCCATGGCGTTGCCGAGCGCGGCAGCCGCGACGGCACGCTTGAGCAGCGACTCCTCGACGACGGTGACGTCGTCCTTCGTCAGATCGCGACGAGCGCGCTTCGCGGCGCCCTTCGTGCGCAACGGCCGATCGCCGTGCGGGTGGGGTGCGTTGTTCGGTGCCAAGTCGTTCCTCCGGGGTGCGGTGCTTCCTTCGGGCGTCCGGCGGACGGCGACGTTGCAGCTCCTGCGAACCCTGCGCTCGCCGGACAAGCGCAGGAAGACTAGCAGGCTCCGGGCGTGTCCGACAGTTCGGTGTGCTAGGCGCCGATCGGCGATGGCCGCGAGCCGCCGGTCGTCCGGCTGCGCGCCCGTGCGCGGCCGCTACGATTGGGGCACCGCGCGTCAGGCGCGGAACACTCAGGCACCTCATCACGGACTCGGTGCCGCACACACGGACGGAAGGTGCACCATGACCAAGCCCATGCCCGAGAAGCCGAGCGTCGACGGACTGGAGCAGGTCTGGGGGCCCGTCTGGGAACAGGACGGCACCTACCGCTTCGACCGCGACGCCGCCGGTCACCGCGACGCCGTCTGGTCGATCGACACCCCGCCGCCCACCGCCTCCGGCTCGCTGCACATCGGCCACGTGTTCTCGTACACGCACACCGACCTCAAGGCCCGGTTCGAGCGCATGCGCGGCAAGCACGTGTTCTACCCGATGGGCTGGGACGACAACGGTCTGCCCACCGAGCGCCGCGTGCAGAACTACTACGGGGTCCGCTGCGACCCGACCCTGCCGTACGACCCCGAGTTCACGCCGCCGTTGGAGGGCGGGGACGGCACGTCCTCGAAGGCCGCCGACCAGCTGCCCGTGTCGCGCCGCAACTTCATCGAGCTGTGCGAGCGCCTGACCGTGCAGGACGAGCAGCAGTTCGAGGAGCTCTTCCGCACGCTCGGCCTGTCGGTCGACTGGACCCAGTCGTACCGCACCATCGACGACACCTCGCGGGCCAGCGCCCAGCGCGCGTTCCTGCGCAACCTCGAGCGTGGCGAGGCCTACCAGGCCGACGCCCCGACCCTGTGGGACGTCACGTTCCGCACCGCGGTCGCGCAGGCCGAGCTCGAGGACAAGGAGATGCCCGGCGCGTACCACGGCATCGCCTTCCACCGCACCGACGGCGGCGACGACGTCGTCATCCAGACCACCCGCCCGGAGCTCCTGCCCGCCTGCGTCGCCCTGGTGGCACACCCGGACGACGAGCGGTTCCAGGACCTCTTCGGCACCACGGTCCGCTCCCCCCTGTTCGACGTCGAGGTCCCGGTGCTGGCACACCACCTGGCGCAGAAGGACAAGGGCGTCGGCATCGCGATGGTCTGCACCTTCGGTGACACCACCGACGTCGTGTGGTGGCGCGAGCTGCAGCTGCCGAACCGCGCGATCATCGGCTTCGACGGCCGCGTGCGTTCCGACGAGCCCGCCTGGATCGAGTCGGCGACGGGCCGGGAGCTCTACGCCGAGATGGCCGGCAAGACCGTGTTCTCGGCCAAGAAGGTCGTCGTCGACGCCCTGACCGAGTCCGGCGAGCTGATCGGTGACGTCAAGACCATCCAGCACCCGGTGAAGTTCTTCGAGAAGGGCGACAAGCCCCTCGAGATCGTGTCGACCCGCCAGTGGTACATCGTGAACGGTGCGCGCGACGAGCAGCTGAAGAGCACGCTCCGCCAGCGCGGCGAGGAGATCGCGTTCCACCCGGACTTCATGCGCGTCCGCTACGACAACTGGGTCGGTGGCCTCTCCGGCGACTGGCTCATCTCCCGCCAGCGCTTCTTCGGCGTGCCGCTGCCGGTCTGGTACCCGCTCGACGCCGACGGCAACCCGGTGTTCGACCAGCCGATCGTGCCGACCGAGGCGCAGCTGCCCGTCGACCCGGCCTCCGAGCCCGCCCCCGGCTTCGCCGAGGACCAGCGCGGCGTGCCCGGCGGGTTCCAGGGCGAGCTCGACGTCATGGACACCTGGGCCACCTCGTCGCTCACCCCGCAGCTCGCGGGCAAGTGGGAGACCGACCCGGCGCTCTACGACCTGGTGTACCCGTACGACGTCCGCCCCCAGGCGCAGGACATCATCCGCACCTGGCTGTTCACCACCGTGCTCCGCAGCCAGCTCGAGGCCGACGTGGTCCCGTGGAAGCACGCCTCGATCTCCGGCTTCATCGTCGACCCCGACCGCAAGAAGATGTCGAAGTCGAAGGGCAACGTCGTCACGCCGCTGTCGATCCTCGAGCAGCACGGCGCCGACGCGGTCCGCTACTGGGCGGCCTCGTCGAAGCTCGGCACCGACGCGGCGTTCGACCCGCAGAACCCGAAGCAGATCAAGGTCGGCCGCCGTCTGGCGATCAAGGTGCTCAACGCGGCGAAGTTCGTCTACGGCTTCCCGCTGCCCGAGGGCGCCACCAGCGTCACCGAGGCACTCGACGTCGACATGCTCGCCGAGCTCGGCGCGGTCGTCGAGCAGGCCACCGCGGCGTTCGACGGCTTCGACCACGCCCGTGCCCTCGAGATCACCGAGCGCTTCTTCTGGACGTTCTGCGACGACTACCTGGAGCTCGTGAAGGAGCGCGCCTACGGCACCGCGTCCGACGCGACGCACGAGACGCAGGCGAGTGCGGTCCTGGCGCTGCGCGGCGCGATCGACGTGCTGCTCCGGCTGCTGGCACCGTTCCTCCCGTACGCGACGGAAGAGGTGTGGGCCTGGACCCACGACACCAGCGTGCACCGGGCCTCCTGGCCGACCGCGGCCGACCTGCCGACCGACGCGGCCCCCACCGGGCTGCTCGCGGCCGTCGGACAGGCGCTCATCGGCATCCGCGGCGCGAAGACGGCGGCGAAGGCGTCGCAGAAGACGCCCGTGACGCGTGCGGTCGTGGCGGCACCCGCCGAGACGCGCGTGCTCATCGAGCGCGCAGCGGTGGACCTGGCGGCCGTGGGCCGGATCGAGAACCTGTCGTTCGTCGACGGCGACGAGCTCGCCGTCACCGAGATCGAGCTCGCGGAGCAGCCGGCGTCGTAGGCTCGCGCACGACGCATGGTGAGCCGGAATGGTCGGGTCCGTCAGGCGGACCCGACCATTCCTACTCGAAACGAACGGACTGGAGGCACGGATGCAGTTGGGCACACGCTGGAACGTGGGTGGGGAGCCGCCTGCGCGACTGCCCGAGGTGATGGTCGTCGCCGTGCGCGAGGTCGAGGACGAACTCGCGGCGGAGTCCGTCGACACGGCGACGTGGGGCTGGACCCTGACGTTCCTCGAGGGCAAGCCGATCGTCGAGCTCGACGACGGGACCTCGATCCACCTCGACGCGCTCGGGCACGCCCAGGTGACGAACCCCGACGACGCGGGCGAAGAGGACTAGCGCGCGGCGCGCTGCGCGTGGTCCGCTGCGCGGACCTCGCTCGTTGTGCACGAATGGTCGGGTCCCCGGTGGGGACCCGACCATTCGTGCTCACGCTGCGGACGCCCCCTCCGGGGAGCGCCCGCGTGATCGCCGAGGGATCAGGACTCGGCGAGCCAGGTGCGCAGGACCTCGTTCACCTCGGCGGTGTGCGTGGTGAGCAGGCCGTGCGGGGCGCCCTCGATCTCGACGTACTCCGCCGCGGGCAGGGCCTGGGTGAAGCGTCGGCCGGTGGCGTCGATCGGCAGGATGTTGTCCGACGTGCCGTGCACGATCAGGGCGGGGACCGTGACCTTCGGGATGTCCTGGCGGAAGTCGGTCGGCCAGGTCAGGGGTGCTGCAGCGGACGCGATCGAGCCGGAGCCGGCCGCGATGTTCCAGGCGTTGCGGACCTGCTCCTCGGAGATGCGGGAGCCGAGGTTCTCCGACAGGTTGAAGAAGTCCTGGTAGAAGTTCGTGAAGTACGCGTAGCGGTCCTTCGCCACGTCGGCGGCGACGCCCTCGAAGAACGACATCGGGCCGGCGCCGTCGGGGTTGTCGTCGGTGATGGCGAGGAACGGCTCGAGCGAGGCCAGGAACGCGACCTTCGCGATCCGGTCCTCACCGTGGCGGCCGATGTAGCGGGCGATCTCACCGGTGCCCATCGAGAAGCCGACGAGGATCACGTCGCGCAGGTCGAGGGTCTCGAGGACCGTGTGCAGGTCGTCGGCGAAGGTGTCGTAGTCGTAGCCGGTGGACGGCTGCGAGGACTGGCCGAAGCCACGGCGGTCGTACGTGATGACGCGGTAGCCGGCCTCGAGGAGCATCGGGACCTGCCCCTCCCACGAGTTGCCGTCGAGGGGGAAGCCGTGGATCAGCACGATCGGCTGCCCCTGGCCCTTGTCCTCGTAGTGGAGTTCGATGTCGACGCTGTTCTCGGTTCCGACGGTGATGGCACCCATGATCGTTCCTTCCCTGGGTATCGCGGAGAACGATCGTTCTCCGCCGATGTGGACTACAGTAGAGAACGCCCGTTCCCGGCGCAAGTCGAGAACGGTGAACACTCAGGGAACGGGGTACACACATGGCCACCAGCACCGTCGAGCCGGACGTCCGAGCACACATCGTCGAGGTCGCGGACCAGCTGTTCTACACGCGCGGGATCCAGTCCGTGGGGATGGACGAGATCCGGACGGGCGCAGGGGTCTCCCTCAAGAAGCTGTACGCGGCGTTCCCCGGCAAGGAGCAGCTCATCGCCGCGGTGCTCGCCGGCCGCCACGACATGTGGGAGCAGGGCGTGCACGGCGCGGTCGAGGCTGCGGCCAGCCCGCGCGACAAGCTCCTGGCGGTCTACGACTTCCTCGAGTCGTGGTTCGGCGACGACACGTTCCGCGGCTGCGGGTTCATCAACGCGTTCGGCGAGCTCGGCGCGACCTCGCCCGCGGTCGCCGAGATCGCGCGCGAGCACAAGGACTCGTTCCAGCGGTTCGTGCAGCGGCTCACCGCCGAGGTCGTCACCGACCCCAAGCACGCCGAAGAGCTCGCCGCGCAGCTCGCACTGCTCGCCGAGGGCGCGCAGACCACCGCGGCCATCGCCGGCACCACGGCGCCGGCCGCGCACGCGCGCCGAGCCGCGGTGACCCTGATCGACGCCGCGATGCGCTGACACGCGACCACGATGCGGACGGGAGGCCCGTGGCGAGACCGCCACGGGCCTCCCGTCCGCTCGCTGGTCGCGCCGGGCGCGGGTGCGCTCCCCGGGTCGTTCCGGGCGTACCTGGTCGTTTCGGGCGTACCGGGCGTACCTGGTGCTTCCGGGCGTACCTGTTGTTTCCGGGCGTACCTGGTGTTTCCGGGCGTACCGGGTGGGTTGTTTCGACCAGGTACGCCCGAATCCGCTTCCCAGTCCGGGCGTCATGGGAAGGAACGCACTCCAGCACCCGTGCATAGGGTGGGCAGATGGCAACCCCGTTCGACGTCCCGAGCACCCTCCCCTACGCCCTGCCGCCCTTCAACGACGTGCGACTCGAGCACTACCGACCGGCGTTCGAGGCCGGCATGGCCGAGCAGCGCGCCGAGGTCGAGGCCATCGCCACCGACCCGCACGCCCCGACGGTCGAGAACACCCTGGTCGCACTCGAGCGATCCGGGCAGCTGCTGACCCGCGTCAGCCACGTGTTCTTCACGCTGTCGTCGGCCGACTCGACCCCGGAGTTGCACGACCTCGAGGCCGAGGTCTCCCCGCTCCTCGCCGCCCACCGCGACGCGATCACGCTCGACTCCCGCCTGTACGCCCGCGTGCAGGCGGTGCTCGACGGTGCCGAGGCCGCCGGACTGGCGGGCGAGGCGCTGCGACTGGTCGAGCGGACGCACGCCGAGATGACCCTGGCGGGCGCGGGCCTCGACGACGCGGGCAAGGAGCGTCTGACCGCGATCAACCAGGAGCTCTCGACCCTCACGACGACCTTCGAGCGGAACCTGCTCGAGGACACCAACGACTCCGCCGTGCACGTGACCAGCGAGGACGAGCTCGAGGGGCTCGACGACGGTGCGAAGTCCGCCGCGGCCGCCGCCGCTGCCGACCGGGGCCTGGACGGCTGGCTCATCACGCTGCCGCTCTACACAGGACACCCGTGGCTGTCCTCGCTGGCGAACCGGGACCTGCGCGAGCGGATCATGCGCGCCTCGCTCGCCCGCGGTCGTCGCGGCAACGAGTACGACAACCGCGACGTGCTGCTCCGCATCGTCCGGCTCCGCGCGGAGCGCGCCGAGCTGCTCGGGTTCCCGAACCACGCCGCTGTGGTCACCGCCGACGAGACGGCGAAGACCCCCGAGGCCGTCGACGGGCTGCTGTCCTCGCTCGTCGGCGCTGCTGCACGGAACGCCGACGACGAACGCGCGGTCCGGTCGCGCACGGTCGGCTTCGACATCGAGTCGTGGGACTGGGCGTACGCCACCGAGATCCTGCGAGGCGAGCAGTTCGCCGCGGACAGCACCGCGCTCCGCCCGTACTTCGAGGCCGACCGGGTCCTGCACGACGGGGTCTTCCACGCCGCGGGCGCCCTGTACGGTCTGACCTTCACCGAGCGCCCGGACCTGCACGGCTACAACGACGAGGTGCGGGTCTTCGAGGTCACCGGCGACGACGACGAGCCCGTCGGACTGTACCTGCTCGACCTCTACACGCGCGACGGCAAGCGCGGCGGCGCGTGGATGAACCCCGTCGTCGAGCAGTCCGAGCTGCTCGGCACCCTGCCCGTCGTGGTCAACAACCTCAACGTCGCGAAGCCGTCCGCCGGCTCCCCCACCCTGCTCATCCAGGACGAGGTCGAGACGCTCTTCCACGAGTTCGGGCATGCCCTGCACGGCCTCGTCGCCCGCACCACCTACCCGCGGTTCTCCGGCACGAACGTCGAGCGGGACTTCGTCGAGTTCCCGAGCCAGGTGAACGAGATGTGGCTGTCGTGGCCGTCCGTGCTGGCGAACTACGCGAAGCACCACGAGACCGGCGCGCCCCTGCCGCCCGAGCTCGTCCTGGGGCTCAGCGAGTCCGAGGGGTTCAACGAGGGCTTCGGCACCACCGAGTACCTCGCCGCAGCACTGCTCGACCAGGCGTGGCACCGGCTCTCGGCAGCCGACGCCGCGGCGGTGACGTCCGTCGCGGACTTCGAGCGAGACGCCCTCGCCGCCGCCGGCATCGCGGTCGAGGCCGTGCCGCCGCGCTACTCGTCGACGTACTTCGCGCACACGTTCTCGGGCGGGTACGACGCCGGGTACTACGGGTACATCTGGTCCGAGGTGCTCGACGCCGACACGGTGGAGTGGTTCCGCGACAACGGCGGGCTGGACCGCGGGGCTGGCAAGCGGTTCGCCGAGCGGCTGCTCGGGGTCGGCGGGGCGAAGGACCCGCTGGAGGCGTACCGGGACTTCCGCGGCCGCGACGCCGAGGTCGGCCCGCTGCTGCGGCGCCGCGGGCTGGAGTAGGCCCGGCGGCGACACCGGCACCGTCCCCGGCGGCGACACCGGCACGGGCACCGGCCCCGGCTCGCACCAAGAAACGGACACAGCACCACGGAATTCCGAGGTGCTGTGTCCGTTTCGTGGTTCCGGAGGGCTACGCCGACTTCTCGACGCGCTTGGCCCGGGGTCGCGGCACGATCGTCGGCGCCGCGTTCTCGAGCACGGACTCACGGGTGATCACCACGCGGGCGACGTCGTCGTCGGACGGGACGTCGAACATCACCGGGCCGAGGACCTCTTCGAGGATCGCCCGGAGCCCGCGGGCGCCCGTCTGGCGCAGCACCGCGAGGTCCGCGATGGCCTCGAGCGCACCCTGGTCGAACTCGAGCTCGACGCCGTCGATCTGGAACATCCGCTGGTACTGCTTGACCAGCGCGTTCTTCGGCTCGGTGAGGATCTGCATGAGCGCCGCCTGGTCGAGCTGCGACACCGTGGTGACGACGGGCAGACGGCCGATGAACTCGGGGATGAGACCGAACTTGTGCAGGTCTTCCGGCAGCACCTCGGAGTAGAGGTCCTGGTGGTCGGTCGCACTGTGCAGAGGCGCCCCGAAGCCGATCCCACGCTTGCCGACGCGCGAGGACACGATGTCCTCGAGCCCGGCGAACGCACCCGCCACGATGAACAGCACGTTCGTCGTGTCGATCTGGATGAACTCCTGGTGGGGGTGCTTGCGGCCACCCTGCGGCGGGACCGAGGCGACCGTGCCCTCGAGGATCTTGAGCAGCGCCTGCTGCACGCCCTCGCCGGAGACGTCGCGCGTGATCGACGGGTTCTCGGCCTTGCGGGCGATCTTGTCGACCTCGTCGATGTAGATGATGCCGGTCTCGGCGCGCTTCACGTCGTAGTCGGCGGCCTGGATGAGCTTGAGGAGGATGTTCTCGACGTCCTCGCCGACGTAGCCGGCCTCGGTCAGGGCGGTGGCGTCCGCGACGGCGAACGGCACGTTGAGGCGCTTGGCCAGCGTCTGCGCCAGGTACGTCTTGCCGCAGCCGGTCGGGCCGATGAGCAGGATGTTCGACTTGGCGATCTCGATGTCGTCGCGGTCTTCGGCGGCGGTGATCTGCCCCTGCGCCCGGATGCGCTTGTAGTGGTTGTAGACGGCCACGGCGAGGGCGCGCTTCGCCGGGTCCTGCCCGATGACGTACTCCTGCAGGAAGTCGAAGATCTCCCGCGGCTTGGGCAGTTCGAAGTCCCCGCTCGAGGTGTCCTCGCCGGCTTCGGCCAGACGTTCCTCGATGATCTCGTTGCAGAGCTCGACGCACTCGTCGCAGATGTAGACGCCCGGTCCGGCGATGAGCTGCTGGACCTGCTTCTGGCTCTTGCCGCAGAACGAGCACTTGAGGAGATCGCCGCTCTCTCCGATGCGTGCCATTCCCGTGCCTCCCTGATTGGACATGTCGGCCGCGCTGTCGCACCACCGCTGGTGCACCGCTGCTGGTGGGCACCTCGTCGTGGACACGAGCCTAACCGCAACCGGTGACACCGACCGCGATGCCCCTCCGGAATCCGCCCGCGCGTTCGCCCTGGGCGTGCGACCCTGCTACGGTGATCCGGACTTCTCTACATCTTGTAGAACAGCAGGTGCAGAACCACCCCGGAAGGAACCCCATGCAGAAGCGTCTCGCCGCCGGCGGCGCCGTCACCCTCGGTGTCGCGGCCGTCATCGTCCTCGGTAGCGCCACGACGGCCAGCGCGCACGTGTCCGCCACGGCCACGTCGACCGCAGCGAACTCGTACACCACGGCGACCTTCTCGGTCCCGCACGGCTGCGACGGCTCCCCCACCACCAAGATCGAGTTCCAGGTGCCGGAGTCCGTCATCGAGGTCACGCCCACCGTGAACCCGAACTGGACGATCACGAAGGCGACCGAGCCCTACACCGACCCGTCGGCCTCGGCATCGGACGAGGACCACGCCGAGACGGCCGCCGAGCGTGTCACCAGCGTCACGTACACCGCGAAGACCCCCCTGCCCGCCGACGAGCGCGACACCTTCGCACTCTCGTTCTCGCTGCCGGACGGCAAGGCCGGTGACCTCGTCGAGTTCCCCGCGATCCAGACCTGCGAGAAGGGCAGCGTCGAGTGGAACCAGGAGCAGCAGGCCGGCGAAGCCGAGCCCGAGCACCCGGCACCCTCGATCACGCTGACCGCCGCCGAGGCGACGGACGACGACGGTGACCCGATCGCCGCGACCCCGACGGCCGAGGCCGCCGGCACGACCGCCTCGAGCGACCCCGACCTGGTCGGTCGCTTCCTCGGCCTCGGCGGCCTGGTGCTCGGTGCCGTCGCACTGGTCGTCGCCGTCGCCGGCACGCGTCGTCGGAGCTCCGCCAAGTGACGCGGCGCGGCTCGCGTCGGTCCCACCCGCGGCCCTCTGCCTGGAGGCTCGTGGCCGGGACCGCCGCGGCCGTCGCGATCGCCGGTGGTGCGGTCCTCGGGCTCGCCGGTCCGGCCAGCGCGCACAACTACCTGGTCTCGTCCGACCCCGAGGTCGGCGGCACCCTGACCGAACTGCCGGAGACGTTCGACATCACGACGAACGACAAGCTGCTCGACATCGGCGACTCGGGGTCGGGCTTCGCGTTCCGCATCGTCGGCCCCGACGGCAGGTACTACGAGGACGGCTGCGTCGACGTCGAGGGGCCGTCGATGACCACGACCGCCGCACTCGGCGACTCGGGCGGGTACACCGTCGAGTGGCAGATCGTCTCAGCCGACGGGCACACCGTGTCCGACGAGTACCCCTTCACCTGGAAGGCACCGTCGGGCTTCACTCCGGCCTCGGGTGCGGCGAAGCCCCCGACCTGCGCCACTGCGGGTGACGACGACACCGGCTCGGACACCGCCACCGGCACGGCCTCGGGGTCGAGCGACTCGGCGGCGTCCGACGCGATCTGGATCGGCGCCGGTGGCATCGTGCTGGTCGGCGTGGTCGTCGCGGTGCTGCTGCTCCTGCGTCGCAAGCCGGCCCCGGAGTCCGACGACACCGACGACTGACCACCGCGCAACGACGAAGGCCCCGCACCGTTCGGTGCGGGGCCTTCGTCGTTCGTGCTGGTGCTACTTGACGAGCGCCGGCAGGTTCTTGCGGCTGGTGAGGACCTGGTCGATCAGGCCGTACTCCACGGCTTCCTGCGCGGACATGATCTTGTCGCGCTCGATGTCGTGGTTGATCTCCTCCGGCGTCTTGTTGGAGTGCTTCGACAGCGTCTCCTCGAGCCAGGTGCGCATGCGGAGGATCTCCGCCGCCTGGATCTCGATGTCGGACGCCTGACCGCCACCCTGCTGGGTCGCGGGCTGGTGGATCAGCACACGGGCGTTCGGCAGCGCGAGGCGCTTGCCGGGGGTGCCACCGGCGAGGAGCACCGACGCGGCCGAGGCAGCCTGGCCGAGGCAGACCGTCTGGATCTGCGGACGGATGTACTGCATCGTGTCGTAGATCGCCGTCATCGCGGTGAACGAGCCACCGGGCGAGTTGATGTACATCACGATGTCGCGGTCGGGGTCCATCGACTCGAGCACGAGCAGCTGGGCCATGACGTCGTCAGCCGACGCGTCGTCGACCTGCACGCCGAGGAACACGATGCGGTCCTCGAACAGCTTGGCGTACGGGTCCTGGCGCTTGTAGCCGTAGGCCGTGCGCTCTTCGAAGCTCGGCAGGATGTACCGATTGGACGGAGCCGGGACGTTCTGCGCGCCACCGAGCATGGGGAGATGCATTCTCGTTTCCTTTTCTTCGGTGGTGATCAGGACTGGGCGTCGGGCTCGGCTGCGCTGGTGGGCGTCTCGCCGTCGCCGACGGTGCCACCACCGCCGATGACCTCGGCGCTCGAGGCGCGGAGGTGGTCGACGAAGCCGTACTCGAGCGCTTCCTGCGCCGTGAACCAGTTGTCGCGGTCGTTGTCCTTGAGGATCTGCTCGACCGACTTGCCGGTCTGCTCGGCCGTGAGCTCCGCCATGCGCTGCTTCATGTCGAGGATGACCTTGGCCTGCGTCTGGATGTCGGCGGCGGTACCGCCGAAGCCACCGGACGGCTGGTGGAGCAGCACGCGCGCGTTCGGCGTGATGTAGCGCTTGCCGGGCGTGCCGGAGGACAGCAGGAACTGTCCCATCGACGCGGCGAGGCCGATGCCCACGGTGACGATGTCGTTCGGGACGAACTGCATCGTGTCGTAGATCGCCATGCCGGCGGTGATCGAACCACCGGGCGAGTTGATGTAGAGGTAGATGTCCTTCTCAGGGTCCTCGGCGGCGAGCAGCAGCAGCTTGGCTGCGATCTCGTTCGAGTTGTCGTCGCGGACCTCGGAGCCGAGCCACACGATCCGGTCTCTCAGAAGGCGGTCAAAAACACTGGGGTTCAGTGTTGCTTCGGCCATGGAAAAGCTCCCGTTCAGTTGTCGCTTGTTGTCGAACTTATCGGGTGCAACGCACCAGTTCTCGTCTGTTCGCTGTCGGCAATGCGAAGGTGCGGAAACGACGGACGGGAGGCACGGTGCCAGCTGGCACCGTGCCTCCCGTCAAGTCGTGCTGGTGGCGTCGAGATCGTTACTCGGCGTCCCCTGCCGGCTCCTGCGCGACGCC
The DNA here is from genome assembly GCF_003234135.1 of Curtobacterium sp. MCPF17_018. Lineage (NCBI taxonomy): Bacteria > Bacillati > Actinomycetota > Actinomycetes > Micrococcales > Microbacteriaceae > Curtobacterium > Curtobacterium sp. MCPF17_018. The sequence continues at coordinate 55,608 of NZ_QKSJ01000004.1, read as the reverse complement.
CGCCGTGAAGGCGGACAGGTCGACGGCGTCGCCGTTGGTGTCCTTGACGGTCACCTTCGACAGGACGGTCGCGACCGCCTTCGAACGGGCGACCTCGCCGACCATGCCGGGGATCTGGCCGTTCTGGTCGATGACCTTGATGAACTCGGCCGGCTCCATGCCGTACTGCGCGGCGGCCTGGATGAGGTACTGGGTCAGTTCCTCCTGCGAGACCTGGATCTCTTCCTTCTCGGCGATCGCGTCGAGGAGGATCTGCGAGCGGAAGGCGGTCTCGCTGGACTCGGAGACCTCCTTGCGGTGCTCCTCGTCCTCGAGGCGGTTCTCCTGCTCGAGGTGACGGTGCACCTCGTCGGCGATGAGCTGCTCCGAGATCGGGATGTTGACGTCCTCGGTGAGCTTCTCGACGAGCTTGTCGCGAGCCGCGGCGCCCTGACCGAAGGTCTTGGACTTCGCGATCTGCTCCTTGAGGTCCGCCTTGAGCTCGTCGATGGTGTCGAACTGGCTGGCGATCTGGGCGAACTCGTCGTCGGCCTCGGGGAGCTCGCGCTCCTTGACGGCGGTGACGGTGACGGCGATCTGGGCGGTCTCGCCCTCGCGGTCGCCACCGACGAGCTTCGACTCGAAGGTCGTCGACTCACCGGCGGTCAGGGACTCGAGCGCCTCGTCGATGCCCTCGAGCAGGTCGCCGGAGCCGATCTCGTAGGAGACGCCGGTGGCCGAGTCGACCTCGTCGTCACCGATGCTGGCGGTGAGGTCGATCTGCGCGAAGTCGCCGGTCTTCGCCGGACGGTCGACCGTCACGAGCGTGCCGAAGCGGGTGCGGAGGTTCTGCAGTTCCTCTTCGATCTCGTCGTCCGACACCTCGACGGCGTCGACGGTGAGCTCGTACGAGGAGTAGTCCGGCAGGTCGAACTCAGGGCGGACGTCGACCTCGAAGGTGAGGACGAGGTCGCCGGTGAAGTCCGCGACGTTCGGCAGCTCGGCGACGTCGGCCTCGGCACGGCCGAGGATGCGCAGCTCCTGCTCTTCGACCGCCTGGCGGTAGAAGTTGTCGATGGCGTCACCGACGGCGTGGTTCAGGACCTCGCCGCGGCCGACGCGCTGGTCGACGATCGCCGGCGGGACCTTGCCCTTGCGGAAGCCGGGGATGTTGATCTGCTCGGCGATGTGCTTGTAGGCGTGGTCGATGCTCGGCTTGAGATCGTCCGGCGTCACGTTCACGGTGAGCTTGACGCGGGTGTCGCTCACCTTGTCGACGGTGCTGGTGGCCAAGGGATGTTCTCCTGTTGGTTGACGTTCGTGTGGTCGGTGGTGCTCGAAGGACCTGGTCGGGGCGACAGGATTTGAACCTGCGACCTCCCGCTCCCAAAGCGGGCGCTCTACCAAGCTGAGCTACGCCCCGTTGGTGTGTGCCAGGGATCGGCCGCGCACGCGCAGGGCGCATGCGACCCCGGTGAGTCTAGCGGTCCGACGCCGCGCTGTTCCCGGACGTTGTTCAGTCGTCGTCAGCGGCACGTCGCAGTCCGCGTCGCCAACGGATCCCGACGGCCACCTGGACCCCGAGTGCGGCGACCGCGAGCAGCAGTCCGACGACGATCCGCCAGACGTGCAGCAGTGCGTGCGCGGGCTGCGACTGCGGATCGCCGAACAGGTCGGGGCGCAGGGACAGGACCGCGGCGGCGAGGACCACCAGCACGTACGAGACCACCCGCGACCAGCGGATGGTCCGCGCGGCGCCGGGGTCTGGCTTCGGGATGACGCGCGTCGGCATGTCGGTGCTCGTTCGTCCGCTACGATGGTCGGGCTGCGCCTGGTGCGCAGGCGCGGGGATGTAGCTCAATGGTAGAGCCCCAGTCTTCCAAACTGGCTACGCGGGTTCGATTCCCGTCATCCCCTCCACAACCTCACCTCTCCCGTCAGGGGTCGGCGAACTCGAGGGTGATCTCCGGGGAGTCACCGAGATCGACACGGGCACGCTTCCGCTCCGCCGCCCGCAACGGCACGAGGTACCCGCCGTCCTTCGGGAACAGCGACGTCGTCCACGTCACCGGGCCGATCGTCACGCGGGCCGGGATCACACCCCACCCGTAGGTGAGCACCGGCGCGAGGTCCGCGATGACCTCGGCGGCGTCCGGCGGCACGACGACGAAGAAGAACGGTGACGGGCCGCGCCACTCGATCACCTCGCCGCGGAACTCGAGCTCCATGCGGCGATCGTACGACCGCGGCGTCGAGCGCGCCGGGCCGGGATTCGTTTTCGGTGGATGACGGTTCCGGTTCACGATCGCCGGGGTCTGCGAACCGGAACCGTCATTCGCGAGGAGGAACTGGTGCCTCCCCCGGACCAGCGGGACCGGACGACGGACGCGCCCCGCGCCTCCAGGCCGGAGCCGGGGAGCACGGGGCGCGAGCCTCCGTCAGGATGCGAGCGTCAGCGGTACGACGCGGCCTGGCCGTAGAGCACGTTCGTGAACGACGACACGTACGCCGACTCGTCGCCTCCCGGCAGGTTGTACGTCATGAAGACGCCGTACCCGTCGGCCTTCGTGCGCTGTGCGAGCGACACTGCGGTGGCCTGCGGGGTGTTCTGGATGTCGACCGCGGCGGCGGACAGCTTCGACTTCGGCAGGCCCGGGATCGTCGGCGCCGTGTAGGTGCCGTAGTAGGGGTTCCAGGCGTAGTCGAGCTTCCCACCGATCGACGGGTTCGCCGTCTTCAGGGCGTCGGACGACGGGCCGATGTCGTAGAACGAGATGATCTTGCCCGGCATGTCCGCACGCAGGGCACTGATGAGCCAGCCGATGGACTGCTGGTTCGGCTGCGGGGTACCGTTCACGCCGTAGTCGGAGTACTCGTCGTCCAGGTCCACCCCGTCGAGTCCGTACTGCTTCACCGTCGCCGACACCTGCGCCGCGAAGTCCCGCGCCGCGGCCTTCGTCGGGAAGTTCGCGAGGCCGGCGCCCTGGTGGTTGCCGAGCACCGAGAGCGTGACCTTGATGCCCTTGGCCTGCAGCGGGCGGATCTGCGTGGCGGCCTGGTCGAGGGTGCGCTGCACGTTCTCGTTGTTGTACAGGACCGCCTTGCCGTCCTCGTAGTTGATGTTCGCGGCGAAGATGATCGCCACGTCGAACGCGTTCGCGCCGTTCGCCAGCGTGTACCGACCGACGTTGGCGAGCTCGTCGTTGTTCACCTCGACGTAGGCGATGCTCGTCGGCCCCGACTTGGTGGGCGCAGCGTGGTGCCCGTGACCGTGACCGCCGCCGTGGGACGGACCGTGCCCGTGCCCGTGGCTGGACCCGGACGAGGAGGGCGCCGCGGATGCTGCGGCGGGCACCAGTGGTGCCGCGAGCATGGCGACCAGTACGGTCGCGATGCTGAACTTCGTGGACTTCTTCATGGCGTTCCTCCTTGTGTGGATGGATCGATCACTCGCGTGGGAAGCGGAAGGTGCGGACCTCGTAGGCGTCGACGGCGAACGAGGACGCGTCGACCACCCCGGCCGGGGTCAGCGGCTCTTCGAGCAGCGTCACCTCGGCAGCCGGGCCGAACTCCGCGCCGTCGGCCTCGATGCCCCCGGTCCCCCGCTGCCCCGACGGCTCGTAGACGCGCACGACCAGGTCGCCGGACCGGTCGTCGGCGAGCTTCACGCTCGACAGCACGACGTCGCCGGAGACCTGCACCAGCGGGTCGAAGCCGTGCGCCCCGGTGATCGTCCGCGCGCCCGCGTTCATCCGCACGCCGGCTGACGTGGCTCCGAGCTGGTCGGTGCCGATGACGATGCCGTACCGGTGCGTCTGCACGCCCTGGTCGGTCTCGGGGTCCGGGAACCGCGGTGCCCGCAGCAGCGACAGCCGCACGGTGGTGGTGACGTGCCCGTCGACGGCGTCACGCGTGGTGTCGAAGCCGTGGATCGAGTCGTTCACGAGCGCGACGCCGAAGCCCGGCTCGGACACCAGCACGTAGCGATGCATCGAGGTCTCGAACTTCGCGGCCTCCCACGAGGTGTTCGTGTGCGTCACCCGCTTCTGCGCGCCGAACTGCGTCTCCGCGACGGTGTGCTCGGCACGGACGTCGAGCGGGAACGCCACCTTGAGGAACTTCTCGGTCTCGTGCCAGTCGGTCACCTGGTCGAACTCGACCGTGCGGGACCCCGGCGCCAGGACGATCTCCTGCGTCACCGTCGGGTCACCGAAGACCCGCGAGACGACGACCCGTGCGACCCCGGCCTCGTCGACGGATGCGTCGAGGGCCGACAGCGACACCAGGTCCTCGACGCGGTTCCGGTAGTACCGGTCGACGTCCCACGCGTCCCACATGTTCGGGAAGTCCTGGTGCAGCTGCAGCAGGTTCGCCGCCTGGCCGGCCGCGATGGCCTCGCGCCCACTCGCCAGGTCGACGGCGCTCGTCACGAGCCCCCGCGCGTCGACGACGACCCGCACCAGGTCGTTCGCCAGCACGTACCCGCCGTCCTGCTCGGTCAGCGACACCGCGGTCGCCGCCGCCACGTCGGTCGCCAGGACCGCTCCCTGCGCTGGTGCACCGGCCTGGAGGAACGGGGCCGGGTTCACGACGACGGCTGCGTCTCCGGTGCCGGCGAGCGCCGAGAGCGCCTGGTCGATGATCGCGGTCAGCGCCGCGGCCGTCTCGGCGTAGCGCTCGACCGCTTCGCGGTGCACCCACGCGATCGAGGTGCCCGGCAGGATGTCGTGGAACTGCTGGAGCAGGACCTGCTGCCACAGGGCGTCGAGTTCGTCGTACGGGTAGGCGAAGTCGGTGCGGGCGGCGGCGGTCGCGGCCCAGAGCTCGGCCTCGATGAGCAGCTGCTCGCAGCGGCGGTTGCCCTGCTTCGTGCCGTGCTGCGACGTGAGCGTGGCGCGGTGCAGCTCGAGGTACAGCTCACCCACCCACACCGGGGGGTCGGTCAGCTCGGACTTCGCCCGGTCGAAGAACGCGTCCGGGTGCTCCCAGCGGACCTTCGCGCTGCCCTCGAGGTCGGCCAGCCGTGCCGCGGTGCCGGTCATCTCGCGGGTCGTCCCACCGCCGCCGTCACCCCAGCCGACCGGGGCGATCGAGCCGGTGGCGAGTCGGTTCTCGCGGAACTGGCGGGAGGCCTTCGCGACCTCGCTGCCGGACAACCGCGAGTTGTAGGTGTCCATCGACGGGAAGTGCGAGAACACCCGCGACCCGTCGATGCCCTCCCACAGGAACGTGTGGTGCGGGAACTTGTTCACCTGGTTCCACGAGATCTTCTGCGTGAAGAACCACTCGAAGCCCGCACGACGCATGAGCTGCGGCAGCGCCGGCGAGTACCCGAAGCTGTCGGGCAGCCAGACGCCCTTGGGCCGGATGCCGAACTCGCGCTCGAAGAACCGCTGGCCCTGCGAGAACTGCCGGACGATGCTCTCGCCGGTCGGCATCACGGTGTCGGACTCGACCCACATGCCGCCGATCGGCAGGAACCGGCCGGCCTCGACCGCAGCCTTGACGCGGGCGTAGACCTCGGGACGGTGCTCCTTGATCCACGCGTACTGCTGCGCGCTCGACATGCCGTACAGGAAGTCGTCGGTCTGGTCGATGAGCTCGGTCATGGTCGAGGTGGTGCGGGCGACCTTGCGGATGGTCTCGCGCACGGGCCAGAGCCAGGCGGAGTCGATGTGGGCGTGCCCGACGGCCGAGATCGTGTGCGCCGAGGCCTCGGCGGGAGCGGCGAGCACCTCGGCGAGCGCCGCACGGGCGTCACCGGCGGTCTCCGGGATGTGCTGCAGGTCGAGCGCGTCGAGGGCGTCGTCGAGGGCCTGCAGGATCCGCATGCGTCGGGGTCCGGCGGGCAGCTCGGCCTGCAGTTCGAGCAGGACGTCGACGTCGAGGGCGAGTTCGTGCACCTCGGACTCGAACACGGCGAGCTCCATCCGGCGGGTGGCGTACAGGCGCTTCGACGACGAGGTCTGCACGTCGCCCTCCTGCGTCGGCAGGAAGGGGTGGTAGTCGAGCAGGACGGGGTTCGACGCGGCCTCGACGAAGAGCTCGACGGTCTCCCCGCCCTCGGCCCGCTCGGTGACCAGGACCCACTGGTTGCGTGGGTTGATCGACTTCACGGGTGTGCCGTCGGCCAGGTAGACGAGTCCCTCGCACTGGAACCCGGGCATGTTCTTGTCGAAGCCGAGGTCGATCACGGCCTCCACCCGGCGTCCGGCCCACTCGGTCGGCACAGTCCCGGTCAGCCGGAACCACGTCGTGCCCCAGGCCGCACCCCACGGCGTGCCGACCTCGTAGGGTTCGAACGTGAGCGCGAGCCCCTCGGTCGGGGGGATCGGCTCCCCCGGCAGCTCGTGCCAGGCGGTCTCGAGGGCCGTCGTGGTCGCGTGCACCGCGGGGGTGATCCGCTCGTCGAGCACCCGGCGGGCGCGTCCGGTGGTGAGGGGGATGTCGTCGTGCATGGGGCCTTCCGGGGTCAGGGCGTGGTCGCCGGGTGGGCGACGCGGACGGTGGTGGTGTCGAGGTCGGACGGCACGTCGATGCAGCGGTCGATGCCGCGGGCGGCCAGCAGCGTGGTGTCCGACAGTCGGGAGCGCAGGACGACCTGCGGGCCGCGGCCGTCCGGCGCGGCCTCGGCCAGGGCGAGCCAGGCGGCGGCGAACCGACCGCCGGGGGCGCAGTCGGCGCGGGTGCCGTGCCGGTCGGTGCCGTCGGACAGCACGTCGTCGAGGACGAGCGCGGTGGTCGGCGGTGCGGCGCGGGCGTCGCGGGTGTGCTCGGCGCGGGCGAGGGCGGCGAACGCCTCACCGGCGGGCTTCAGTCGTCCGTCGTTCGTGAACAGCCCGAGGTCGTACTCGAGCTCCGGGAAGTCCGCGAGCGACCGGGCGACGTCGTGGGAGCACCACCACGTCACCCCGAGCACCTGCTGCGCGTCGAGGACGTGCCGGATGGTCTGCTCGGTGAACGCGGCGGCGTCGGCGGGGTCGACGACGTTGGTGGGTGCCCCGACCTCCTGCAGCCAGTTCGGACGGGCGGCGTCGCGGTTCCAGGCCGCGGCGAGCTGGAGCAGGTACTCCCCGTGCCGCACCGACCCGGCCCCGAGGGCGCCGTGCAGGGCCGCCGAGCCGTTGAACACCCACGAGTGTGTGACCGTGGCGTCACCGTGGTCCGCCGCGTGCTCCGGGCCGAAGGGCTGGGCGTCGTCGTACCACGCCGCGTCGTACTGCGCGACGGTGACCAGCGGCCCGGGGCGCGACCCGGTGGCGGACGGGACCGACGAGGCGGGGTCGAGCCGTGCCTCCAGGCCGACCGACACGGACGACGCGGCTGACCCCGACGACCCATCCGACCCCGACGACCCGTCCGACAGCCCCGCTCGCGCCGCCGCGACCATCGCCGCCGCCCACGCGTGCCCCTGCTCCGCCGTGATCGCGTGCGGTGCGGGGTGCGGCGCGTGTGCGAACTGGTTGACCTCGTTGCCGATGGTGATCCCGAGCAGGTTCGGCCTGTCGGCGACCGCTCCGGCGAGCGCCCGGACGTAGGCGGCGGTCGACGCGACCACGTCCGGGTCGGTGAACATGTTGCGGCGGTGCCAGCTGTCCAGCCAGGACGGCACGAAGTCGAAGCTCGACAGGTGCCCCTGCAGGGCGTCCACGTTGACGTCGAGCCCGAACGAGTCGGCGAGGTCGACGACCGTCGCGACGTCGTCGAGGGCCTGCTGCCGGATGAGTGTCCGATTCGGCTGGACGACCGGCCAGAGCGGGAAGATGCGCACGTGGTCGGCGCCGATCGACGCGATGGCCTCGAGGTCCCTGGCGGTGTCCGACCGCGAGAAGTCGAGCCACGAGTGGAACCAGCCGACCGAGGGCGTGTAGTTGACCCCGAAGCGCATCAGCCCTTCACACCGCCCTCTTCGACGCCCTTGAAGAAGAAGCGCTGCAGGACGGCGAAGATCACGGCGATCGGGATGAAGGCGATCATGGTGCCGGCCGCGATCATCCGCTGGTCGGTGGCGAACGTGCCCTGCAGGTACTGCAACCCGACGGTCAGGGTGAGGTTCTCGGGCGACTGCAGCACGATGAGCGGCCAGAGGAAGTCGTCCCACGCACCGATGAACGAGAAGATCGCGATGACGGCGATGGTCCCCTGCACGGCGGGCAGCGAGATGTAGCGCAGGCGCTGCAGGGCGTTCGCACCGTCCATCACCGCGGCCTGGTCGATCTCCTCGGGGATCTGCCGGAACGCGTTGAACATCAGCAGGACGTTGAGCGCCGCGATCATGCCGGGCAGGGCGACGCCGACCAGGTTGTCGGCGAGGCCGAGGTCCTTCACGGTGACGAACTGCGAGATGATCGTCGCCTCGCCGGGCAGCACGAGGGTGCCGAGGAACAGGCCGAGCACGAGCTTCCGGTGCCGCCACTGCAGACGGGCGAGGGCGAAGCCGGCCAGGGTCGCGAACACGATGTTGCCGAGCACGTCGATCGCGGCGACGAGCAGCGAGTTGCCGATGTACCGCCACACCGGGATCGCGGCGGCGACCTTCAGGTAGTTCTCGATGGTCGGCTCGGACGGGATGAACGACGGGTTCGCCGTGTAGATGTCCTCACCGGCGCCCTTGAGCGACGTGGACAGCTGCCACAGGAACGGGCCGATCGTGATGAAGAGCACCACGATGAGCAGGACGTAGCGGACGACCTTCTCGCGGGTGGACATGACGCCCCAGACCGCGCGGCGCCGCTTGCGTCCGTCGCGTCCCTTCTGCCTGGAGGCCCGCCCCGCGCCCGTCGCGCCGGTCACGTCCGGCGTCGGGCTGGCTGCGCCCTGCGCGCCGCCGATGACGGGTTCGGTCGTGCTGGTCGTGTTCGTCACTTGTCCGCCTTGCTGTTCATCCGGGCGAGGGCGAGCATCGGCACGAGCGTCACGACGAAGAGCAGGAGGCTCAGGGCGGACGCGTAGCCGAGGTTGCCGGTGAAGCCGCGGGCGTACTGCTGGATGAGCATGACGAGCGAGTTGTCCTGCCCGCCGGGCCCGCCGGTGCCGTTGGTGAGGATGTAGAGCTCGCTGAACACCCGGAGCGCGGAGACGCACACCAGGATCCCGACGAGCGTCATGGTGCCGCGGACCCCGGGCATCGTGACCGACCAGAAGCGCCGGACCGCGCCGGCGCCGTCGAGCGCGGCGGCCTCGTGCAGGTCCTTGCCGACGTTCCCGAGGGCGGCCAGGAAGATGATCATGTAGTAGCCGAGCCCCTTCCACACCGTCAGGCTGATGGCGCTGAGGAGCAGCAGCCACCGGTCGGTCAGGAACGGGACGCTGCCCTGCACGACGCCGAGGGCCTGCCCCATCTCGTTGATGACGCCGCGGTCGTCGAGGATCCACGTCCAGATGAGCCCGACGACCACCGCGGACGCGATGACCGGCGTGTAGAACGCGGTGCGGAAGAACGCGATCCCGGGCAGCTTCTGCTGCACCAGCACCGCGATGAGGAGCGGGAGGACCGTCAGCAGCGGCAGGCACACCGCCATGTAGATGACGCTGTTGAGCAGCGCTTCCCACACCTGCGGGTCGGCGAGCAGGGTCTCGAAGTTCTCGAGCCCGACCCACTGGCTGACGCCGCCGAGCGGGCTGGCGTTCGTGAACGACAACCGGACCGTGTTGATCGAGGGCCACAGGCTGAACGCGACGAGCCAGATCAGTGCCGGCAGGACGAGCAACCAGGGCGTGTACCAGCGGTTGGCACGCATGACGATCCTCCCTCTTCCTTCTCCGGGCTGGATCAGCCGTTGGCCAGCAGGCTGTTCATCTTGGTCTGGGCGGTCTGCAGCGCCTTCTCGGGCGCCACCTGGCCCTTCATCGCGAGGGCGATCTGCTGGTCGAGGAAGTCCGTCATCGCGGAGTTCGCCTCGACCGGGTTGATGACCTTCGCCGTCTTCAGGGCCTCGTTCGCCAGGACCCGGGCCTCGCCGTTCACGGTGCCGTCGTCCTTCGAGAAGTACGGGTCGGACTGCGACGACGTGGTGGACGGGAAGATGTTGACCTCGTGGGCGAACGCCTCCTGGTTCTTCGCGTTCGTCATGAACTTCGCGAAGGCCTCGGCGGTGGCGAGGTGCTTCGACTTGCTCGAGACCGACAGGCCCTGCACGTAGAGCGGCGGGGTGTCGAGTGCGGGGCTGACGGTGACCTTGCCCTTGAGCGACGGGTTGTTCTTCTCGAAGTCGGCGAGCGAGGTGGCACCACCGGTGGTCCAGGCGACCTTGGCCTGCGTGAACAGGGTGGAGTTGCCGAGGTAGTCGCTGTTCAGCACGTTGGAGGGCATGTAGCCGTCCTGGTACGCGTCCTTGTAGCGGTCGATCAGGTCGGCGGCCTTCGACGAGTCGGCGAAGGTGAACTTCGTGCCGTCGGCGTTGAGCACCTTGACGCCGGCGAGCGTGAAGTCACCGAGGCCCGGCTTCCGGCTCATCAGGTAGTCGGTCGGGCAGTTGTCGTGCATGGTCTTCGCCTGCGTGAACAGCTCGTCGGTGGTCTTCGGCGGGTTCTTCGCGTCGAGGCCGCACTTGGCGAACATCGTCGAGTTCCAGTAGTTCACGTCGGTGTTGAGGTACCAGGGGTACCCGAACGTGCCGTCGACGCCCTTGTACTCGTACGAGGCCAGTGCCCCGGCAACGTACGTGCTGTCGAGCTTCGAGTCGTCCTTCGCGACGTCCTGCAGGAACCCGCGCTTCGCGAGCGGCAGGGCGATGTCCGGCGGCAGGTTGATCACGTCGGGCAGGCTGTTCGACGAAGCCTGGCTGAGCACCTTGTCGGCGTACCCGTCGCCGGGCTGGTCCTGCAGCTTGACCTTCGCGTCCGGGTGGGCCTGCTCGAAGTCCTCGATGACCCCGTTGAGGTAGCCAGTGTAGGTCGGCGTGAGCGCCCAGGTCTGCAGGGTGATGGTGCCGCTGATCTCGCCGTCGCCGCCGTCGGCCGCGTTCCCGCCGCTCGAGCAGCCGGTCAGGACGAGCGCCGTCGCGGCGGCCGTCGCGAGCAGCGCGGTGGCGCGGCCCCTCGTCATGCGTGTGGTGGTCCTCATGGCGTCTGACTCCCTCGTCATAGCTGAACCGGTTCAGCAACAGTCACCGAACCCGGGTGTGGCAGCCACTGTGAATGACTAAAGCGCTATAGTCAACCCCGTGGCCACCAAGCGTCGAACGACGATCGCCGACATCGCCGCGCGGGCCGGCGTGTCCATCAGCGCGGTGTCGTTCGCGTTGAACGACCGCCCCGGTGTCTCCGACGAGACCCGCCGCCGCGTGCGCGAGATCGCCCTCGAGCTCGACTGGCAGCCGCACACCGCGGCCCGGGCACTCGGCGGTGCGAAGGCCGGTTCCATCGGGTTCGTGCTGAACCGCCCGGCCCGGACCCTGGGCACGGAATCGTTCTTCGGCGACCTGATCTCCGGCATCCAGCTCGGGCTCGCCGGCACCCACGTCGGCATGAACCTGCTCGTCGCGCGTGACGCGGACGAGGAACTCGAGACCTACCGGGACTGGTGGCGCGGACACCGTGTCGACGGCGTCATCGTGATCGACCCCCGTCGCGACGATGCCCGGCTCGCCCTGCTCGCCGACCTCGGCATGCCGACCGTCGTCGTCGGCTCGCACCCCTCCCCCGACGGCGCCGCACCCACCGTCTGGATCGACGACTCGGACGCCACCGACACGGTTCTGCGGTACCTGCACGCCCTCGGGCACCGGCGCATCGCGCACGTCGCCGGCAGGCCCGAGTTCGAGCACACCGCCATGCGCATGGACCGGCTCCGGGCGTTCGCGGCCGACGAGGGGCTCGACGACGCGGTCTCGGTACCGACGGACTACTCGGCCGAGGCCGGCGCGAGCGCCACCCGCACCCTGCTGTCGAGGAGCGTCCGACCGACCGCGATCGTCTACGACAACGACGTGCTCGCCGTCGCCGGGCTGGGCGTGGCGAGCGAGATGGGCGTCGCGGTGCCCGGCGACGTCTCGATCGTGTCCTTCGACGACTCGGCGATGATCCGGCTCGTCCGGCCGGCGATCACCTCGCTCACCCGCGACACGGTCGAGCTCGGGCAGCGTGCGGCGACCCTGCTGCGCGCGCAGATCGACGCCAGCACCTCGCTCCCGTCACGCGCGGGCCCCTCGCTCACCCTGAGCGTCCGCGAGTCCACCGGCCGCGCCCCCGCCTGACCGCTCCGGAGGTCGGCGCCGACGACTCACTCGTGCTGCCGCCGCGACCGGCGCGCCACACCGCACCTGCGACGGCGCGGGACGACGTGGTCTTCTCCGCGCCGTGACGGTTCTGGCTCACGAAACCCGAGGATCGTGAACCAGAACCGTCATCGATGCGAAGCGGAACTGCCTTCCCCCGCGGTCGACGGTCACCGGCGGTTCGTCGGGGGTCGGACCCGCTCGAGGGCCCGCCGCATGGACGACGTCGTGCTGAAGCCGAAGCGGGTCGCGACGTCGGACGGGCGGTCTCCACGACTGAGCGCGCTCCGGACGGCGAGACTGCGGTACCAGCGGCCGAGCTGCGCGGGCGAGCATCCCGTCGCTGCGACGCACCGGCGCTCGAGGGTGCGCTCCGACATGTCGATGCCGACGAGGAGCTCCCGCACGGATGGTTGACCGGCGGGATCGAACAGGCGGTCGAGAACCCGCGCGAGACCGTTGTCGCCGAGCATCGGGGGCGGGTTGTCGCGGAGCACCGTCGTGACGACGAGTCGGGCGAGGGCCTGCTGCTGCGCGCCGTGCCACCTCCCGCCGTCCAGGTGCCCGACGTGGCGGAGCGCGAGGCCGACATCGGGTGAGGGAGCCCCGGGCGGACCGGTCGTCGCGATGGCCGGGAGTGCGAGGACCTCGTCGGCGAGGGGTCCGAGCGTTGCGGCACCGACGAGGACACCGGTCAGCGCGAAGAGTGCTTCGTGCGGGAACGCGTACGTCGCAGCGGCATCGGGCGGGCCGGAGCACTCCGGGCCCGTGCTGATCGTGATCGTCGCGTGCCCTTCGACGAGGGCAGCGGTGCCGGCGTCGACGATCGCGATGTCGTGTCCGCGCCGGATCCACACGGAGCGGGACCGCGTCGCCACCCAGACGCGGGTGCCCGTCGGTTCGACGTCGAGCGTCCACGCCTCGTCGTCGGACCGGACCTCGGTGCCCGGCCCGACCTGGAGCCCGACGGCGTCGATCAGTGCGCGGAGCGCATCACCCATCCGACGAGCGTGATCCACGGGCAGGACGCGCGGGCGTGGATCGGACGGTCTGTGGAAGAGGGGGGATAACCCCACCCGGGGTGGGGAGAGGGCAGGATGGGGGAACGGCTCCGCGATCGCGAGGCTGGATGCATGACCGACACCGACCGCCTCGACCAGGCGCGAACCGTCCCGCTGGACGACGTCACGCCTTCGCCCGACCAGGCCCAGACCGTCCCGCTGGGCGACTCCGTGCCCCCTGGAGCCACCAAGCCGATGCCCCAGTACCCGCGCCAGCACCACCAGGACCCCCAGGACTCCCAGGACGCCGCGCAGTCCCCTCCGGCGTCGTGGAGCGCCACCCCGCGGGTCGGGTCCGGTCCGGTCGGTGGTTCCGGTCGCGGGTCCGGCATGACCGCCGGGCAGTTCTACCGCGACGCGTGGAAGCGCCTGCCGCGGGACTTCGGCTACATGGCGCTCACCGCCGTGCTGCTCTGCACGCTGTACTTCGCGTTCCCGACGGCGATCTTCGGTGGCGGGTTCCGGGACCTGTTCAACCCCTTCGTCCTGCTCATGTTCTTCATCGCGCTGTTCGTGGCGCGGTGGCTCGGACAGTTCGAGAAGCTCCGCATGAGCTGGGCGGACCCGAGGCCGATCCGCCCGGTGGACTGGACGCCCCGCTGGCAGCAGAACTGGTGGACCCGCACGGGGTCGGCCGTCGCCAACCCGCACTACTGGCTCTACCTGCTGCACGCCGCGGTCGTGTACCCGCTCGTCGCGGTCGTGACCGTCGGGGCCGGCGCACTGCTGATCCTCGGTTTCACCTGGCCGGTCGTCGTGGCGGGCGCATGGGCGTTCGGCGGCGTGGGTGGGCTGTCGTACCCGAGCTGGGACTACGGCGTGGTGGCCGGCATCGGCGTCGCCGGGCTGCTGTCGATGGCCGCCTCGGTCGTGCTCTTCCCGCTCTGGGCCCGCGGGTCCGTCCTCGCGCACTACTGGGTCGACTTCGGCCTGCTGGGCGGCTTCCGGGCCGAGCAACTCGAGCAGCGCGTCGCCGGCCTGCAGGCCTCCCGCGCCGGTGCCGTCACCGCCGAGGGGCAGGCACTCCGCCAGATCGAGCGCGACCTGCACGACGGCCCGCAGCAGCGGCTGGTGCGACTCCGCATGGACCTGTCCGCCGCCGAGCGCGCCTTCGAGAAGGACCCCGAGAAGGCCAAGCAGCTCATCGGCGAGGCATCCGAGCACGCCCAGGACGCCCTCGACGAACTGCGCGCACTGTCACGCGGCTTCGCCCCGCCGATCCTGCTCGACCGCGGACTCGTCGCGGCGCTCGAGGCACTGGTCGCCCGCACCCCGATCCCGGTGGGCCTGGACGTCCGGCTGCCCGAGGGCCTGGAGCTCGCCACGGAGATCCAGCGCAACGTGTACTTCACGGTGAGCGAGCTCCTGACGAACACCATGAAGCACGCCGGCGCCACCACCGCCGGGGTGTACCTCGGCCTGGTCGTCGACGCCTCGGGCCTCTGGTACCTGACCGTCAGCGTCACCGACGACGGCCGGGGTGGTGCCCGGCCGCAGCAGGGCCACGGGATCGAGGGTCTGATCGGCCGCATGCGGGCCCTCGACGGCGACCTGGTCGTCTCGAGCCCCGAGGGCGGCCCGACCGAGGCCACCGCCCGGATCCCCCTCGGGGCCCTGAACGGCGTGCCGACGGCGGCGAACCAGCGGTCGTGACCCCACGGGGGCGTCCGCGCTCCCACTAGGCTGGTCGGCATGACAGACGGCCCGGATGCAGCACGCATCCGGGCCGTCGTCGTCGATGATGCCGTCCTGCTGCGCGAGGGCCTGGCCCGCGTGCTCGACGAGGCCGGCATCGACGTCATCGGGCAGTACTCCGACGCCCGGGCCTTCCTGGCCACCCTGCCCGAGGGTGCACCCGACGTCGTGGTGATGGACGTGCGGATGCCGCCGACCTTCACCGACGAGGGCGTCCGCGCCGCCGTCGAGACCCGCCGGATCGCTCCACGGACAGGTGTGCTCCTGCTGTCCCAGTACGTCGAGGCCACCTACGCCGAGGACGTCCTCGCCGCCGGCGCGACCGGCATCGGCTACCTGCTCAAGGACCGCGTCACCCGGCTCGAGGAGATCGACGACGCCGTCCGCCGCATCGCCGCCGGCGGCACCGTGCTCGACCCCGAGGTCGTCACGCAGCTGATGAGCCGCCGTCGCGACCCGCTCGCAGCCCTGACCCCGCGCGAGCGTGACGTGCTCGGGCTGATGGCCGAGGGCCGCACGAACGCCGCCATCGCCCGCGCCCTGGTGATCGGCACCGGCGCCGTCGAGAAGCACGTGTCGAGCATCTTCGGCAAGCTCGCACTCGAGGACACCGGAGAGGACCACCGCCGTGTCCTCGCCGTCCTCGCCTACCTGGGATGAACCGGGTCCCCGCGCCCCTGCTGGCCCTCACCGCGATGGTGTCCGTCCAGCTCGGCGCCGCGATCGCGAAGACCCACTTCGACGACGTCGGCGCGGTCGGGGCGGCCACGCTCCGGCTCGTCATCGGCGCCGTCGTGCTCGCCCTGGTGATCCGCCCGCGGATCCGGCACTGGACGCGGGCGCAGTGGCTCGGTGCGATCGGGCTCGGCCTGGCGCTCGGCGGCATGAACGTCTTCATCTACCTGTCGTTCGCGAGCATCCCGATCGGTGTCGCCGTGACGATCGAGTTCCTCGGGCCGCTCGCCCTGTCGCTCGTGCACACCCGGCGCTGGCGCGATGCGCTGTGGGCCGTGCTGGCGCTCGCCGGGGTCGTGCTGCTCGGCGTGGGCCCGACCGCGGTGACCGAGGTGGGCGGTGTCGTCTGGGCGGTCCTGGCCGCCGGGTGCTGGGCGGGCTACATCGTGATGAACCGGCACGTCGGCGCCGCGATCCCCGGCGTCGACGGGCTCGTCGTGTCGATGGTGGTCGCGATGCTCGTGTCGTTGCCGTTCGGGCTCCGGTCCGCGGTCGACGGCGTCCTGCACGAACCGACGCTCCTGCTCGTCTTCGGTGCGGTCGCCGTGCTGTCGAGCGTGCTGCCGTACGCCCTCGAGATGCTCGCGCTCCGCCGGATGCCGACGCGGGTGTTCGGCGTGCTGCAGAGCCTCGGCCCGGCGATCGCCGCCCTGGCCGGCCTGGTGGTGCTGGCCGAGGGGTTGACGGTGCTCGAGACGGTCGCCCTGGCGTGCGTCACCGCCGCGAGCGTCGGCGTGACGATGTCGGCGCGTCGCCGACGCGGCGGACCGGTGGGGTGAACGAAGAGGAGGCCCGGATCACGTCCGCCGACAGCGGTGCGTGATCCGGGCCTCCTGGGAGAAGACCGTCTACTCGTCGCGCAGGAAGTCTGCGTACGTGGGTTCCGACTGCTCGCCCGACAGGAGGGACGGATCGTTGATCCGACGCTCGATGTAGGCGCTGATGACCTCGGGCGGGGTGAGCACGTGGGCGACCCAGGACGGCACCGCTGCGTTCTTCATGGTGCCTCCTTCTGGAACAGGGGTCCGGACCGGATGCCTCGATCAGTGAGTTACTTGCTGAACCCGTGTTCGCTAAACCATCCTCGGGGTGCGGGCGGAAGTCAACGCAGTGCGCTCTGCGGACTCCGGTTCGCGCTGTCCCGGTCGGCACGGAGCGTGCGGTGCTTCACCGCGGAGCGCCACACCCACGCCTCGGCCTGCTGCCCGAACTGCGCCCACTCCACCAGCACGGCGTCGCGGGTCCAGCTCTTCGCGAAGGCCTTCACCCGGACGTGGAAGGTCGGGAACTGGACCCACGCCCAGACCGGCTTCGGGGTGACGGCGTGGCAGACGTCACCGCCGCGGGCGTCCTCGGACAGGGAGTACGCGCGCGGACGCTCGACCTCCGGGTGTTCCGGGGGCTGCCACCGGTTCTCACGACGCCGTCCCACGACGGTATTCGAACGTGTGTTCGAACGACAGTCAAGTCGACCGCGTCGTCTGGACGAGCACCCGGGGCCGGACGGGCGTGTCGTCGGGGCGCCGAACGGTGGGGAGCGTGTTCCCCTGGCGGGGTGCCGGGGCATAGGGTGCGGGCATGCAGAGCAGCACGGGGGTACGGGTGGTGTCGGCGGCCGCGGTGGTGGCGGCGCTGGTGTTCGGGGCGGCCGGACTGGTCGGGACGGTCTGGTTGGCGCCCTGGGACCTGCCCCGCGGGCTGCTCCTCGGCGCCACGGTCGTCGCCGGCATCGCCGCCGTCGTCGTGCTCGTCGCCGCGGTGCGTGCTCGGGACCGCCGGGCGCTCACGTTCGCGGTGTCCGTGCTCGCGTTCGCGCTCGTGTCGCTGGTTCCCGGCCTGTTGATCGACGTGTTCCTCGTCGTCGCGCAGGCGGCGCTCGTGGCCTTCGGCGTCGTCACCGTCCGGAGTGCACCGGGTGTGCAGCGGGCCTTTGGCTGGATCGTCACGGTGGCGGCTGCGGCGTGGTTCGTCACCGCACTGCTGTCGGAGACCGTGCTCCTCACGGCGCTCCCGCAGGAGTCGCTCGGCGTGGCCTTCGCGGTCCCGGGGCTGCTGCAGGCCGTCGCGTACCTGGCTGCCGCGGTGCTCGTCGCGGTGCCGCTGCTGCGCCCGGTGGGCCGCGGCGTCGGCGTGCTGTGGGCCTCGGCCGAGGTGCGCTGACCCGGACTCTCTCCCCCTCAGCCCGCGCGGGCGGCCAGGCGCTCGGAGCGTCGGCGTGCCTGCTCCCCGGGGTCCGGCACGGGGGCGGCCTGGATGAGCCGTCGTGTGTACGGGTCCTGGGGCGAGCGCAGGATGGCGTCGCGCGTCCCGTGTTCGGCGACCCGGCCGCCGTGCAGCACGACGACCCGGTCGCACAGGGTGTCGACCACGGCCAGGTCGTGCGTGACGAACAGGCACGCGAACCCGAGGCGCTCCTGCAGCTCGCGGAACACGTCGAGCACGCGAGCCTGCACTGACACGTCGAGCGCGCTCGTCGGCTCGTCGGCGATCAGGAGCGCGGGGTCGAGGGCCACCGCGCGGGCGATCGCGACGCGTTGCCGTTGGCCACCGGAGAGTTCGTGCGGGTAGCGCTCGGCGTACCCACCGTCGAGACCGACGTCGGCGAGGAGTCGCTCGACACGCTCCTCGACCTGCACCGCCGGCAGCCGGAGGATCTGGCGGAGCGGCTCGGCGACGGTCTGCCCGACGGTGTACCGGGGGTTGAGCGACCGGAGCGGGTTCTGGAACACCACGCCGACGTGCTGGCGCATCTGCCGGCGGGCGGCTCGTCGTGCGCCGGCGACGTCGGCGCCGTCGACGACCACCGAACCCGAGGTGATCGGCGCGAGGCCGACCGCGGCCCGGCCGATGGTGGTCTTGCCGCTGCCGGACTCCCCCACCAGGCCGACGATCTCGCCACGGCCGACGGTGAACGACACGTCGTCGACGGCGCGGAAGCGCCCCCGCAGGGCGCCGCCGTACTCGACCACGAGGTGCCGGACGTCCAGGACGGCGGCCGGGGGCTCCGTGGCGGGGTCGAGCCGGGCCTCCTGTCCGGACCCGGTGCCCATCCGCGGGACCGCAGCGAGGAGTTCCCGCGTGGAGTCGGCGGACGGTGCGGCGAAGACCGCGTCGGCGGTGCCGGTCTCGACGACGCGTCCGCGGCGCATCACGACCACGCGGTCGGCGAGGTCCGCGACGACGCCCATGTCGTGGGTGATGAGCAGGATCGCGGTGCCGGTGCGCTCGCGCAGCGCGCGGAGGACATCGAGGACCTCGGCCTGCACGGTGACGTCGAGGGCTGTCGTCGGCTCGTCCGCGATGAGCAGGTCCGGGTCGGCGGCGAGCGCCATCGCGATCATCACGCGCTGGGCCTGCCCGCCGGAGAGCTCGTGCGGGTACTGGCCCAGGCGGCGTTCGGGTTCGGGGACCTCCACGGCGCGGAGCAGCTCGAGCGAGCGTTCCCGGACGGCGGCGCGGTCGTGCGGCCCGTCGGTGCGTCGGACGGCCTCGGCGAGCTGGAACCCGATGGTGAACACCGGGTTCAGGGCCGCGGACGGGTCCTGGAAGATCATCGACACGCTGCGGCCCCGGACCGACCGGAGGGTGCGCTCGTCGGTGCCGATGACCTCGAGGTCGCCGAGCCGGATGCTCCCCGAGGCGTGCGCACCGTCGGGGGCGATGCCCATCGCGGTCATCGCGGTCATGCTCTTGCCGGAGCCGGACTCCCCCACGACCGCGACGACCTCGCCCCGGGTGACGGTGAACGAGGCGTCGTCGACGGCGCGGACGACCTCGCCGTCGACGTCGAAGGTGACGGTGAGGTGCTCGACGATCAGGACGTCGGTGGTGCCGCTCATGGGGTCTCCGGGGGGTCGGTGTCGTCGCGGGCGGCCTTGAAGGCCTCCCACTCCTCGAGCATCTTGCGGTGGTAGCCCTGCAGCCACTGCATGTAGTCGCGGCCGTTGAGCAGGCGCTCGCGGACCTCGGCGTCCACGTCGCCCGTGCCGGTACGGCCGGCACCCTCGACGACGGCGAGCCCGCGGCCGATGATGTCGCGCTGCCGGTCGAGGTACTTCCGTTCGCTGGCGAGCCAGGAGCCCCAGACGTCGGCCTCGGCGCGGAAGTAGTGGCTGCGCTCGCCGGGGACGATGTGGCGCTTCACGAACCCGGAGTCGACGAGCCGCCGGGTGGCCATCGACACCGACCCCGAGCTGGCGCCGAGCGCTGCCTGCAGGTCGGACGACGACGAGTGCGGTGCGCGGGTCATCATCAGGTAGCCGAGCACCCGGGCGTCGGTGAGGGGCATGCCCGCGCCGTCGTTGAGCATCAGGGCGAACTCCTCGACGAACGCCTGGCGCTCCGGTCCGAGCAGCCGGTCGTCGTCGGGGGCCCCGTCGCCGGTGCCCCTGTCGTCGGTCACGAGGCGAGCCCGGCGGCCGCCTCGGGTCGCTCCTCCGGGATCGACCACGGCTCCTGCGACATGCCGCCGCCGCCGCGGATCGCCCGGACGGTGCCGTCGTCGTCGCGCGTGTAGGTGATGTCCTCGTCGACCGAGCCGAAGCGGTTGCCGTGGGTCATCCGCAGGGTGTCGGCGTCGACGACCTCGAGCCGGGTGGGGGTGTCCATCGGTTCGGCGCCGGACGGGTCGACCTCGACGAGCCGGTCACCGATCCGGGCGACGTCGGTGACGCCCCACGGGTTGGCGAAGCGCCCGGTGAAGGCGGAGGTGTCCACGTCGTCGGGCACCGGGGTCCCCGGGGCGTCGGCGTCGGCTGCCGCGTCGAGCATGGCGATGACCGCGGTGGCGATGAGCGTGGCGGGTCCGGCGGCGGCACTCGTCAGCACGGACACGACGAGCCCGGACGCCGGGTCGAACATCGACTGGGTGATGTGCCCCGGGAACCCGCCCGAGTGGCCGCGGATCTCCCGTCCGCCGATCCGGTCGACGATGAAGCCGGCGCCGTAGCCCCGGGCGGCGGGGTCGTCGGTGGCGCTCCAGGCCTTCCGCTGCGCGAGGCGCTTGGAGTGGTCGTCGAGCAGGGTGCCCTGCCCGATCACGTGCTGCGAGAAGTAACGGACCAGGTCGGACGCGGTGCCGTGGAACCCGGTGGCGGCGGCCATCGCGCGGGTGTCGACGTGGTCGATGCGCTGCCGGTGCCGCGCGGTGTGGAAGCCGGTGTACCCGACCACGAAGTCGTCGGCGCGTGCGGGGTCCCAGTCGGGGCCGGTGTTCCGCAAGCCCAGGGGTTCGATGATCGACTCCCGCACGAAGTCGTTGTACGACCGCCCGGACACCGCGGCGATGACCAGGCCGAGCAGGGAGTAGCCGAGGTTCGAGTAGTTGAACGACGAGCCGGTCGGGACCTTCTGGCCCCGGTCGAGGACGAGCGCCAGGAGTTCCTGCTCGTCGGGGAACGGCCGGAGCAGGGACCAGTAGTCGCCGTCGTGCCCGTCGCGGATGACGCCGGCACCCATCTCCATGAGCTCGCGCAGGGTGGCGTCGGCGAGCGGGGAGCCGCCGTCGACCAGTGCCGGGACGTACGTGCCGACGGTGTCGTCGAGCCGGAGCGACCCGCGCTCGGCGAGCTGGAGCAGGGCCGTCGCGGTAAAGGTCTTCGAGTGCGAAGCGATGCGGAACAGGTCGGTGGTGGTCAGCCGACGCCCGGCCTCGACGTCGGCGTAGCCCCAGGCCTCGTCGAACAGGACCTCGCCGCCGTACCCGACGGCGACCTGCACGCCGGGCACCCGCAGCTGCCACACCTTGTACGACACCCACTCCCGGATGTAGGGCAGGGTCTTCCGGTACGCGGAGAGGGTGTCGGTCACGGTGGTCCTTTCGAGAACGGTTCTGCAGCGAGTCTGGCGCGTCAGCGCCGACGTGGGTCGAGTGCGGCGCGCAGCGTGTCGCCGAGCGCGATGACGGCGAGCACGGTCACGGCGAGGAACGCCGCCGGGGCGATGAGCATGTGCGGGGCCCGGAGGAACTGCGACGTCGCCGCGGACAGCTGCAGCCCCCACGAGATCGTCGGACGTTCCAGCCCGATGCCGAGGTAGGTCAGCGACGACTCGGACACGACGACCCCGCCGACGGTGATGGTGGCGAGCACGAGCAGCGGCGAGATCGACGACGGCAGCACGTACCGGGTGGTGATCCGCCACGTCGACAACCCCATCGTCCGGGCGGCGAGCACGAACTCGGCGCCCCGGACGCTGCGGACGCTCGACCGCACGAGCCGGGCCATCGTCGGCCACCCGAACAGGGCGAGCACGAGCGACACCGTGAGCACCGACCGCTCCCCCACGCTGTTCAGCACGACGACGGCGCCCAGCAGGAACGGGAAGCCGAGGAACACGTCGGTGAGCCGGGCGAGTACGGCGTCGACCCACCCGCCGACCATGCCCGCGACGGTCCCGACGACGACCGCGACCATGCCGGCGAGCAGGGTCGTGAGCACCGCGACGGCGATCGACGACCGGGTGCCCCAGACGACGTTCGCGTACACGTCGCAGCCCTGCAGGTCGAAGCCGAACGGGTGCCCGGCGGTCGGTGACGCCCCGCTCCGGCCGAGGTCGCACACCCGGGGGTCGCCGTGGCCGAACAGCCCGGCGAACAGCTGCGGGAACGCCGCGATGAGCAGGACCACCACGAGCACCGACCCGGGCACCCAGAACCCCGGCGTCCGTGCGGCGGCGAGCAGTGGCCGGCGCCGGACTCCGACGACGGGCTCGACGGTGGCGCCGAGGGCTTCGGTGGTCATCGGGAGGCTCCTGTCCGGACGCGCGGGTCGAGGGCGGCGTGCAGCAGGTCGACGAGCACGCTCGTGACGAGGAACACCAGGATGAGGGCGGTCGAGATGCCGACGACGACGGCGCCCTCGTGCGAACGGATGCCCTGGAACAGCAGGTTGCCGACACCCGGCAGGTTGAAGATGCCCTCGATGATGACGGTGCCGCCCATCAGGTACCCGAGGTCGGTCGCCAGGTAGGTGGCGGTGGGGATGAGCGAGTTCCGCAGCACGTGCACGCCGACGATCCGGCCCGGCGCGAGCCCCTTGGCACGGGCCGTCCGCACGTAGTCGGCGTCGAGCGTCTCGATCATCGACGTCCGGGTGAGTCGGGACACCGCGGCCAGGCCGAACAGGGCGATCACGAACGCCGGCAGGACGTACGCGGTCGGCCACCCGGCGGTGACGCCCGCGACGGGGAACCAGTGCAGCCGCACCGAGAACACCAGCTGCAGGGCCACGCCGAGCACGAACACGGGCACGGCGCCGACGACGATGGTGCCGACGAGCACCGTCTTGTCGAGCACGGTGCCGCGCTTGAGCGCCGAGACCACGCCGAGCCCGATGCCGAGGACGATCTCGAGCGCCCATGCGCTCAGCGCCAGCGTGATCGTCACGGGCCACCGCGAGGCCATCTGCTCGCCGACGGACTGCCCGTTGAAGTCGGTGCCGAAGTCACCCCGGAACAGGCCGCCCAGGTACTGCACGTACTGCAGCCACAGCGGCTGGTCCAGGTGGTACTCCGCCCGCAGCGCCCGCACGACCGAGTCGGTGAGGGGGCGCTCACCGCCGAGCGCCTTGATCGGGTCGCCGGGCAGCGCGAACGTCATCGCGTAGATCAGGAAGGTCACCCCGAGGAACACGATGACCAGGCCGCCGAGTCGGCGACCGACGGCGAGCGTCGGACGCATCACGCGCCTCTCCCCACCGGCACGGCCGGCCCGCCGCTGGCGCGTCGGTCCGGAACCGGCGGCGTGGGCCCAGGCTCTCCCGGGGTGACCAGTGACGGTCGGGAGGCGCGGGTCGGGTTCGCCACGTGCGCCGCGCAGGCGAGGATCGCCCCGTACTGCACGCCCACGAGCTTCCCCACCGGGATCGGCTGCGCACCCGTCGACGCGTCCGCCTGCCAGTGCGCGTACCGCTCGGCCAGGCGGTCGCGGAGCCGCCGGAGCGGCGCGGACGCCGTGCCGGCGGTCGTCTCCGCCTCGACGGCCCGCAGGAGCATGCCGCCGTAACGCAGGCGGAAGCAGCGGACGAGGTCCTCGCAGCCGAAGCGCTCCGCGACGGTGGCCGTCCGGTCGGCCGGTTCCCGCTCGGCCCGGCGGCGGTCGGTGTCCGCGATCCCGACGAGCATCGGGACGAACGCCCGGGAGGCCTCGACGAACGGGGACGGGATCGAGAGCATCGGAGACGCCTCGTCGAGGAACGCCTGCAGTTCCGCACCCGAGGCACCGAGCTCGTCCGCGCACCGGCGCAGCAGGTCGGCGTACGACTCGTCGGTCGGGGTCTGGTCGTCGGCGTCGGGGTGGCTCCAGTACGGCAGCTCGGCCACCACGCAGAGGGCGCCGTGGCGCATCGCCCACGCCGCGCTCGACCCGCCGTGGATGTGCTCGCCGGGATCCACGCCGAGCTCCTCGAGGTAGTCGTACGCCGTCTCGATGCCGTCCATCGCGAACACCGCCGGGCCGATCTCCCGCAGGTACGGGGACTCCGGCTCCCCGGTGTCGAGCGGCAGCCCGAGTGCGGCCGGCACCGCGTGCAGGGTGTCGACGACGTCGGGCAGGTCCTCGGACAGGTAGTAGTAGACGCCGCCCATCTCGCCGTTGTGCAGGCTCACGAGCAGGTCCGGCTCGGTGTCGTCGATGAGCCGCATGAACGCGAGCGTCTCGGGCAGCACCTGGTCGAAGTACACCGACTTGTAGCTGTTCGGGAACGTCCACTCGACCTGGCTGTCCGGGGCGGGCCGGTAGAAGTGCCGCGAGTAGAAGACCCGGTCGTGCGGGTCGTGGAACCACGCCTCGTTGAGCCGCATGCCGTCCGGGTCGATCGTCGGGACGATGTGCCAGGTGACGTCGAGCCCGGCCACTCGCTCGTCGCCGAGGGCCGTCTCGGCGAGGTGCAGCGCCGTCCACGAACCGATCGGCTCGTTCGGGTGCACCCCGCCGACCACGACGGCCGCGTGCGACCCGGTGCCGATGCGGTAGCTGTGCAGGGGTTCGCCGAGGCGGCTCGTGCCGATCCGGGTGACCGTGACCCGGTCCGGGTGTGCCGCGGCGAGCTCGGCGAACCGTGCGTGCAGGTCGTCGACGAGCGGGAAGCCGTCGCGGTCGGGGACGTCGCGGACCAGGTCGAGGACGGTGTGCTGCTCCATGCCCGCCCTACTTCACGGCGATCTGCGCGATGACGGGGCTGCCCGCCACCGCCGGCAGCTTCGCGATCTTGTCGCTCGTGACGTACGAGTACTTGTCGAAGAAGGTCGGGACGATCGGGAAGTCCTCGAGGACCGCCTCCTGCGCCTTCGTGTAGTACCCGTTCGCCTCGTCCTGGGACCCGGCGGAGTCGGCCTTCGCGAGCAGCGAGTCGACGTCGTCGGACTGGTAGTAGCCGGTGCACGGGGAGCAGCCGCCGGCCGTGGTGAACAGCGCGCGGAGCGTGTTCTGCTGGCTGATGTACAGCGCGCCCCAGTGGCCGAAGTGCGGGCCGGCGACGGTCTTGTCGGTGAGCTCCGAGTAGTAGGACGCCCAGTCGGTGGTGGCCTTCGCCTCGGCGTCGACGCCCAGGTTCTGCCGGATCTGGTTGGCGTACGCCTCGTACAGGGAGTCGAGGCCGGTGCCGCCCGGGTAGACGAGTGTCATGGTGCCGTCGAACCCGCCGGCGCTGGCGAGGAGCTTCTTCGCCGCTGCCGGGTCGAACTCGCAGGCGTCGCCGCAGATGCCCTCTTCGGTGCCGGACATCGACGGTGGGGTCAGCGCGGTGGCCGGGTCGTACAGGCCGCCGTAGATCGCGTCGTTGACCTCGTCACGGTCGATCGACATCGAGATCGCCCGGCGCACGTCGGGGTCGGAGTACCGGTCGTCCCACAGCGGGAACCCGAGGTAGTCGATGCCGGGGGCGTCGAAGGAGTGCAGGCGGTCACCGAAGTCGGCCTTCGCGCTCGTCATCTTGTCGGTCGGCAGGAACAGCACGTCGGCGTTGCCGGCCAGGACGTCCGTGTAGGCGGTGTTCATGTCGGAGTAGCTGCGGAAGGTCACCTCGTCGGTGGCGGGCTTCGTCCCCTCGTAGTCCGCCCAGGCCGTGACGGTGAACTCCTGGTCCGCCTTCCACGCCTTCCTCATCTCGTACGGGCCGTTGCCGATCGGCTTCTCGTCGTACGCCTCCAGGTCGTCGTAGGCGGCCTCGGGCATGGGGTAGAACGCCGTCTGGGCCTGGCTGAGCTGCAGGGGGAACTGGCTGTCCGCGTGGGTGAGCGTGACCGTGAAGGTGTCCTTGCCGGTGACCTCGAGCCCCGACATCTCCTTGGTCTTCGGGGTGCCCTTCGCCGGGTTGAGGTCGGTGTACCCGACGATCCCGGCGAGCTGACCGCTGTTCTCCCACGCGTTCGGGCCGTAGGCGACGTGGTTCCAGGCCTTCACGTAGCTCTCGGGTGTGACGGCCTCGCCGTTCTGGAACGTCCATCCGTCCCGCAGCGTGATCGTCCAGGTGGTGGCGTCATCGCTCTCGACGCTCTTCGCCGCGACGCACTGCAGGTCGCCGTCGGCGTCGGTCTGGGTCAGCGGCGCGAAGACGCTCATCACCTGGTCGAAGGCCACGGTCTGCCGGCCCGGGGTCAGGTGGTCGGGCTCGCCGGTCGCGTAGACCAGGCTCGAGGGAGCGTCGTCGTCGGCCGCGCCACCCGCCGAACAGCCGGTCGCCAGCAGTGCCAAGGTTGCCGCCGCGGCCAGCGCGGCGATCGTCCTGCGTCGCATGATCTCTCCTCGATCGGGTGCGGCCGGATCCCTGCCCGGTCGTCGTGGTGGGAAAGCTAGGACGGTTCGAATCCCGACCACAAGACTTCTTTCAATGCGCTCTGAGAGTTTTACCGCGCAGAAACACTGACGAAACGACACCCGTCGCGCGACCGGGCCCGTTGTGCCACGCTCGGAGCATGCGCCACACACCGCACTTCCTGATGACCGACGTCGACGAGGTCCGACGCCTCATCACCGGGAACCCGTGGGCGACGATCGTGTCGCACACCGCGGCCGGGCTGGTCGCCTCGCACTACCCGGTGCTGCTCGAGACCCCCGGTCCCGACGACGACCCGGACGCCCTCGTCCTGGTGTCCCACGTCGGCCGACCCGACGAGGTCGCCCACGAACTCGGACAGCACGAGGTCCTCGTCGTGTTCCAGGGCCCGCACGGCTACGTCTCCCCCGCCTGGTACCCGCCGGAGCAGTTCGTGCCGACCTGGAACCACGTCACCGCCCACGTCTGGGGCACCCCCGAGATCCTGTCCGACGACGAGAACTTCCGGGTGCTCGGCGAGCTCGTCGACCACTTCGAGCGGGTCATGCCGTCGCCCGTGTCGTTGCAGATCGACGAGGAGACGGCCCGCCGGATGGCGAAGGGCACCGTCGGCATCCGGATCCGCGTCACCCGGTTCGACGCCCGCGCCAAGCTGTCCCAGAACAAGGCCCCCGAGGTGATCGACCGCATCGTCGCCGGCCTTCGGGGCGACGGCCCCTACGCGTCGCCGGCGCTCGCCGACGAGGTCGAGCGGGTCCGGCCGGTCCCGTCCCCGGCGAACAGCCTGGAGGGACGGCGGGGATGAGCGAGATCCTGCTGCGCACCGTCCGCAGGGTGGGCACCTCCGGGGCCCCTGCCGACGTCCGCGTCGTCGACGGGCGGGTCACCGAGATCGCGCCGGCGGGCACGCTCGACCCCACGAGCGTCGACACCGACGTGGTCGTGGCTGCCGGCGCCTGGCTCGGCCCGGGGCTCCGCGACCACCACACGCACTTCGACCAGTGGGCGCTCGTCCGCCGCCGTGTCGACGTCACCGGCTGCGACTCCGCCGAGGCGACCGCCGACCTGCTCGCCGCCGTCGCGCGGGCGGGCGTGGCGGACCGCGTCCTGGTCGGACACGGCTTCCGCGACGGGATGTGGCCGCGCCGTGCACGACGCGAGCTACTCGACCGTGCCGCACCGGGCCTCCCGGTCGTCGTGATCAGCGCGGACCTGCACGCGGTGTGGTGCAACGCGCTGGCGCTCGCGCACTTCTCGGCTGCTGTCGGCCGACCGCTCGACACGGGCGAGGACGGGGTCCTGCGCGAGCAGGACGCGTTCGACGTGACCGGAGCACTGTCGCAGGTGCCTGACGACCTGCTCGACGCCTACGCGGCAGATGCTGCCGAGGCCGCGGCGGTCCGCGGGGTGACGGGCGTGGTCGACCTCGAGATGCGCTTCGGGCTCGACCGCTGGCGCCGCCGGATCCACGCCGGGACCGACGCGATCCGGGTCGCGTCCGGTGTGTACGCGGACGAGCTCGACGACGTGATCGCCCGGGGCCTGCGCACCGGCGACGTGGTCGACGGCACGCGGGGGCTGCTCACGATGGGGCCCTTCAAGGTGATCACCGACGGGTCGCTGGGCACCCGCACCGCCGCGATGACGGACGGCTCCGGCGTGCTCGCGTGGGCCTTCGAGGACCTCGTCGCGATCACCCGCCGGGCCGTCGACGCCGGACTCGTCCCCGCGATCCACGCGATCGGCGACCGTGCGAACACCCTGGCGCTCGACGTCTTCGAAGCCGTCGGGGCCCGCGGCACGATCGAGCACGCGCAGTTGCTCGTCGACACCGACGTCGACCGGTTCGCCCGGCTCGGGGTCGCCGCGTCGGTGCAGCCCGAGCACGCCATGGACGACCGGGACATCGCTGACCGGCACTGGGCGGGGCACACCGACCGGGCCTTCGCCTTCGCGTCGCTCGCCCGGGCCGGAGCGCGCCTGCTGCTCGGGTCGGACGCTCCGGTGGCGCCGCTCGACCCGTGGGTGTCGATGGCTGCGGCCGTCGGGCGGGACCGCGACGGGCGAGCGCCGTGGCACCCGGCCGAACGACTCTCGGCACTCGTCGCGTGGCAGGGGTCCACCGACGGGCGGGTCGGGGTGTCCGTCGGCGACGTGGCTGACCTGGTGCTCGTCGAGTCCGATCCGCTGGCGGCACCGTCCGCCGCGCTGCGCAGCATGCGGGTGCTCGGGACGGCGGTCGCCGGACGGTTCACCCACCGGGAGGTGTGAGCGGGCGGGCGTACTTGTTCCCCGTGCGCTACTTCTGGTCCTTCGGGCACCAGTAGAGCTTCCGGCCGGCCATGTCGGCCATCCGGATCTCGGTGCCGCACACCCGGCACGGCTCGCCCTGTCGGTGGTAGACCCAGTGCCGGTCCTTGCGTGAACGCAGGGCCTTCTTGTGGTCGGCTTCGGACAGGTCGTCCATCGTCATCATCAGGCCGTCGCGGACGCCGTCGTGCAGCAGCTTCGACCAGTCGGCCCAGAGCGCCTTGGCCTGCTTGACCGTGATCTTCTTGCCGGGCTTGTACGGGTCGATGCGCTGCCGGAACAGCAGCTCGGCGCGGTAGATGTTGCCGATGCCGGCCACGACGGACTGGTCCATGAGCAGCTGCCCGATCGCGACGTTCCGACGGCGGACGTTGTCGACGAAGGTCTTCTCGGCATCGGGCCCGTCGTCGTTCATCGGGTCGGGGCCGAGCTTGTCGAGCGCGCGCTGCACCTCGGCCGGGGTCTCCACCACGCAGGCGGTCGGGCCGCGCAGGTCGGCGACGGTGTCCTCGGTGAGGATCCGCACCCGGACCTGGCCGACCGGGTCCGGCGGGAAGGACTCGATCGGGTCCTCCGCCTGCTCCTGCTCGGCCATCCGGTAGCGGGCGAGCCGCGGTGCGCCGATCGAGCTGAGCGACTCTTCGCGGTCGTCGTCGTCGGACAGCGCCTCGGCGGTGGAGATCACGCCCGCGAAGTCCCACGCGCCGTACAGCCCTAGGTGGACGCGGAGGAACAGGTCGCCCTCGAACTCCAGGAACATCTGCTTCGCCACCGCACGCGCGGCGATCATGCGCTTGCCGTCGAGCTGCGCGGCCCCGGCGGCGAAGCGACCCTGGGGGCTCGACACCTCGCAGCGCTTGCCGACGAAGTGCCGGGTGAACTGGTTGGCGATGCGGTGGACGGAGTGACCCTCGGGCATGACTACCGTTCTACCCGGTACCCCTGACGGGCCGGACTACGCGTCGATCTGGCGGCCGGCGATCAGCCCGGTGGTCTCGTACTCGGCGAGCTGGGCGATGCGACGGGCGTGGCGCTCCTCGCCGGAGAACGGCTCGGCGATGAACAGGTCGACGAACCGGATCGCCTCGTCCTCGGTGTGCTGGCGCGCGCCGATGGAGATGACGTTGGCGTCGTTGTGCTGACGGGCGAGCAGGGCGGTCGACTCGTTCCACACGAGCGCGGCGCGGATGCCCTCGACCTTGTTGGCGGCGATCTGCTCACCGTTGCCGGAACCACCGAAGACGACACCGAGGGCCTGGACACCGGCACGCTGGTCCTGCACCACGGCGTGCGCGGCGTTGATGCAGAAGGAGGGGTAGTCGTCGAGCGCGTCGTACTCGGTCGGACCGTGGTCCACCACCTCGTGCCCGGCTTCGGTCAGGTGGGTTGCGAGGGTCTTGTTGAACTCGAGGCCGGCGTGGTCCGTTCCGAGGTGGATGCGCATGGAACCGATCATATTCCTGCGGCTCCGGGGCCCGGACCACCACTGCTTTCGGCGCGCGGACCACCACTGCCTACGGCGCGCGGACCACCACGACGAGGTACCGGGTGGGGTCCTCGCCGGGGTTGCGGTAGACGACGTCGGCGGGTTCGCCGAGCTCGATCCGGTCCCCCGCGGCCAGGCGCGTCGGCTCGCCGCCGACGACCACCTCGAGCACGCCGTCGACGACCCAGATGCAGTGCCGCAGGAACGCGTAGGCGGACGCCGGGTAGGCCACTTCGCGGCCGGCCGGGAGGCGCACCTCGGTGACGTCGGCGGGGAACGTCGCGCTCGAGACCGGACGGCGACGGTACCCGGTGTCGGGATCGGTCCAGGAATCGGCGGTCGCGCCGCGCTGGACCCCGCGCGCCTCATCGGGGTCCGTCACCCTGGGCACCTCGTGCTCCAGGGCATCGTCGAGGAGCTGCGAGATGGTCAGGCCGAAGGCACCGGACAGGCGACCGAGGATCGTCGCGGTGGGGCTGGAGACCCCGCGTTCGACGCGGTTGATCATCGCGCGGGAGACGCCGGACTCCTCGGCGAGCTCGGTGAGGCTCCACTTCCGCTCCGTGCGGAGGCGCTGGAGGCGTTCACCGAGCGCCCGCTGCTCGGCGACCGAGGCGTCGTCGGCGTCGGTTGCGGGATCAGCGTGCGAGTCGTCTACGATGTGAGACATGACGACAGCATATGCGACGAACGGGGTCGTGATCCGCGACTGCACACCGGCCGACCTCGACGTCGTGCACGCCCTGCACGTCGATGCCGTGCTGCACTCCACCGCCATCTGGCAGGACACACCGCACCCGCGCTCGTACTTCGACGGGTGGCTCGCCGAGCGGCACGGCGGCGGGTACCCGGTGATCGTGGCCGAGGTCGACGGGGTCGTAACCGGCTACGCGGCGTACGCGCAGTGGCGGCAGCCGGACGGGTACCGGCAGACCGTCGAGCACAGCGTCTACGTGGTCGAGGCGTTCCGCGGCCGGGGCATCGCGACGACCCTGATGGCCGAGTTGGTCGCGCGCGCCACCGCCGAGGGCCGGCACGTCATGATGGCCGGGATCTGCAGCACCAACACGGGGTCGATCGCCCTGCACGAACGCCTGGGGTTCACCACGGTCGCGGTCGTGCCCGAGGTCGGGCGGAAGTTCGGCCGGTGGCTCGACCTGACGATGATGCGGCTGCCGCTCGTCTGACCGTCGCCGGTCAGTCCGTGCCCGGCATCGGGACGTCCAGGGGCGGTGGCGACCTTCGGAACGGCGGCGCGATGTCACCGTGCGCAATCGGACGGTGGTCGGCGAACCAGGAGTACGCGACCGCTTCGTCGGCCTCGGCCGGACTCTCGTCGAGGCAGTCGTTGCACCGTGTGTGCCACCCGTCCGCGTCGTGCCACCGGTGCGGGTACCCCTTCGCGACCCAGTTCGGCGACCACTTCACGTCGAAGGCGTAGACGATCTCCGCGGCGATGCCCCAGGCGATGCTCTTGAGTGCATCGTCGCCGATGCCCGTGTCCCACGAGAGTGGGCCGTTCCGGAGCTCCTCGAACACGTTGCCGGCGAGCAGTTCGTGGTGCTTGTCGTCCCACGCGTCGCCCTGCGAACGGACGACCACCGCCGGCTTGCTCGCGGGGACGCTCGAGCGTGCCTCGCTCGGTTCGGCGGTCCCGTCCGCCTCGGCGCCGTGCGTCCGTGCGAACCGCTCGCCGTCCGTCGTGTTCATCAGCCACACGGAGTTCGCCAGGTCACCGTCGGACTCGCCGGCGACGGGCGCGCTGGCGTAGCGACCCCGGACGGTCGCGATCTGCTCGTCAGCAGTCCGCTCGGGTTCGACGAACGCGAGTTCGGATCCTGCTCGGACGA
Source organism: Curtobacterium sp. MCPF17_018 (assembly GCF_003234135.1). NCBI lineage: Bacteria > Bacillati > Actinomycetota > Actinomycetes > Micrococcales > Microbacteriaceae > Curtobacterium > Curtobacterium sp. MCPF17_018. Next base: position 23,502 of record NZ_QKSJ01000004.1, on the reverse strand, counting down.
ACATCCCGCTCGCCAGGAGCCCCCGCCGGATGCCGAACTCGACGCACCGCAACGCCATCGCGCGGGCTCGGGTGCCGTCGGGTTCGTGGTCGGTCCGCGCCATACGGTGCAGGGCGCGGAGGTCGGTCGCGCACCCGTTCCGGTTGAACTCAGTGAGGTCGAGCAGCAGCTGCTCTTCGGGCGTCCGCGGCGCTGGCTCCGGGCTCGGCGCGAGGCCGAGGTCGTGCCGGACACTGCGCCGCTGCACCCGGGGGTCCTCGGCGTCAGCGGGCGGGATGGCGTCGATGTAGGCCTCGTGCCCGGGGAGGGGTTCACGCATCGCGGCGACGGAGCCGTCCGGCATGGAGCGGACTTCCTCTGCAGGGAAGGGGACGTACTCGAGGCCGGCGTCAGACGACGATCTCGTCTCCGTGTTCTTCGATGACGTTGCCGTCCTCGTCCCAGATGCCGTCATCCCGTGCGAAAGGGTCCAGGCCGGCGGCGATCCGTCGGGCACGCTCGGCTTCGAACAGGGCATTTCCCTTCGGCGTGTCCATGATGTAGCAATCCCAGAACGGGACCTCGACGTCGCCCGGCTCGAGTGTGTAGACAGCAGCGACTCGTTCGACGATCTCGTCAGGCGGGCCCTGCCACTCGTCCCAGCCGGCACGTCCGGGCCCGTCCCGCGCGGACGTGCCGACGGACACGAGCCCCTCGGCGAGGAGATGGCGAAGGTTGTCGAGTACCGAATCGCGCGTCTCCTCGCGGGGACGATGTCGTTCGATCTCGAACGTCGCTGCCCAGCCCCAGAGGTTCTCGCCCGTTCCGTTGTAGGTCGTCGCGAGGACGTAGTAGGTCAGTTCGTTCATTCGAATCCCTCTGGTCATGCGTCATCGGGCAGATCGTGGGCGTCGGCTCCCTTGGGCATGTGCAGCTTGACCGGCTTCGCACCGTTGCTCTGCACTTCGACGACCGGAGCACCGGATTTGCTGCCTCGTCGGTACTGGACGCCAGTTCCGTCCGGAAGCACCACAGCGATGCGTTCAGGAGGGGACGCACTCAAGGCCGGCGTCAGACGACGATCTCGTCTCCGTGTTCTTCGATGACGTTGCCGTCCTCGTCCCAGACCGCACGAAGTCGCGGGACCGGGTCCTCATCGGCGAGCTCTCGCCTCGATCGCTCTCGTCCGTAGAGCTGCGCGCCTGCCTCCGTCCGCATCAGGTAGCACGGCCAGTACTGCACCTCGTCAGCAGCAAGGTCGACCGTGTAGATCGACGCGACTCTGTCGACGACGGCCTCGACGCTCCCTGTCCAGGTCTCCCAACCGGCACGCCCAGTGCCGTTCTCCTCGAAGTTGCCGACGCACACCAGATCACGCTCGAGCAAACGACCGAGCACGCCGAGGAGCCATTCACGAGTCTCCCCCAACGGCCGACGGCGTCGCTTCTCGATGTTGCCGGTCCAGGCCCAGAGGTTCTCGCCGGTCCCGTCCTGAACAGACGCCAGACAGTAGTAGGTGAACTCGTTCATCGACATCATCCTTCCGGCATCGCGTCGTCGGGCAGGTCATGCGGCGCCGACCCCTCGGGAAGATGCACCTTCACGTTCTCCCATTCCGACGTCTTCGAGTTGTGTACTTCGACCACTGGCCCTCCCGAGCCGCTGTCGCGTCGGTACTGGACGCGTGTTCCGTCAGGGAGGACGACTTGGATGCGATCGCGTGTCGATCCCGGAGCGAGTGTGCCGCCTCGGCTGAGCTCACGCCATGCCTTGACGACCTCCTCGGGAGTGTCGACCTCGCGGTGCGGCTCGGTCTTCCCCGGGCGTCCGATGGAGCGGACCCGCTCGTTGGCCTCGTTGCCGGTCATCGGCCCGACGACGTCGGTCATGATCCCGGCGCCGCCCGCGACCTCACGGGGCTCGCCGGTGAGCGGGTCGTGCGTCCACGCCCACGCGTCCCGGTCAGCCTGGGCCATCCGTTGCCGCATGGCATCGGCCGGGGTCTGCTGCTTCGTGTCCCCGCTGAGGCCGAACAGGATGCCCAGCACGCCGAGCGCCGACAGGCCACCGACCGCGCTGCCGGTGCCTGCAGCGGTCCCGCCGGCAGCACCGAGCCACGGCCACGGGAACTGGAAGGGCGCGGACGGGAAGCCGGGCAGCGGCATCGGTGCCACGAGACTCGCGGTGTGCACGTCCGTGTCGTCCTCGGCGAGACCCGCGGTCGAGTCACCGCCGCTGACGGCGCGGATCTGCGAGGCGAGTCGCTGCTGCCAGTCACGCCACTGTTCGTTCCACGCCGAGACTGCCGCCCGGAGCGCCGCGTCCTCGGCTGCGAGGCTGGGGATCCGGTCCCACGACGTGCTCGTGTCGGGCGGCTCGGGCAGCGCTGCGTCGTGACGCTCGACGGCGGCGGGGACCCCGCCGGTGAACGACGAGATCTGCTCGACCAACGCGACGCGGCGTGTCCGGAGTTCGGCGAAGTCGAACGACGCCCGATCGACGAGCGCGTGAAGGTGTCGACGCTCTCTGCGAGTTCGGTCGCGACGGCGGTGGACCGGTGCGTCATGACGGGCATCGCGGCGCTCACACCGGGCATCTCGAACACAGTCGGCATGGTGGACCAGGAGTGCTCGCCGTCCGATGCCGCGGTCCGCACGTCGTCGGATGCGGCACGGAGCGTCGCGGCTGCGTCCACCACGGCGCTCATGTCGAGACGGATCTCGTCGAGCGACGCGACCGAGACCATGCCGCTCATCGCTCTGCCGCGTGGTCGGCGGTGCGCGCCATCTGCTCGTCCGCCTCGTCGACGGCGGCGAGTGCGATCGCACCGACCGCGCTGACCGCCTGGAGGTGGGTCCCGATCCGCATCGCGGTCCCCGTGCGCGCCGACGCGAACGATCGAAGCGCCGCCGCGATCACCGGCGTTCCGCTCGCCGCTCCGGCGAGTCCGTCGAGCGCTCGCTCGAACTCCTCCGCGTGTCGACTGACGCCGGACGCGGTGGATCCCCATCCCCCTGATACTTCACCGACGGAACCCACCACAGTGCCGTCTGGAGGCGCGTGGCGGCGCCGCCACGTGCCTCCAGTCCGTCAGTCGGTGGTGTCGAAGACCGGACCGACCGTGCGCGAGCGCTTGAGCTCGAAGAAGCCGGGGTACTTCGCGACGGCGACGACGCCGTCCCACAGGTCGAGCGCTTCCTGGCCCTTGGGCGCCGGGGAGATGACCGGTCCGAAGAACGCGGTGCCCTCGACCGCGATCACCGGCGTGCCGACGTCCTGGCCGACGCGGTCGATGCCGTCCTGGTGGCTGACGCGCACGGCGGCGTCGACCTCGTCCGTCCAGGCGTACTCGAGCAGGTCGGCGTCGAGGCCGAGCTCGGCGAGCACGGCGGGGACGACCTGCTCCGGGTCGGACTCCTGGCGGTGGTGGATGTGCTCGCCGAGGGCGTCGTACAGCGGCTTGACGACGTCCTGTCCGAGCCGGAGCCTCGCCGCCGTGACGATGCGCGGGTAGACCTGGCCGGCGTGCAGGCGCTCCTTGTAGGTGTCCGGGACGTCCTGGTCCTCGTTGAGGACGAACAGGCTCATCACGTTCCAGGTCACGTCGAGGTCGCGGTGCTCGGCGACCTCACCCACCCAGCGGCTCGTCATCCAGGCCCAGGGGCAGTTCGGGTCGAACCAGAACTCCACGGCGGTGCGCTCGGTGGTGGCGTCGGTCGGGTTGTCCACAGTCGTCTCGGTCACGGTGCGAGCGTACGCGGCGTCGCTAGGCTGGAACCCATCGTCCCGCCGGCGCACGACGCCGTCCGGGGCCCCGTACGCGGACACCGATCGTCCGCGTCCCCAGCGAAGATGGAGCGTTGCGTGCCCGGAGAGAACCTCACCCGAATCGAAGCCCAGGAGCGTGCGGCCGTCGTCGCCGTGCAGACGTACGACGTCGAGCTCGACCTGACCCGCGGCGCCGAGGCCTTCGGCAGCACCACGCGGGTGCGCTTCACCGCCACCGCCGGCGCATCGACCTTCATCGACGCCATCACGAAGACCGTGCACTCGATCACGCTGAACGGCTCGGCGCTCGACGTCGCCGCAGTGAACGACGGCGTGCGCATCCAGCTCGACGACCTGCAGGAGCAGAACGAGCTCGTGGTCGTCAGCGACGCGCTGTACACGAACACCGGTGAAGGCCTGCACCGCTTCGTCGACCCGGTGGACGACGAGGTGTACCTGTACTCCCAGTTCGAGGTCCCCGACTCCCGACGGATGTTCGCGGTGTTCGAGCAGCCCGACCTGAAGGCCGAGTTCTCCTTCACCGTGACGGCGCCGTCGCGGTGGCAGGTCGTCTCGAACTCCCCCACGCCGGAGCCGCACGTCGACGGCGACGTCGCGACCTGGTCCTTCCCGCCCACCGCGCGCATCTCGAGCTACATCACCGCGCTCGTCGCCGGCCCGTACGAGGTCGTGCGCGACGAGCTGACCAGCCGCGACGGCCGGACGATCCCGCTCGGCGTGTTCGCGCGCAAGTCGCTCGCCTCGTACCTCGACCCCGAGTACGTGTTCGACATCACGAGGAAGGGCTTCGCGTACTTCGAGGAGAAGTTCGACGTCGCCTACCCCTTCGAGAAGTACGACCAGCTCTTCGTGCCGGAGTTCAACGCCGGCGCGATGGAGAACGCCGGGGCCGTCACCTTCACCGAGACCTACGTGTTCCGGTCGAAGGTCACCGACGCCATCAAGGAGCGCCGGGTCGTCACGATCCTGCACGAGCTCGCCCACATGTGGTTCGGCGACCTCGTCACCATGAAGTGGTGGAACGACCTGTGGCTCAACGAGTCGTTCGCCGAGTGGGCCTCGACGATCGCCACGGCCGAGGCCACCGAGTGGACCGAGGCCTGGACCACGTTCCAGGCGATGGAGAAGTCCTGGGCCTACCGCCAGGACCAGCTCCCCTCGACGCACCCGATCGTCGCGACGATCAACGACCTCGAAGACGTCCAGGTCAACTTCGACGGCATCACCTACGCGAAGGGCGGCTCGGTCCTCAAGCAGCTCGTCGCCTGGGTCGGCATCGACGCGTTCTTCGCGGGCGTCTCCGCCTACTTCAAGAAGCACCACCACTCGAACACCGAGCTCCGCGACCTGCTCGTCGAGCTCGAGGCGACGAGCGGCCGTGAGCTGACCGAGTGGTCGAAGCTCTGGCTCGAGACCGCGGGCGTCAACACGCTCCGCCCGGAGATCGAGACCGACGAGTCCGGCGTCATCACGTCGTTCACCGTCCTGCAGGAAGCCCCCGCCGACTACCCGACGCTGCGCCCGCACCGTCTGGCGATCGGTGTGTACGCGTTCCGGAACGACGAGTCCGCACCGTTCGGCGCCGACACGGCATCCGCTGGCGGCAAGCTCGAGCGGGTCCACCGCGTCGAGATCGACGTCGACGGTGCCCGCACCGAGGTGCCCGAGCTCGTCGGTGTCCAGCGCGGCGACCTCGTGCTGCTGAACGACGACGACCTGGCCTACGCCAAGATCCGTCTCGACGAGCACTCCCGGCGCACCGCGATCGAGCACCTGGCCTCGATCGCGACCCCGCTCGCCCGCTCGATCCTCTGGGGTTCGGTGTGGGACGCCACGCGCGACGCCGAGTCCCCGGCGAGCGACTACGTCCGCCTGGTGCTCGGCAACATCGCGACCGAGACCGAGTCGACGACCATCCGCACGACGCTCTCGCAGCTGCTGCTCACCGCACGCAACTACGTGGCACCGGGCTCGGTCGAGGCCACGGTCCGCACCGTCGGCGACACGCTCTGGCAGCTCGCGTCCTCGGCCGAGGCCGGTTCGGACGCGCAGTTCCAGTTCGTGAAGTTCTTCGCGCAGATCCCGTCCACGCCCGAGCACGTCGCGACCCTGCAGGGTCTCCGCGACGGATCGGTCACGCTGCAGGGCCTCGAGATCGACACCGACCTGCGCTGGGAGCTGCTCGAGGGCCTCGTGCTCGCGGGTGCTGCGGACAACGCCGAGATCGACGCCGAGCTCGCCGCCGACAAGACCGCATCGGGCGAGCAGGCCGCGGCCCGCGCCCGGGCGACGATCCCGACGGCCGAGGGCAAGCTCGCGGCGTTCTCGTCGCTGGTCGACTCGTCCGAGCTGCCGAACGCCATCGTGCGCCAGACCACGGTCGGGTTCCAGCATGTGAACAGCCCGGTGCTGCTCGAGGGGCTCGTGCCGAAGTACTTCGAGGTGCTCACGCGCATCTGGGCCGAGCGCAGCTACCACATGGCGGACACCATCGTCTCGGGCCTCTACCCGGCGCCGCTCGCGTCGGCCGAGCTCCGTGACGCCGCAGCCGCATGGCTCGAGGAGCACCCGGAGACGCCGGCGCTGCGCCGCATCGTGTCCGAGAGCCTCGCGGGCACCGAGCGCGCGCTCCGGGTCCAGGCCGCCGACGCCTGACCCCTGCTCTGATCCGGCGGGGTCTTGGTGTTCCTCCAGGGATGCCGAGGCCCCGCCGCTTAGCATCGACCGGATATGAACTTGGCTGCAACGACCGAAGACACGTCCAAACTGCTCTCGAACGCGTTCACGGACTTCGTCGACACCTGGCAGGCGCCGATCACGATCGTCATCACGATCATCGCCGCGATCATCCTCCGACTGATCCTGCGCCGGATGATCAAGCAGGTCGTCGACCGGATCGTGAACGGCGTCAAGAAGCGCCAAGGAGCCGCTGACACCCAGGCCCTCATCGCGTCGCCCGTGCAGACGGCTCGGGTCGTCCAGCGCACCCGGACGCTCGGCAGCGTCCTCGAGAACCTCGCCACCGTGGTCGTGGTCGCGATCGCACTCGTCATCATCGCCACTGCCGTGTGGAAGGGCGCCGCGGTCGGCATCGTCGGCGGTGCGTCCCTCGTCGCCGCCGGCCTCGCCGTCGGCGCCCAGTCGATCGTCAAGGACCTGCTGTCCGGCGTCTTCATGATCCTCGAGGACCAGGCCGGCGTCGGTGACGTCGTCGACACCGGTCAGGCCACGGGCGTCGTCGAGAACGTCGGGCTGCGCGTCATGCAGATCCGCGACGTGAACGGGATCCTGTGGTTCGTGCCGAACGGCCAGATCCTGCGCGTCGGCAACCTGTCGCAGGGCTGGTCGCGCGTGCTCGTCGACATCACCGTGCCCTACGACACCGACATCGACGCCGTGCAGGACGCCCTGCTCAAGGCTGCCGTCACGATGTCGCAGGAGTCCCGCTGGCGGCAGCGGGTCGTCGAGAAGCCCGAGATCTGGGGCCTGCAGTCCATCACCGACGCCGGCATGGTCTTCCGCCTGGTCGTGAAGACCCGCGCGTCCGAGCTCGACGTCGTCGGCCGGGAGCTCCGCACCCGACTGAAGCACGCCGTCGACGAACTCAGCATCACCCTGCCCGCGATGGCGATGATCATGCCCGAGGGCTGGGAGAACGCCACCTCGATCAACGGCCTGCGCACCGTCCGGACCCAGCCGACGCCGGCACCCACCAAGCCCCGGCGGACCAAGCGCAACATCCTCGGGCAGCCGATCCGCACGGACGACCCCGACAGCGGGAAGGACCCCCGATGATCGACCCCACACCCCCGAGCGGCACGGGCGGGCCCGGAGCACGCGGCTCGCTCGGCATGCCCGGCTCGTCCAGCGCCGTCGGCGTCCCGGCCCAGCCGATCACTCTGCGCGTCGGGGAGCACGGCGCCTCGGCCACGGGGTCGCTGTACGAGCGGATCGGCGGCGCCCCCACCTTCGACCGGCTCGTCCGTCGCTTCTACGAGGGCGTGCAGCAGGACGAGGTCATCTGGCCGATGTACCCGGCCGACGACCTCGAGGGTGCGATCTGGCGCCTCTCCGCCTTCCTGCAGCAGTACTGGGGCGGCCCGGGCACCTACAGCGAGCAGCGCGGGCACCCCCGCCTGCGGATGCGGCACAACCCGTTCCGCATCACGTCCGAGGCCCGGGAACGCTGGCTCCACCACATGCACGAAGCGGTCGAGTCGCTCGAGCTCGCGCCCCTGGACGAAGCCGAGCTCTGGGGCTACCTCGACCGCGCTGCCCACGCGATGACGAACACCTTCGACTGACGCGCGCCGGGCGCGACACCGGCGCGGTGGACGCCGCCCGTGGCGGACGGGAGGCCCGTGGCGGCGTCGCCACGGGCCTCCCGTCCGCCGGTCCCCGCGTTCTCGTGCCCGCGGGACGGCGGCGTCTTCGGACAGCGCGTCTCAGCGCACGTACGAGCCGGAGGCGAGGTCCTCGACCAGGGACGGCCGTGACGGACGCCAGCCGAAGGTCGACCGGGCGTGTGCGCCGGACGCCTCCTGGTGCAGCAGCAGGGCGTCGGCGTACTCCCGCCCGAGTCGTTCGCGGCTCGCGTCGACGCTCTCGGGGACGACCGGTGCGCCGTGGGACCCGGCCTCGGCTACCTCTCGGACGGTCGGATTGTCCCCGGTCGCGGCGACGATGTACCCGTCGGGCTCGCCGCGGTGCAGCGCGAGGACGTAGAGCTCGCCGAGGTCGTCGACGTGCACCGTCGTCCACCGCTGGGAGCCGTCGCCCACCAGCCGCACCGGCTGCTCGCCGTCGCTGACGAACATCGCCGGGATGCCGGCGCCGCGCCCGTACACGATGCCGGGCGCGACGATGGTGCTCCGCACGTCGCTCTCCCGCAGCAGGGCCTCGTTCGGCCCGCGCCAGGCGGTCAACGCCGGCGGGTCGATCGGCGACTGCTCGGAGATGTCCGTCGAGTCGCCGAAGGTGAAGATCCCACCGGTGTGCACGAACGGCTTCGGCGTGCCGCCCAGGGCACCGATCGCGGTGCGGATGAAGCCCGGGTCGACGCCCGGCGCCGATGCCGTGTGGACCACACCGTCGCTCTCGTGCAGCAGCCGTTCGACGACGTCGGTGTCGGTGACGTCGCCCACCAGGGCACGGCCACCGGCGTCACGGACGTGCTGGGCCTTCTCGTCGGACCGGACGAGCGCTGTGACCTCGTCGCCGCGGGCCACGAGGGAGCGGAGGACGGAGGAGCCGATGTAGCCGGACGCACCGGTGAGGAAGACGTGCATGCGGCCAGCCAACCACGGTGGCCCGGCGGCGTCGCGGTCGTCGTCGCCGTCGTCGTCGTCGTCGTCGTCCCTAGGAGCTCAGGGTCCAGGCGCGGCGCTTGACGAGCACGTGGCCGCGCGAGGTCGTGAGTCGGCTCCACGGACCCGTCTCGAACAGACGGACCGGGTCGTGCCCGAGGAACCCGAGGCTCTCGCCCGCGAAGCCGGCACCGGCGGGCAGGTGTTCGACGCCGGGGACCGGTCGGCCCCAGACCTCGGCACGGATCCGTCGGACGATGGCCTCGCCCGCGTTGGACGGCACGGCGTCGGCGACCTCGGCGATGCCGTCGCGGGTGGCTCGGCGGAGGAGTTCCGGTGAGACGTCCGGCAGCGGGACCCAGCCACCGCGGGGCGGGGAGATGGCCGCCCACGTCACGGTGTGCACCTCGTGCGGCAGCTCGACCTCGATCGGGGTGGCCCGCGTCGGGTCGGCACCCTCGGCGCGCTCGGCGTCCTGCGCCTCGGCCAGCAGGCGGAGGCGCTCGAGGAGCGACTGCAGCGGGACCACGGTGTCGATCGACGCGGGCTCGGTGAGCGAGAACGTGCGGAGACCGAGCACCGTCGGCAGTTCGTCGAGCAGCCCGAGCGGGTAGAGGATCGCCGTGTAGACGGCCAGGACGCCGGAGTCGGCGATGAGCCGGACCGAGCCGTCCTCGATCCGAGCGGCACGCCCGAGGTACGTGCGGAGGTCACCGAGTGAGGCGGCGTCGGGAAGCGTGAAAGAGTTGCCCATGTCGTCCCCGATCCTACCGGCCATCGGGACCGCGCAGCCTGGGCGCGACGACCTGCGACGGCGGCGGGCAGCCGTTCGTAGACTGCACAGCGTGAACGGCGAACCCGACTTCCTGCGGACCCTGCGACTCGAGGACACCGGCGCGAGCACGGCCGAGACGATCCTGACCGGCGCCAGCCACTGGTCACCCGGCGGACGGGTGTTCGGCGGCCAGGTCCTGGCACAGTGCATCGTCGCCGCGCAGCGCACGATCGAGGGACGCGACGTCCACTCGATGCACGGCTACTTCCTGCGGCCCGGCGACATCGACGTGCCGATCACCTTCGGCGTCGAGCGCATCCACGACGGCCGGTCGTTCGCGGCCCGACGCGTGCAGGCGTACCAGCGCGGTGTCCCGATCTTCTCGATGATCGCGTCGTTCCAGGTGCCCGACACCGGCATCGAGCACCAGGACCCGTACCCGGTGGACACCCCGGACCCGGAGTCCCTGCCGTCGGCCGCGTCGATCCTGTCCGCGATCGACCACCCGGTCGCACGTGCCTGGGCCGCTCGGTCCATCGACCTGCGACACGTCGAGGGACCGGTGTTCGTCGATGTGCAGGGCGAGCACGTGCCGCACCAGGCGGTCTGGTTCCGGGTGCAGGGCGACCTGCCGGAGGACCCGGCGCTCCACCGTGCGGTGCTCGGGTACGCGAGCGACCTGTCCATCCTCGAGCCGATCATGCGGCGGCACGGCGTCGCGTGGGGCACCAAGGGGGTCAAGAGCGCGAGCCTCGACCACGCCATGTGGTGGCACCGCGACGGTCGCGCCGATGAGTGGATCCTGTACACGCAGGAGTCCCCGAGCGCGCAGGGCGGCCGGGGACTCGCGTTCGGCCGGATGTTCTCCCGTGACGGCAAGCTGCTGGCCACCGTCGCCCAGGAGGGCATGATGCGGGTGCCTACGGCCGGCTGAACTGCACCGGTTCCTCGAGGTAGCGCTCGCACGCAGCGCGCTCGGTGTCGGTCAGCCGACGCGGACGGTTCGTCGCCGCGTCGACCATCACGAGTGCGGTCGTCGCCCGTGTGTACAGGACGGCGGGGTGATGCCCCGCCGGCGACCAGGCCTCGTACGAGACGTCGATGCTCGCACCCCCGAGCCGCCCGATCCACATCTGGATGTCGAGCGGCTGACGGAGGTACGGGATCGACGCCAGGTACTCGAGGCGCTGGCCCGCGATCACCGTCATGGTGCCCGAACCGGGCCGACCGTCGATGATCGGCTCGGGCAGGCCGCCGTCCGGGTCCTCACCCGGGTCCGCACCCCAGAACCCCACGATGCGCGCTTCTTCGAGCAGGCGCAGCATCGCGGAGTTGTTGACGTGACCGTAGGCGTCGATGTCGCTCCACCGCATGCGGATGGGAGCGTGCAGTCTCGCCACGAGGGTCAGTCGCGGGTGAGCTTGCGGTACGTCGCGCGCCCGGGCTTCGCGGCATCGGCGCCGAGGCGCTCGATCTTGTTCTCCTCGTAGGCCTCGAAGTTGCCCTCGAACCAGTACCAGTTCGGCGTGCCGTCCTCGTTGAGGCCCTCCCACGCCAGGATGTGCGTGGCGATGCGGTCGAGGAACCACCGGTCGTGGGTGATGACCACGGCGCAACCGGGGTACTCGAGCAGGGCGTTCTCGAGGCTGCCGAGCGTCTCGACGTCCAGGTCGTTGGTCGGCTCGTCGAGGAGCAGCAGGTTGCCGCCCTGCTTGAGCGTCAGCGCCAGGTTCAGACGGTTGCGCTCACCACCGGAGAGGATGCCGGCGCGCTTCTGCTGGTCCGGGCCCTTGAACCCGAACTGCGACACGTAGGCGCGGGACGGGATCTCGGTCTTGCCGACCTGGATGTAGTCGAGTCCGTCCGACACGACCTCCCACAGGTTCTTGTTCGGGTCGATGCCGCCGCGGGTCTGGTCGACGTAGGAGATCTGGACGGTGTCACCGATCTTCAGCGTGCCGCCGTCCAGGGGCTCGAGGCCGACGATCGTCTTGAAGAGCGTGGTCTTGCCGACACCGTTCGGGCCAATGACGCCGACGATGCCGTTGCGGGGCAGCGTGAACGACAGGTCGCCGATGATGACGCGCTCACCGAACTGCTTGCGCAGGTGCTCGGCGTCGATGACCTGCGAACCCAGACGCGGGCCGACCGGGATCACGATCTCCTCGAAGTCGAGCTTGCGGGTGCGCTCGGCCTCGGTGACCATCTCCTCGTAGCGGGCGAGACGGGCCTTCGACTTCGCCTGGCGGCCCTTCGTGTTGCTCCGGACCCAGTCGAGCTCCGAGGACAGGCGCTTCGCGAGCTTGGCGTCCTTCTTGCCCTGGACCTCGAGGCGAGCGCGCTTCTTCTCGAGGTAGGTCGAGTAGTTGCCCTCGTACGGGTACAGGCGGCCGCGGTCGACCTCGGCGATCCACTGGGCGACGTGGTCCAGGAAGTACCGGTCGTGGGTCACGGCGAGGACGGCACCGTGGTACTGCTGCAGGTGCTGCTCGAGCCAGAGCACGCTCTCGGCGTCGAGGTGGTTGGTGGGCTCGTCGAGGAGGAGCAGGTCGGGCTTCTGGAGCAGCAGCTTGCAGAGCGCGACGCGGCGCTTCTCACCACCGGACAGGTGCGTGACGAGTTCGTCCCCCGGGGGGCACTGCAGCGCGGCCATCGCCTGCTCGAGCTGGGAGTCGAGGTCCCACGCGTCGGCGGCGTCGATGTCTTCCTGCAGCGTGCCCATCTCGGCCAAGAGCGCGTCGAAGTCGGCGTCCGGCTCGGCCATGAGCGCCGAGATCTCGTTGAAGCGCGCGAGCTTGCCGTGGATCTCGCCCACGCCTTCCTGCACGTTCTCGAGCACGGTCTTGCTCTCGTCGAGCTCCGGCTCCTGCATGAGGATGCCGACGCTGAAGCCCGGCGTGAGCTTCGCCTCGCCGTTGGACGGCTGGTCGAGACCCGCCATGATCTTCAGGATCGTCGACTTGCCAGCACCGTTCGGTCCGACGACGCCGATCTTGGCACCGGGGAGGAACGACATCGTGACGTCGTCGAGGATCAGCTTGTCGCCGACCGCCTTGCGGGCGCGGACCATCTGGTAGATGTACTCAGCCATATCCCGATGAGTCTACTGAACCCGGCCCCCTGCCGGAACGCGCACAAGGGGTGTTGCATCGGCGCACTTCGACGTACCGTTGCCTCGCCTTCCACCAGAGGCCTCGTCGTCCACACGGAGATCAGGATCAGGGACATGCCCACAACACGAATCCGCCGGCTCGCGCTCCCCCTCGTCGGAGCGGTCGCACTCGCAGTCGGCCTCGTCGCACCCACCGGCGCGACGGCCTCGGCAGCCACCGTCGCCCCGCACGGCACACCGTTGGTCGAGTACACCGCCGACATCACCGAGGGCGGGGCCGGGACCGGGTACTCGTCGTACATCAACGTGCACGACGCGTACAACAACGCGTTCTCCGTGGGGATCCAGTCCGACAAGGGGTCCACCGTGAGCAAGGGGGCGCCGCGGTTCATCTGGGAGCGCGTGCAGAACGGCAAGTTCACGTACGGCTACCTCGGCCCGGCGACCCACACCGTGACCCCGGTCGGACTCCGCTTCTACCCGAACAACGTCGGGACCTTCTTCGCGAACGGCCACACGATCGCGGCGGTCGGCCTGAACCTGAAGGGGCGCCTGTTCTTCAACGTCGAGGGGAACGGCCGCCTGAACGGCGACGTCGTCCACTCGTCGATGCGCAACGTGAAGATCACGGTGCGCAACAAGCCCGGCGTGAGCGGCCTGCAGGGCAAGTGGAACACGAACTTCTCGTTCCACGGTCTGAAGGCACGCCAGGTCAACTCGCCGGCGGTCCAGGGAGCGACGTTCTGGGTGGACGGCCGTGTGAGTGGCCTGCCGAAGGGCGGCAACTGGGACACGACCGAAGTGGCGGGCATCGGCATGATCACCCAGCGCTGGTGACCGTCGGACACTGATCCGCGGGACGGGCATCACGCGGCCGGACGTTCGTGCTCCTCGGGTACGTCCAAGTCACGCAGGCCGTCGACCGGCCCGGCGTCGTCGAGATCGTGGTCGTGTTCGTCGTCCCGATCGACGTGGTCGGGCTCGACGTGATCGACCGGCTCCTCGCCGTCTGCCCGGGCCTGGTCGTGCCCAGGAGCGGACCCGGGTTCGTCCGGGGTCGGGCCGCGTACCTCCCCGGTCCGGGGGTCGACGTCCGCGGTGGCACCCGGCGTCACCGCCGAGTCCGAGGTGTGTCGAGGCACCTTGACCCAGTTGCTGATCCCCCACGCCAGGTCGTGCCCGATGCCGTCGGCGTCGATCTCGACCGAGGTCCCACCCCGACCGTCGCGTTCCCACGTGCGGATGCGGACCCGGCCGGCGACGACGATCCGGTCACCCTTCTTCAGGGACTTGAACACGTTCGACGCGAGCGACCGGAACGCGGTGACGGTGTACCAGTTGGTCGCGCCGTTGACCCAGGCGGCGGTGGCCCGGTCCCAACGGCGTGAGGGCGACGCGAGTCGGAGACTCGTGATGGCGATGCCGGTCTCGGTGACGAGGTGCCGGGGCTCGGTGGCGACGATTCCGCAGACGGTGATGATGTCGTTCATGCGTCGATCGTCACGGAGCCCGGGGCCGCGTCAGCGGCCCCGGGCTCGATCTGTGGCGTGTGGATCCGATCAGGCAACCTGTGGAGGACGAGTCCCCCGGGCCTCCTGGACAGACCCGCTCAGTGTGCTCGGAACTCGGGCCGGGCAGCCAACGGTCCGAGCGCGGCGTGGACCGCACCCTTCGCGGACTCGAGGGACGGGTAGGGCCCGCCCGCCCGTCGGCGTCCGTAGAGCTCGACCTCGAAGCCGTCCGCCGCACGGTGGATGCTGCCCACCGCTCCGGCCGGACCGATGGCGACCCAGGTTCCCGTGTTGTCCGTCATGTTCGAACCACCTCCTTGTGGCCCTGCCGCCCCGGGGTCAGGACGCCAGGATGTACTGACTGTAGGCCTTCCGGACCTTGTTCACCTTGGGCAGCGCGACTGCGAGGCAGTAGCCCTGGCCGGGGTTCTTCGCGAAGAAGTCCTGGTGGTACTCCTCGGCGCGGTAGAACGTCGAGAGCGGCTCGATGGTGGTGACGATGCCGCCGTCCCAGATGTCGGATGCTCGCTCGACGGCCCGTTCGAACACCTCGCGCTGCGCGTCGTCGGCCGGGAACATCGCCGAGCGGTACTGCGTGCCGACGTCGGCGCCCTGACGGTTCAGCTGGCGGGGGTCGTGCAGCGTGAAGAAGACGTCCAGGATCACGTCGGCCGGGATCACCGACTCGTCGAACGTCACGGCGACCGCCTCGGCGTGCCCCGTCGTGCCGGTGCACACCAGTTCGTAGGAGGGCTCTTCGACCTGTCCGCCGACGTAGCCGGACACCACGTCCTGCACACCCTGGAGCGTGCGGTACACGGCGTCGAGACACCAGAAACATCCACCTGCGAGCACGAACGTGGTCATGGCCACTCCCTCTCTCCGGGCCGCCGGTGCAGCAGCCTCGTTCCTCCACAACAGTGTGCGCGGAGACCCTGTTCCCCAGATCTGCTGGCACCCCTCGGCGTGTCGGTGGTCCCCCGTAGCGTCGGCACCACACCGACCAGGAGGCCAGCGATGCAGACCATCACCGAACCCGCACTGCGGATCCGCACCGTCCCGCTGGCCCGCGCCCGGGGCGACTACCGGATCCTCGACGTCCGCGACGACCTGAGCCGGGTCACCCGGGCCAACGGCGAGATCGTCGGGTACGTCGACCGCATCGACGTCGCCGGTGACACCGCGTACCGTGCCCGCCGGTACGTCGCGACCGAGCGCCGGTTCGTCGAGCTGCCGAGCGTGTGGTCCGCCGACGACGCCGTGGACACCCTGCGCTGGTCATGATGTTCCAGATTGGAATCATCTGCGATGGGATGCGCGGAACGCCGTCCGGCCTCCCCGACGCCTGACCGTTCCGTGGGTATGGTGCGCGCATGGACTGGTGGAACGACCTGACCGACTGGACTTCGTCCGACACGGGTTGGCGGGTGCTCTCGGGCGCTGTGATCCCCTTCGTCGCCATCGTCGTGGCGGGCGTCATCGCGGCGCTCATCGGGCGCAGCGCGACCAAGCGGGTCGTGGCGCTGCAGGAGCGCGAATCGAAGAACGCGGCCGTGGGCGCGATCCTGACGGCTGCGCGCAAGGCAGCTGCGTGGGGATCGCTCGGGCACGACGAGCGGGCCTACGCCGACCACCTCGCCGAGGACGCCGACATCCGGCTGCGCCTGCTCCCCGTGCAGGGTGCGCCACTGGCCGCCAACTGGGCACAGCACGAGATCGCCGACATCAAGAAGAACTCGTCGACGTTCAGCTTCCAGGCCGACCAGTCCCTCGCCGAGTTCCGTGACCGCCTGCTCGACTGGCAGTCGCGACCGAACCGTGCGCGCAAGCTCTTCAAGGCCGACCTCGAGCGCTGGAAGTTCGAGTCGCCGGACCCCGACGCCGACCTGATCAAGCGGCAGCAGGACTGGAACGCCGACCAGGCCGAGGCCCCACGCACGCAGGCGCAGGCAAAGGCCCCGGCCGCTCCCGCCGAGCGTCCCACCCCGACGACGACCTCGCTGCGTCCGGCGCAGCGCCCCACGTCCGCGCCGTCGACCCCTCCGGCGCCGGCCGCTGCTGCGCCCGGCGCTGCTGCACCCGGTGCGGCGTCAGCCGGTGCTGCGTCAGTCGGTGCTGCCGGCGGGACGACCCCGTCGTTCTCGGTGAACCGCGGTGCGGGCACGAACCCGAACCGCGGCAACGCCGACCCGAACGCCACACGCTCGTTCGGTGACAACACCACCCGCGTCTACGGCGACGACGAGGCTGCACCACCGGTCCGTCCGGCGCTCGGTACCCCGACCTCGCCCTTCCGCTCCGCCCAGGGCCGCGGCACGGACGACACCGAGGTCGTGGACGACGACAGCGCCACCCGAGCCTTCGGCGACTCCGACCGCGCACCGCGGAACGACCGTCCGTCCTCGTCCGACCGCCCCGTCGCGACGCCCACCGCAGCCGACGCACACGTCAATCGAGCACCCGCGAACGACGTCCCGCCCGCCTCGGTGCCCCGGGTCGACACCCCCGGCGCGACGAACACCACGTCCGTCCCGACCCGCCTGAACCAGGCCCCCGCAGAGCCGGCCGACGCGAACGAGACGTCAGAGGCGCCGTACACGCAGCCGATCAGCGCCGCCGAACTCCGGCGCCGCGCCGCGGACGACGACGAGTAGTAGCCAGCACGACGAGTAACAGCCACCACGACGAGAACAGGGCCGCCATCCGGAAAGGATGGCGGCCCTGTTCGTCTTCGGCGCCCCCGGCAGGAATCGAACCCGCGGCACGGTGGGTAGAAACCACCTGCTCTATCCACTGAGCTACGGAGGCGAGCAGCGTCGATTGTAGCGGCGAGCGGCCCTCAGACGCTCGATGCACACCCCGCCGCGTCGCCGTGACCGGGCTCGGCGGTCGCCCAACGGTCGGCCGCCGTCTGCTCCCCGTTCCCCTCCGCGACACCCACGCTTCGTAGCGTCCGGAGCATGCGCACCACCGGTTCCGTCCTCGCCGTCGTGCCCGCACGTGCCGGGTCGAAGGGGATCCCCGGCAAGAACCTCCGCACGGTCGCGGGTCGTTCGCTGGTCCGTCGAGCGGTCGAATCGGCACGACGTGCCACGCGCATCGACGAGGTGGTCGTCACGACCGACGGCGACGCCATCGCCGCCGAGGCGGTCGCCGCCGGTGCAGCCGTGGTCCGCCGTCCGGCCGAGCTCGCGGGGGACGAGGCGTCCTCGGAATCTGCCCTGCTGCACGTCCTCGACGCGATCAGTACCCCGCTGCCCGAAGTCCTCGTCTTCCTGCAGGCGACCTCGCCGTTCATCGACCCGGCGGACCTCGACGCCGCCGTCGCGCGCGTGATCGACGGGCACGCCGACGCGGTGTTCGCCGCCGCCCCGTCGCACGCGTTCCTGTGGCGGACCGCCCCGGACGGCACGGCGGTCGCGGTGAACCACGACGCTGCGACCAGGCCCCTTCGGCAGGACCGCGAGCCCGAGTACCGCGAGACCGGCGCCTTCTACGTGATGCGGACGGCGGGGTTCCTCGAGAACCGGCACCGGTTCCACGGCCGCGTCGAGCTGGCCGTCGTCGACGGTGCCGGCGCGATCGACGTCGACGACGAGGCCGACCTGGCCCTCGCCGAAGCGCTGGCCGGCGCGCTGACCGACTTCACGGCAGACGAACGCGTCGGCGCCGCGGCCCCAGCACCCACCACGACCCGAGACCCATCCCCGACGCGGGCCACCCCCGCACCGAACGGAGCACCATGACCGTCACCATCGGTACGTCCACGATCGGCGCGGGCCACCCCGCGTACCTCATCGGCGAGATCGGCCTCAACCACAACGGCGACGTCGACATCGCGAAGCAGCTCATCGACGTCGCTGCCGACGCGGGCCTGCAGGCCGTGAAGTTCCAGAAGCGCACCCCCGCGATCTCCACGCCGGAGCACATGAAGAACACCCCGCGCAGCACCCCGTGGGGCGACATGACCTACCTGGAGTACCGCTACCGCGTCGAGTTCGACCGCGACCAGTACATCGAGATCGGTGACCACGCGACCCTCCGCGGTCTCGACTGGTTCGCGTCGCCGTGGGACGAGCCGTCGGTCGACTTCCTCGAGGACCTCAACGTCGTCGCCTACAAGATCGCCTCGGCGTCGGTCACCGACCTCGGCTTGCTCGCCGCCGTCGCCGCGACCGGCAAGCCCGTCATCCTGTCGACGGGCATGTCCACGCTCGAGCAGATCGACGCCGCCGTCGAGGCCCTCGGCACCGAGCGACTCGTCCTCATGCACGCGACCTCGACCTACCCGCTGCCGGCCGAGGAGGCGAACCTCCGCATGATCGACACCCTCGCCCACCGGTACGCGGGCGTCCCTGTCGGGTACTCCGGCCACGAGCCCGGCCTGCAGATCTCCATCGCCGCCGTCGCCCTCGGTGCCACGGCCGTCGAACGGCACATCACGCTCGACCGCACGATGTGGGGCTCCGACCACGCCGCATCGCTCGAGCCGCACGGCCTGAAGACGCTCGCCCGCGACCTCCGCATCATCGAGACCGCCCTCGGCGACGGCGTGAAGCGCATCTTCCCCGGCGAGCAGGCACCGCTCGCGAAGCTGCGTCGCGTCGGCGCGTGAGCGCATGCAGTCCCCATCCGACCGCCGGCGAGCAGGCACCGCTCGCCAAGCTGCGTCGCGTCGGCGCGTGAGCGCATGCAGTCCCCATCCGACCGCCGGCGAGCAGGCACCGCTCGCGAAGCTGCGTCGCGTCGGCGCGTGAGCGCATGCAGTCCCCATCCGACCGCCGGCGAGCAGGCACCGCTCGCCAAGCTGCGTCGCGTCGGCGCGTGAGCGCATGCAGTCCCCATCCGACCGCCGGCGAGCAGGCACCGCTCGCGAAGCTGCGTCGCGTCGGCGCGTGAGCGCATGCAGTCCCCATCCGACCGCCGGCGAGCAGGCACCGCTCGCCAAGCTGCGTCGCGTCGGCGCGTGAGCGGCCCGGTCGACGGGACCAGCGCCCTGAGCGGGCCGGGTGACGGCGGCGGGCCGACAGACGGACTGGAGGCGCGCCTCCCGTCCGACGCGTCACCACGCGTCCGACGCGTGGTCGGCCTGGTCGACACCGACTCGTTCGCGAAGTGGGGCGCGCACCTGTTGGCGAGCGCCCCGGCGGACTGGGACCTGGAGCTGCGCACCGTGGCGACCCCGCGGTCAGCGAGTCCGAAGCAGCTGCGGTCGGCGTTCCGCGGGCTCGACCGGCGACTCGCCCACCTGCACCGCGAACCGCCCGCGCCGAAGGACGTCGACGCCGTCGTCGAGGAGCTCCGCCAGGACCCGCCGGACGCCGTCCTGGTGTCGTTGATCGGACCGGTGGCCGAACTCGTGATC
This sequence comes from Curtobacterium sp. MCPF17_018, assembly GCF_003234135.1. NCBI lineage: Bacteria > Bacillati > Actinomycetota > Actinomycetes > Micrococcales > Microbacteriaceae > Curtobacterium > Curtobacterium sp. MCPF17_018. Next base: position 3,665 of record NZ_QKSJ01000004.1, on the reverse strand, counting down.
GACGAGGTGCACCGGCGGATCCCGGACCGGCCGGTGCTGGTGTCGGGGCTGCCGGGGATCTCGTTCCCCTCGAAGTGGAAGGGCATCTTCTTCCGCGCCCGGGCCGACCTGTTCGTGCTGCACAGCCACCGTGAGGTCCGCGCGTACGAGGAGACGGCGCGCGACGGCGGCGTCGAGCCGCACTTCGCGCTCGCCACGTTGCCGTTCGCCCGGGGGTCCGGCGCGACCGGTGGTGCCGACGCAACCGACGCTGTCGGCGGTGTCGGCGGTGTCGGGCCGACCGTCCGCGACTCCGTCGTCTTCGCGGCGCAGCCGAGTGTGCCGTTCGAGCGGGCCGATCGGGCGATCATCGTGCGGTGGCTCGTCGAGACGGCACGGGCGCACCCGGAGTGGCGCGTCGTCATCAAGACGCGCGCGGCGGCCGGCGAGCACCAGACGCACCGCGAGGAGCACCCCTACCCGGACCTGGTACCGGCGGACGCGCCGACCAACCTCGTGGTGGAGAGCGGGCCGATGGCCGAGCACCTCGACCGCGCGGTGGCACTCGTGACGATCAGCTCGACCGCGGTGCTCGAGGCGGCGGCGCGGGGCGTCCCGGCTCTCACGCTGACCGACTTCGGCATCGGGCGGCACCTGATCAACGAGGTGTTCGTGGGGAGCGGCCTCGAGGGCGACGCCGTCAACCTGGTCGACGGACGGTTCGGTGTCGTCCGGCCGGAGTGGATGCGGGACAACTACTTCCACCCGGCCTCGGAGGACGACTGGCAGCACCGGCTGGTGGAGCTCATGGCCCGACGGGATGCCGGGGCCCTGGTGGACCGGGCGCCGGCTCGGCGGAGCCGCGGTGGGCTGCTGCGCCGCGCGTGGGAGCGGAAGAACGCCCTCGGCGGGGCGGATCGCAGCCCGCTCGGGCTGGTGGCGCTGAGCATCGGGGCGCCGATCAGGGGCGCGAAGCGTCTGGCGCGACGTGTGCGGGCGGTTGTCGATCCGCCGGCACCCGTCGTGGTGGCGGCGCCGACGTCGCAGCGCGCGGGGGTCCATCCGGAGGTCCGCGCCGCTGCACCCGCGCCGGGGGCCGCCGCCGGGGTGGCCGCTCGGGCGGCGGCTGCGGCTGCGGCTGCGGCGACCGCTCGTTCAGAGCGCCCTGGCCACCGCGAGCAGGAGTTGGTCGCGGGTCGGGACGCCGGGTGAACGGAAGACCTCGGTGCCGTCGTCCTGCCGCACGATGATCGTGGGCGTGGACCGGATACCGAGGTCCTCCGCGTCGTCGGGGTGTGCCGCCACGTCGCGTTCGGTCACGGTGAGCCCGGGAACGAGCGCCGAGGCCTCGGCCGACACCCGGCGGGCGGCGGCGCACGGCGCACAGAAGGCGGACGTCCAGAGGTCGAGCTGCATGTGGTCCTGCAACGCGGCGGGTGGGGGTTCTACTCCCGGTCGAACTCGCCGCTGCGGTCGCCGCGGTCCTGCAGGTCGTCCACCGGGTCGGACTCCTCCGGCTCGTAGGTGAACTCGACCGAGATCTGGTCGAGGACCTGGCGGGACTTGGTGGCGCGGTAGGTGAAGGCCGTCTGCAGGCCCTCGACGTCGGCGAACACCGTGACCTCGTCGTCCAGCGCGTCGCTCGTGGCGGTGCGGGTGTCGGTCGTGCCGTCGAAGGGGCCGCCGTGGAAGATCGCGGTGTACTCGTCGCCTTCGTGGATGGTGATGTCGCTCATGCCTCCCTTCTACCAGGCGGCGGCTGGTGCAGTCTGTTCGGGGCCGTCGTCGCTCGACTGCACCGCCGTTGCATTTTGCATAGCACGGCTATATAGTTCAACTATGGAAACACCGCGTGAGCAGACGATCGAGACCCTCCTCGTCTCCGTCAACCGCCTGATCCGCAGCGCCGTCCAGTCGACGGGCAACACCACGTCCGCCGCGGTCTGGCGCACGCTCGGCATCCTCGAGACCGACGAGCCACTGCGACTCGGCGAACTGGCCACCGCCTCCCGTGTGGCGCAGCCCACGATGACCCGACTCGTCGCCGGCATGCTCGCCGACGGCCTCGTCAGCCGCAGCGTCGACCCGGACGACTCCCGCGGGCAGCTCATCGAACTCACCGAGGCCGGACGCGAACGGCTCGCTTCCTGGCGCTCCACCCTCACCAGCACGGTCGGCCCGTTGTTCGCCGACCTGACCGACGACGACTGGGACGTCCTGCACCACGCGGCGAACCTGATCGCCCAGCGCACCCGGACAACCCCCAACGGAACGGAGATCCCCGCGTGAACGCCCACGCACCCGCCGGCCAGTCCGGCTCCATCCTCAAGCAGTCGTCCGCGGTCTGGGCGATCGCCTTCGCCTGCGTCGTCGCGTTCATGGGCATCGGCCTCGTCGACCCGATCCTCCCGGCGATCGCGGCGTCCCTGAAGGCGACGCCGGCGCAGACCGAGTTGCTCTTCACGAGCTACCTCGCCGTCACCGGTGTCGCCATGTTCTTCACCAGCTGGGTCTCCAGCCGCATCGGCGCGAAGCGCACCCTGCTCATCGGACTCGCCCTGATCGTGGTGTTCTCGGTGCTCGCGGCGACGTCGAACAGCGTGTGGAGCATCATCGACTTCCGCGCCGGCTGGGGCCTCGGCAACGCGCTCTTCATCTCCACCGCGCTCGCGACCATCGTCGGGGCGGCGTCGGGCGGCACCGCCTCGGCGATCATCCTGTACGAGGCAGCGCTCGGGCTCGGCATCGCCGTCGGCCCCCTCGTCGGAGGTCTGCTCGGCTCGGTGAGCTGGCGCGGCCCGTTCTTCGGCGTCACGACCCTGATGGCCGTCGCGTTCATCGCCATCGTCGCCCTGCTGAAGACCGGCAGCCTCGAGAAGCCCACGCCGACGAAGCTCTCCGCCCCCTTCCGCGCCCTGACCCGTCCGGCACTCGCAGCCCTCGCCGCGACCGCGCTGTTCTACAACATCGGCTTCTTCGTCCTGCTGGCGTACACGCCGTTCCCGCTCGGCTTCGGCGCGCTCGGGATCGGGTTCACGTTCTTCGGCTGGGGTGTCGGTCTCGCGATCACGTCGGTGTGGGTCGCCCCGATGCTCACCGCTCGGATGCGCCGGACGACCGTGCTGAAGGTCGCGCTGCCCCTGCTCGCGCTCGACCTGTTCGCCGCGGCCCTCGTCGTGCGCTCCCAGGTCGGCCTGATCATCTGCGTCGTCATCGGTGGTCTGGTGCTCGGTGTCCTGAACACCGTGCTCACCGAGTGCGTCATGGAGGCCACCGACCTCCCCCGCTCGGTCGCCTCGAGCGCCTACTCCGCCGTCCGGTTCATCGGCGGCGCCATCGCCCCGCCCGTCGCGACCCTGCTCGCCGACGCGTACTCGCCCTCGGCGGCGTACGTCTTCGCGGGCGCGTCCGTCGCGGTCGCCTTCGTCGTGATCCTCTGCACCACGAGGGTCCTGCGCCGCGTCGACGACGGTGCCGAGCCGGAGCGCGTCGAGGCGGAGGCCATCACCGCCGGCGACATGGCCTAGCCACGGGCAAGTGCGCCCTCCACCCGCGCCACGCTTCCCTGCTTCCCCGCTTCCCCACTTCCCCACTTCCCCGCTTCCCCACGAACGGGCGAAATGCCGGAGTGTCCCCCTTGGGCACGTCGGCATTTCGCCCGTTCGTGGGGAAGCGGGGAAGTGGGG